>NZ_CP076103.1:3308102-3608838 GCF_018732085.1 Lysobacter capsici | reverse complement strand
CGAAGGTCGGGTAGCCGCGCGAATTGAGTTGCGCGCGTTGCTCGCCGCTGAGGCTGTTCCAGTACTTGAGCAGCGAGGGTTTGACGAACTCGGTGAACTTGAGCAGGTTGCCGGTGAACGGCGAATACGCGCCGTCGGTGGGCGTGAGCACGCCGTCGAACATGGCGGCCGGGATTTCCGGGTGTCGGGTCCAGTCCCAGAACGGCATGGCGAAACTGGCGTCGCCGCTGAGCTTGCGGATGCTGCGTTCGAAATAGCCCACGTAACCGCGATGCCACACGTAGAACCACCAGTTGCCGTGCGGGCAATCCAGGAAGTGGGTGAAGGCGTTGCGGAACCAGTTGTGCGGATGCTCGGCCGGCAGCTTGAGCATGGCTTCGACGCCGCGCGCGTAGCTGATCAGCATGCGCTGGCCTTCGGGCGTGGCGACGTCGTGACGGCGATAGCGCGCGGTCGGGTCCGAGCCCTGCGTGCCGGGGCCGGCGGCTAGCAGCGAGCCGAGCGGCAGCATGCTGCCGGCCACGGCGGTGGCGGCGGTGGTCATGAAGTCGCGGCGTGTGTAGCGCATCGGTTTGTACTCCCCTGTGTGATGGCGATCGGCGATCCATCGCGCCGGCGCATCGCCGCTGTCGACGGTTGGCCGCACCGATCCGGATCGAGCGTTCTTTGTTCGAACGGTGCGGCGGCGGGGTAACGGACACCGATCGTGCGCACGCTTTCGATTTGCAATTGAAGTCACAAAAGCGAGCGGACGGCGCGGTGCCGGAGCGATCGCGAGTCGGGCCTGGGCGCCGCTGCGATGGCCCTCATGCCGCGCTTGCCGGCTCGGCGTTGCGATGCGCCGCTTCGCATCGATGGCTTCATATCGACGGCTTCACATGGACAAGTGATCGCCGTTATCAAGACGCAGCCTCCACGTCGTGTGGAGGCGCATTCACGGGGGGAAGAGGTATGCCGGTCGCAATCGCAGAAGAATCGCAAGTCATTCCGCTGGAGAATTTCCTGCGCGAGCTGGGCTTGCGCACCCCACAGATCAAGTTGGTGCGCGATGCTGGCATCGGTTCGCTGATGTCGTTGCAGCGCGCCTGCCACACGCCCGAGCGCAAGCTCGCGTTGCTCAAGAAGATCCGCGGCGACAAGCCCGATCTGGCTCACGAGCAGACCGCCGAGGCGATCGAGGACCTGGATGCGGCCACGGTGCAGGCGCGCATCGATCGCGCCAACGGCCGCAGCGCGGCGCAGGACAGCAAGGCCTTCGACGAAAAGAAGGCGCAGCTGACCAAGGCCATCGACGAGGTGGACGCGTTGCGCCAGGCCTGCCTGGCCGCGACCGGCGCCGAGCGCGATGCGATGGTCAAGCTCAGCCGCACGGAACTCGAGCGCATCCTCGCCCAATGCAAGGCCAAGGACTTGCTGGCGTCGGTCGATCTGTCGTTCGCCAGCCTGGACAAGCTCAGCGCCACCCTGGAGCAGATCGAACTCGGCCTGCACAACAAGATCGCCAAGAAGCTCGAGGAGTTTCTCGACAAGCGGCCGCGCAGCATCGCCGAGTTGCTGGACGAGAAGCAGATCCTGCGCGGCTTCTGCGTGACCGCCGCCAGCCTGGAGCAGGCCACCGGTTCGGACGTGCTCAACATGGGCGGCCGTCTGCTGCGCGCCTCGGCGCTGACCAATGTGCAACTGGACTATTCCAGCGAACAGGCCAGCAAGCAGGCGGCGCAGCGCTTCGAGACTTCGGCCTCCGCGTTCGCCGCCTCGGCCACGGCCAAGGGCGCGGCGTTCGTAGGGTCCGGCATCGGCGCCTTCAGCCTGATGGCGAACTACGCCGCGGCCCAGCAGAGCCAGCGCGACGAGAGCTCGACCACCGCGCGCCAGATCGCCACCCGCATCAAGACCCACTACCGCAAATCGCAACAGGCGGCGATGGACCTGCCGAGCGATCAATTGGCGTTCAGCGACGCGGCGCTGGCCGGGTTGCGCGCGATCGACGCGATTCCCGCCGCGCAGACGGCGCAACGCCGCGCCGCGGCCGAGTTCTTCCTGCGTTCCTTCGGCAGCCACGTGTTCTGCCGGGTGTTGCTCGGCGGCTGGTACAAGTACGAGGCCAAGGCCAGCAGCACATCGAGCGAAAATCAGCGCACCCTGGACGAAGCGGTCAGCCGCGCCACCGATTGGGCGATCTCGGCATCGGCCTCGTACCACGGTATGGGCGGCGGCGGTTCGGCGGCCGGGGCCGGGCGCGGCAGCGACAGTCAGGCGAGCGCCGGTTCCTCGGTCACGCATTACAAGTTCAACGAGCAGAGCGTCGCCCTGTCGGTGTCGGTGCTGGGCGGCATGGCCGAATTGCCCAGCGAGTTGTGGCTGGCGAGCCTCAAGCCCGATGCGCATTGGCAGGTGATCGATCGGTCCTACGACAAGGCGGTGTGGGACATCCTGCGCCTGCCGCAGACCGTGGCGCAGGTGAAGGAGGAGGCGAAGGGAAATGCGCCGATCGCCATCGCGGCGCTGGCCGAGTTGCTCGAGGACGTGTGGGTCAACGATGTCTTCATTCCGACGGTCGAACTGCCGGGCCTGCGCCAGCACCTGATCAACCGGGCGCTCAAGACCGCCGCCGCGCTGGCGCGCGAGATCCGCAGCATGACCCAGATGCCGAACATGCAACTGACCTTGTTCGAGAAATACTTCCGCCAGCCGAGCGAGCGGCTGGACACGAGCGTGCAGTTGCCGGCGGGCTACAAGATCCTCGGTGGCGGTGCGTCGGCGGTGAGGCAGAAGGCCGGCAATTTCCTGATCGCCAGCCATCCGTCGGTGGCCGGCACCGGCAACGGCCAGCGCTGGAGCTGGCATGTGCTGATGAAGAGCATCGACGACAGCTCCGCGGTCGAGCACGTCGTCCGGGTGATCGCCTTGTACGATCCGAACGACGAATGGGACGTGCGGATCTTCAGTCAGTCCAGCGATGCGCTCAAGGAGGATCATTACTTCAAGCTCGCGCCGAACGACGGCTATCTTTTCACCGGAGGCGGCGGCAGGGTGCATGAGACGGCCCTGGCCGATACCGCGGTGCTGGGCGGAATGAGCTATTGTCCCGTCGGCGCGAAGCCCGGTCCGCCGCAGGAGCGCTGCCACTACGCGGTCTACAGTCATCACGTGGTCAAAAAATGCCCACACAACCTGACCGCGTATGCGATCGGATTGCGTCCGCGCGGCAGCGCGAAGCTTGCCTGGGAATACCGCGTGCATGAATTCCGCGAAAGCGCCCATCACGATCACGTCATCCAGCATCTTGCCTCGGGCGATGGCGTCCTTCACTCGGTGATGATCGGTGGCGGCGTGATGATGTCCCCCAGGCCGACGCCCAACGGGCTGACCGGTTCGTGCCCGCTGCCGTATCCCGAATCGGGGCATCGCGCGCAGCCGCTGTACGCCTGGCACGGCACCAGCAAGGATCACCATACAAGCGCGCCGGCCATCATGAACTCGTTCACGCTGGCCTTGACCAACGTGGATATCGATTGGATCGAACCGGCCGCTCTTGGCTGATCGTACACATGCTCAGGTCCTGGCGAGCCCCCGCGACCGCGCAGCGATGCTGCGCGGTCCGTGGCGATGCCGCGACGCCGCGACGTTGAACGCGGGCGATGAACACGCCGCGCCGCCGTCGCGGCGAATGCCGTGTTTCAAGTCCGATGGCCGTAACCGGGCGGGTTTGCCGTGCTTATCGAGGTCTTGCGCGGCGACGCTGGCGCGTTGCGGCGAGATTGCGCCGGACAGGATCAAGCGGATGGGTGACGGCTTCGTCATGTTGGCTCGCCGGCGGTCGCCGCCGCGATGCCGCGATCCACGACGGCCACCCGCATGTTCATGCCCGGCCGTTCAATTCCCGACGCAACCAGGGGCACCTCATGAATACGACAGAACACGATCCGAGAGCGGCTGCGGACAACGATCACGCGCAGGCCCCGCAAGCCGATGCGTCGAGTTACCAATCCGAATGCGTGCGCCTGGTCAACGCGATCCTTCCGCTGTGGTCGAGCGCGCGCAACGTATGGCGCACCGCCTGGGCGATGGACACCCTCGTCGACTTCTTCGCGATCTCCGGCTTCGACAGTTCGGGTTGCGAAGTCGCCGCGATGGAGGGGCTCAATCCGATGAACAACGGCGGTTGGTGGGACGACTTCGGCTGGATCGGCATCGCCGCCTTGCGCGCTGCCGACCAGGGGTTCGTCCCTGGCCGTCGCGACGATTTCGTCCGCATCGCCATCAATTCCTGGGCTTATATGCATGGGCCGGGCTGGTCGCTCACGCCGACCAAGGCGGTCTACCCGTTCGCCACCTTGCCCGGTTGGGACAAGTTCGCCGCGGCGAACCCGAACAACACCGGTACGTCCAACGCGTGGAAGGTGATCGATCAGACCCGGCCCGATCCGCAGCCGCCGGCGCCGCCCAATGCCTGGATCGCGCCGCGCTTCAGCGGCGGCGCGTGGAATTCGCCGATCACCACCGACCAATACCCGTATCCGGTCAAATTCGTGCTGGACACTTGGTCGCCGCCGTATCTCAATCCGGCGCAGAACACGGTGACCAACGGCGGCTACACGCTGCTGAGCCTGCGGCTGCACCAGGCCTCGCTCAATCCGGCGTACGCGCAGATATTCCGCGACAGCGGCGTGGATGTGGCCGCCTGCCGGGCGGCCTGGATCAAACAGGTCGGGTGGTTCGACCAGTGGATGGCCGACACGATTCCGGCCGAGTCGTTGCTGTCGAAGCTGCAAAGCGGCGCGCTGATGCGCGAACGCGTTTCCACGTTCGCGCCGGTGGCGTCGAACCAGGGCCAATCGTACTGGGATGCGATGTTCCGCCAGGATTTGTTCTGGACCGGCGATCAAGGCTTGCTGCTCGGAGCGCTGCGCGAGTCGAAGGCGGCATGGACCGGCGCACCGCCCGCATCGTTGACGCTGTATCCGAAGATCGTCCAGGGCGTATTCGACAACGTGTACCAGCCGCGCAGCTACAGCGCGACGCCAGGCCGTTATCCGTTGCCGTGGCTGGACATCGGCGTCAGTGATCCTTACACCGCATCGCCGCCCGGAGACGATTACGCCAATTACGCGACCGGCGTGGCGGTGTTCATGCGCTATGCGCTGCAGGCGTACGACGCCGATCCGGCGCTGCTGGCGCCGTATCGCGCTCTGGTCGTCGGCACCGCGAACGGTGTGGTGCAAAGCGGCTTCGGCGCGAACGCCTATCCGGCCGGGGCCTGCGACGCCTTTGCCGCGGCCGGCGGTTCGCCGGAGGATCAGATGACCCCGTACGTCAACAGCCTGTCGATATTGCTGCTGGCCATCCGGATGACTCGCTGAGCGGCGATCGCGGCGCCGGCACGAACGAGCGTGCCGGCGCCGCGACGCGAGCGCGCAGATATCAGCGATTCACCGCCGGGCCGTTGACGCCGACGTAGCCGTTCGCG
Source organism: Lysobacter capsici (assembly GCF_018732085.1). Classification (NCBI taxonomy): domain Bacteria; kingdom Pseudomonadati; phylum Pseudomonadota; class Gammaproteobacteria; order Lysobacterales; family Lysobacteraceae; genus Lysobacter; species Lysobacter capsici. The sequence goes on along the minus strand of NZ_CP076103.1, from coordinate 3,603,368 downwards.
CAACCGGTGGTGCAGGTGGTGGCGAGCATGTTGTAGACGATGCGGCCGGCGTTGGTCTTGGAGCGGAAATGGCCGACGCCGTTGCTGGTGTCGCCGCCGCCGGCGTTGTACGGGCTGCCGTCGCTCCAGTTCCAGTCGTAGGCGTAGGCGCTGCTGCCCACGCCGATGTCGACCTGCGCCTTGACGTTGCTCGCCGCGTTGAACAGCGCGCCGCTGCTGCAGCCGGCCGAATAACTGGTGGTGAAGCACTGCACCTGATCGTAGAGGCCGGCGGTGATGGTGTAGAACGAGATCGAGCTGTACATCGTCGGCATCGCGCGCAGGCTGTTGCTGCCGCTGCCGGTCCAGCGGTTGTAGCCGTAATAGGCCACGCCGCTGCTCGGGTACAGGCCGAAGGTGTAGTAGTCGTACGGGAACACATAGGCTTCGGCGTTGCAGGTCGGCGCATACGGCGACTGGTAGCCGGTGCTCAGGCAGGTCTGCAGGCCGCGCAGGCCGCCGCCGATGTTGACGAAGCGGCGCACGCTGGCCTGGTAGCCGTGGTATTTCAGCATCGCCAGGGTCATCGACGAACCCAGCGAGTGGGTGACGATATCGACCTGGCTGCGGCCGGTGTAGGTCTTCACCTTGTCGATGAAGGTCTTGAGGGTCTGGTACTTGGCCGGCTGGTGGTAGTTGTTCTGCGGCGCGCCGCGTTCGTCGGCGTCGAGGTAGGTGATGCCGAACAGTTCGCAATCGTTGTAGCCGCGCGCCTTGAGTTCGTCGTAGACCGAATTGGCCGGCGTTGCGTAGCCGCTGACCGCGGCGGGCGGCATGTCGAAGCTGATCGCGCTGTCGCCGTTGCCGGCCACGAACACCACCGGCGTGCGGGTGGCGATGCAGTCGCCGCCGCCGAAGCCGCCGCTGCCCACGCCGGGGCTGAAGCCGCCGGCGTACTGGCTGGCCGTGCCCAGGCAGGTGTAGCCATTGTTGCTGCCGCAATCCAGGGCCTGCGCGCTGGTGGGCATCAACAGCGCGCCGCCACCCGCCATCGGCAGCAGCGCGGCGAGCGCGAGGCCGCAGACGGATGCGGACCGGCGACGAACATCGGCCAGACCGGACGATACGAGCGTGAGCGTGTCGGTAAGGGTGTTGCGGAACATGAGCGCCTCCCCAGAGACTGTTCGACGACAACGGAATGGATCGCGCCGATGGTGGGCCCGGGGAGGCGGGTTGGGTATTGCACCTATGGGCGAGGGCCAGTGCTTCGGGCCGTCGTTGTCGCCGACTCGTTACTTGCCGGCGTGCTTGAGCGAAGAGCAGCCGCACGCGGATTGCGCCGTCGCCGGAAACAGGTCGAGCAGGGCGCGGTGGATCTCGACGATGCATTGGAACGCGATCTGCGACGGCGGCGCCGCGCCGTCGGCATAGCAGTAGTCGATGTCGTCTTCGGTGCCGCATTCGGCCAGGTCGGCCATGCCGGTGTCGTACAGATGGTACGAGTCGCTGCCGCCCGAGCGCGTGCCGATCAACTCGGTCGCGCAGGTGAAGGGCGCCGGAAACGCCGGGATCGTGGCTTCGCAGTGTTCGCTCAGGCCGAGCACGACGGTCGCGCTGACCACCGTCTTCTGGTCGATCGTATCGACGGTGCAGACCGCGCCCACGGCGGTCGACGCAAGCGACGCGGCGAGCCACACGCCGGCGACGATGCATCGTCGCGGCGACCGACGGGCGGATGAAGTGTCGCGGATAAACGCAGGGTTGTGGGCCGTTGGACTTCGGCGGATCGGTTTCATCGCACGCTCCCGTTGGCGCTCGTACGAGCGCAGGACAATAGGTTGGGGCGGCGCGGGGGCTGTCGTGAAAGGCGGCTGTAATCCACGCCGGCCTGTTGTTGCAGTCAGCCTAGTCCTGGATGGTCCGGCGGACTGTGACGCGCGATCGCGCGATCGATCGCGCGCGCCATTCACTGACGAGCAGGCGACGGACGGCTGGAAACACCGGCGGATCGTGAGCAACGGTTAGCCACGGCCAGCCATTCGAAACCATCGCGTCGCCAGCGCGAACAGGCGGCGTGGCGCGGCCCTTGGGCCGATGCGGTGCTGCGGCATGGTGCGCTGGAGCTCATTGGTTACGGCGTGTGCATGACCGGATCGACCGTGTCGACCGCCGCCGCCGTGGATCGCCGCATTTGCCGAGTCGGCCGTGTCCGCGCCCGGATTTGGTCGCCGAACAGCCGCGGGTTACCATGCCTGGGCGATTTCATCGCCCTTGCGTTCGTTCCCGCGAATCCGCGCTTGCGGCTCGCGCACCGTTCCGCCGACATCGACGCCGCCGCGACTCACGGCGGCGCGAGGTTGCGCGCGATCGGTCGGGACGACCGCGTTCGTCATCGGCTTCGATACTCGCGGATCGCGCATGGGCGCGGTCCGGCATCGGAAGCATTCACCCCACTGAAAGGACATCGTCTTGAAGAAGTTTCGTTCCCTCGTATTGATCGGCCTGCTGTCGCTGTTCGTCGCCGCCTGCTCCAGCGGCGGCCGCAGCACCATGACCCCCGACGAGTACCTGCTGCACAACGTCTCGGCCTGGAACGGCGCGACCGAATACATCAACCGCTGGATGGCCGGCGAACAGGGCGAGGCGTTCACCCGCTCGCTGCAGGAACGCAAGGGCATGAAGCAGTACGCCAGCCCGCTGGGCCATGCGCGCGCCGAACTGGCGCAGGTGCTGGTGCAGGTGCAGACCTTCCCGCCGCCGGAGGATGCGGTCGCGCTGCGCGACAAGACCGTGGCCTACCTCAAGACCGCCGACAGCATCTACGAGACGATGCAGAAGGTCGCCGCGTTGCCGGACGGCTTCGGCGACGAGCAGTTCGCGCCGCTGGGCGCGCAGCTCGAGCGCCTGGGCAAGGAACTCGACAGCCAGATGAGCGGCTTGAACGACGCGCAGATGGCCTACGCCACGAAGCACAAGATCCAGCTGCAGCAGTCCAGCGGCTGAGCCTGGCGCGCGGGACGATCGAGGCCGGCCGCCGCGAGGCGCCGGCCTTTTTTATGCGGCGCGGCGTGCGCGCCGGCAATGCGGCGGACGCGGATCGTCCGCGTCGTCGTCTACGCCGGCAATCGCGATGCCGCCAAGACAACAGGCGCGTGGCGGGCCAAGAACGCGGCGCAGTCTGTAGAATGACGGCCCGATCCGGTTGATATTTTCGCGGCGGTAAGCGCGATGCCATCTTCCGGCTCACCGAAGCGGTGGCGCGGCCGCGCTCGCCGCACCGACACACCGTCCGGCGCCTGCGTGCCTGGACGCGATCTTCCAAGGCAGGAACCTCGCATGCAATCCAAAATCAAGGCAATCACCTGCGCCGCCCTGGCGCTGCTCGTCGTCACCGCGCCCCTCGCCAGCGCGCAGGACGCGAAGTCGATGGAAAGCGGATTGATCGACGCCTTGCGCTTCGACGCCAAGCGGCACGAGCGCGTGGCTCCGTCCGGCCCGGCGTTGCAGGCCTACATCCGCGCGGGCTATCTGGACGCCAGGCCGGGCGCACGCGCCGACTACACCGATTACCGGTTGATGAAGAAGCCGGCGACCCTGATGGGTCACACGCTGGTGGTGATCGAAGAGGAATACATGACTGCCTACGTCGGCTGCTGCGTCAGCGAAGGCGTCGGCGTGACGGTGAGGCTGAACGGCGCCGCCGACACGCTCAAGGCGTTCGCGAAGGACAACGCCTGCACCTACAGCGAACTCGACGACCCCGGCGCGGAGTTGAAGGGCTTCGACATCGCCAACGACCTGCCCAAGGGCAAGTACGCCAGCCTGAGCTGCCGCGAGCGCGACAGCCAGCGTTGAGGCAGATCGCGCGTGCCGGCTCGGCGGCGTGTTCGCGCGCGGCATCTTCCGCACTCATCGCAACGGACACCGGCTTGGCCTGATCGGCTAGCCGGCGTCCGCGGGTTTGCATCACAGCCAAGGCCGCGTGGCACTGCGCGCCGCCGGGCCACGAGGCTTACGAGTCGACCGAGAACGCGCCGAAAATCACTGCGTTGCCGTTGCCTGGAAGCGTACATACCATCGAGGTGAAGCTCCAGAAGCTGACGGTGGGCAGCGAGACCGGGTAGTCGTAGGTAGCGGCGCTGGTGCTGAAGCTGGACGAGCTGAGGAGCGCGCCGGTATAGCTGTAGGCATACACCGTGCAGGTGGTGGTTACGCCGCCGGAGTTGGAGCCGTCTACGTAGAAGCTGCGAGTCGGCCCGGTCACCGGATGGGTCGTGATGGGACAGATGACCGACCGCGCATCGGCGCTGATGTTGCGCACCCCGCGGTAGAAGTAGTCGATATCGAGCGCTTCGGCTGCGTTGTAGTTCCTGCATGCGGAGCCGTGGGTGCTGAGGTTCTGGGATGTGGCGGCGCGGGCGTCGATCGATGCGGCGCTGGTCAGCACTCCCGCCGCGAGCGCCGCGGCGGTGATCCATGCGTTGATTTTCATGCGATACCTCCTAGGGTTAGTGGACGAGTTCCATGTCGCGGATTCCCCCTTCCTGGAAACCACCCAGGCATTGCGCACATCGGTCGCGATGGTTCGGTATCAGCTTTTGGGTGCCGGCGATGAGGCCGGGTCCGGCCCCATCAGGTACAGCACCGTTTGGGTCTGCCCGTTCTGATTGACGACGGTTTGACCGACCATGCGCGGCAATACATCGACGAGTTGCTGCGACCACAGCGGCAGGCTCTTGTTGACCCGGCCCGAGCCGTCGTCGGCGAGTTCCATCCGGCAGGTGCTGGCGCGGCATTCGACATTGCGCGCCGCGCCGCGCATCGCATCGGCCTGGTTGATCGCATCCCACAGCCGCGAAGTCGTCTTGGTCGACCAGCGCGGATCGACTTTTTCCAGTTGGAACGAAGCCTGCAGGCCGGCGACATAGGCGGCGTGGCGTTGTTCGTCGGCGGCGATCTGGCGGCGCATGTCGGCCATCGAGGCGACGCCGCGTTGGGATGCGGGATCGCCGCGGCGTTCGATCGCGTTGATCTGCGATTGCAGCGACGCGACCTGCGCCTGCATGCGTTGCAGGTCGGCGTCGCTGTCGCCGCTGCGTTCGGCGGTGGGTTCGCCGATCGTCACCGCTTCGCGCGGCGCGGTGGTCGATTGCGGTGCGAAGACGTAGACCAGTGCCAGGCCGCTGAGGACGAGCACGGCTCCACCGATCCATGGCAGGTAAGGGGTTTTCATGGACGATGGTGTAACAGAATGCCGGGTGAAACTCATGTCGCTTAAAAAACGACACCGCCCAGGCTGCGCACGGTCTCGGTCCAGACCGCGGCGATCAGTTTGCGTCGCGAGGTCACGCCGGTCTTGTGGTATATGCGCTGCCACATCGTGCGCACGGTCGATATCGAGCAGCCCAGCAAGGCGGCGATCTGCTTGTCCTCGGCGCCGCGCACCGCCGCCAACAGCACTTGCTGTTCCATCGGACTGAGCTGCGCGTAACGGCCCGCGGCGACCGCGCGAAGCAGATCGTCCTGAGGGCTCGAGTCGTTGCGCACGGAAGCCGTAGACATCCGATGTCGGAAAAGCGCTGCGGGGACAACTATCCAACGCAGGCATCCGGTCGCGCAGGCCAGTGTGTTGTGATGCCGATCGACGTTTAATAAAACTGAATATCGTGTTTGCTTCGCGGCGGTTCGCGATCGGGCCGTATCGCGACGCGCATCACGCCGCGTCGCGGCGAGGCGTATTTCAGCTGCGGAAACTTATTCGCGCGCATCTCGGGTTGGTGAACATCCCGGGCGATACAAGAAACCGATGCGGGTGTTGTCGCTTTGCGCGCTGCGGCCGGCTTCGGGACAGGCACGAAACCGCGCCTGTCCCGCAACGTTCAACGCTTGCCCGCGTTCGCCTTCGCTTCGTCGGTCAGCGGCCGCACGTACTGCAGCAGGCTCACCAGGGTCTTGCCCGGCTCTTCCCACATGATCATGTGCGAGGCGTTTTCGAACCACACGCCCTGCTTGTACGGCGCCTTGGTCCGCGCCAGCCAGTCGGCGGTCGGCTGCGAAGGGGTCGTGTAGTCGTGGCGGCCCATGAACATCACCACCGGGATCGGAAATTCCTTGACCTTGGTGAAATCGACGTCGAGGAATTCGGGCAGGATCCGGCCCAGGCTGAATTCGTTGCCCTGGTCGATGCCGGCGCGGTCGCAATCGTTGTAGTCCGGCGACAGCAGCGGCGCGCGGAAGTAGTACGGCGATTCGTTGCGGTAGGCGGTCATGCCGCCGTAGTACTGCGCCCACTTGCGCGCGGTGATGATGCGTTCGCGGGTGATCGGCTGGTTGCCGGGGTAGGGCGCGATCGTCTCCATTTCCTTGACCGCTTCGGTGTTGCCGAGCGCCTTGGCCTGCTGCAGGCCGAATTCGAAGCTGATGCGCTCGTTCTCGCGCACGTTGATGACCTGGCCGATGCCGACGTAGGCGTAGAACAGGTCCGGCCGCTTCAGCGCCGCGGTCATCGCCACCACCGTGCCCCAGCTGTGGCCCATCAGGATGAGCTTGCGCTTGCCGTAGCGCTTGCGCACGTACTCGGCGATTTCGATCGCATCGTCGGCGTAGCGATCGATCTTCAGGGTGTCGGCATAGGCGGCGGGATCGTGCGAGGCGAAGGTCTTGCCGGCGCCGCGCTGGTCCCAGTTGACCACGGTGAAGTATTCCTCGAGCGGGCGCTGGTACTGCCACATTGCCGGGATCAACGGCGCCGCCGGGCCGCCGTGGGCGAACAGCACGATCGGGTTGGCCTTGTCCTGGCCGCGCACGTTGATCCATTGCTCGACGCCGCCGATGCGGGTGGCGTAGGCCTCCTGGATGCCGTTCGGCGCGACGATGCGGTTCAAGTCCTCGACGATCGCGCGGGCCTTGGCGTAGCTGGAGGTGTCCTTGCATTCGGCGGCCGGGGCCGCGGGCGCGAAGCACAGCAGCAGGGCGATCAGCAGATGCATCGTCTTCATGGGAGGTACTCCGGGTGCGGTTCAAGTGTGGCGGCGGGGCGGGTGGATCATCGCGACGATGGCGGCGATCGGGTTGTTCGCTTGCGTCGATGAAAGTGATGCGTCCAGGCCGGCAGAGGTTGCATGGCAGGAGCCGTTACTTTCGACATTGGCGCAGCGTGTCGTGTGTGATCGACGGCGATCGTTATGCGATGCACAAAGGAAAAAAGCGGCCGAAGCCGCCTTGCCACACACGGTATCCGAAAATCCGGGCGAGGCCATCTGATACCTGTCATGTGCGAAAGGCGGCCGAGGCCGCCGGATCCATGTCGGATAAGAAAAGGCGGCCGAGGCCGCCTTTTCGTCTATCCCTGCATCGACACTTGTGCGGTGTGCGGCCTGGTTCAGGGCAGTTTGGTGCCTTGATCGGCGATCGCCAGCCAACGCAGGCCGTTGTGGCTGTAGGTCACCCCGGTCAGCGCCTTCTGCTTGTAGCCGATGCGCGGAATCTCGTAAGTGGTTTCGTACAGGATGTAGGCCGAGCTGCAACCGTCGACGACGCGGTAGCGCTCGGTCCAGCTCCACTTGGCTTCGCGACCGGAGAAATGGCTGGCCAGCGTGGTCATGATCGCGTCGATGCCGATGCGGACCGCGCCGCTGTCGAATACGGTGATGGCGCGGTCGTCGTGGACGGCGCGGAAGGTTTCGGCGTCGTAGTCGCGGAACGATTCCATGTCGGTGCGCTGGGCGATTTCGAACTGGCGCGCGCAGATCCGGGTGAGGATGTTGTCGCCGCCCAGGCTCTGCGGCGCGGCGTTGCCCGGGCCGGCGGCGAACGCGCTGCCGCTCATGCACACGGTCAGTGCGGACAGGGCGAACGGAACCAGGGAGCGATTGATGCGATGGGTCATGGCCATTCCTTTGTGTGCTGCGGAGGGTGGGCGCACGTTAGCGAAGGCGCTCGGCGGGCGATGTGCCGACATCGCGAAGCCGCCTGCTCGGCGACGACAATTGACCCTGCTCGCGATCGCGGGCGATTGGAAACGCAATCGCGGCCAATCGCGAACGCATCGATGCGACCCGCTGGTCGATGCCAGGCCACTGCGAGCGACCCGGGCGAGGGAGTTGAGGCGACCGGGTTCGCCGAGATCGCGATGGAGTGCGATTTCGGTCACAGCATCGCCGCTATCACCCGCCAGACATGACAGCGACCACTATCGGCTGCGCGCATGCCGTGGGATATCGCGCTGGTCGGGCCCGCGCGGGCGGGCGCGTCGCCATCGAGGCGTCCACGCGCCATCGCGCCGCGGCCTTCCATCTTCGCAACGCTCGCCATCATGGGGATTCACGCAGTGGCCACCGAACGACCCGATCGCTTCTTTCATACCCGCCTTGCCTGGCTGAGCCTGCCGGCGTTGCTGCTGGGCTCGCTGATCGCCATGCCCGCCGCCGCGCAGGCGCGCGTGGGCGGCGAGGGCCAGGCGCACCTGGGCGCGCTGTGGCCGGCCGATCCGCCGGCGCAGATCTGCGGCAACACCGCGTTGCTGAGCAATCCCGATCCGATGCCCGCCAACGCGGTGCGGGTGCCGGCCGGCGACAACAGCGGCATCGACTTCCGCCGCGCCAACACCACGTTCTGGTTCGAACCCGGCGTCCATACCTTCAGCGACGACATTTACGGCCAGATCATCGCCCAGGACAACAACGTCTACCTCGGCGCGCCCGGCGCGATCCTCGACGGCCAGAACAAGAACCTGTACGCCTTCACCCGCGCCGCCAGCAACGTCACCATCCGGTACCTGACCATTCGCAATTTCGGCCGCGGCCGCGACAATTTCGACCAGGCGGTGGTCAACCACGACGCCGGCGACCACTGGACCATCGAATACAACACCATCATCGGCAACGACGGCGCCGGCGTGTTCCTCGGCAGCCACAACACGGTCCGCTTCAACTGCCTCAAGGACAACGGCCAGTACGGTTTCAGCATGTACAAGCCGCCGGTGCCCAGCACCGCGCCGCAGCCGGGCGAGCAAGTGCCGGGCCGGTCGGCGATCGTCGACATCGAGCTGAGCCATAACGAGATCACCGGCAACAACACCGACGACTGGGAAACCTCGACCCACTGCGGCTGCACCGGCGGCGGCAAGTTCTGGGACGTGGGCGGGGCCAAGGTCGTGGGCAACTACGTCCACGGCAATCACGGGACCGGCCTGTGGGCCGACACCAACAACATCGATTTCCTGTTCGAAGGCAATTACATCAAGGACAACGACGGCGTGGGGCTGTGGTACGAAATCAGCTACAACGCCACCATCCGCAGCAATACCTTCATCAACAACGCCTGGGCCTCGGGCAACCGCGACACCGGTTCGCCGGCGCCGGCGATCTACCTGTCCGAATCCGGCGGCGACAGCCGGCTGGCGAGCGCGGTGTCGGGTTCGACCCAACTGCGCGTGCAGGACAATTATTTCGAAAACAACTTCTCCGGCATCACCATCTACGAGAACGCCAACCGTTTCTGCAATTCCAACGGCAATACCAGTTCGACGTACTGCACGCCGTTCGTGCATCCCTCGGTGATCACCCGTCCCGATCCGGCGCATCCCAGCGTCTATCCCGACCCGGTCAGCAACCTGCACCCGTGCTACACGCAGATCGGCAGCGACGCCACCTTGAAGGCCAATTGCCGCTGGCGCGCGCAGAACATCGAGGTCAGCAACAACGAGTTCTACTTCGATCCCGCGGTGGTGCCGTGCGGAAGCTCGGGTTATTGCGGCGCGCAGGCGCTGTACGCGACCGGCACCGACAACATCGCCTGGTCGCCGTACACGGTGCAGCAGGTGCAGCAGGACGTGATGTTCAACAACAACAACCGCTTCGCCAACAACCACTACTACGGCCCGTGGCGCTTCGCCAAGCGCTACGGCGAGGCGATCAGCTTTCCGGTGTGGCAGGCCGCGCCGTATCTGCAGGATGCCGGCAGCACCACCGACGGCGCGTTGTTCAACGTGATCGATACCCCGACCGCGACCCTGGAAGCGTCGGCGGGCCTGTGGTCCCAGTGGTACGGCGCACAGATCGCCCGCGTCGGCGTCGCCCATGGCGGCGCTTACGGCTTGCAGGTGACCGCCGACGACAGCTACTGGGGCGTGCAGGTCGCCAATCATCCCGGCTATCGGTCCGACGGCGGCAGCAAGCGCCTGAGCTTCTGGGTCAAGCACGCCGCCGGCACGCCGCTGCCGACCGCCAACGCGCGGGTGCAGTTGCGCTGGGCGAAGGAAGACGGCAGCGCGGCGACCGGCGACCCGGATACCTCGGTCAGCAACGTCTATCTGCCGGCCTTGAGTGGCGACTGGCAGCAGGTCGTCGCCGACGTGGTACCGCCGCCGCTGACCGCCAGCGTGTGGATCGTGGTGGTGGGGTCGGGCTCGGCCGGGATCGGCGCTTCGTTCTATCTGGACGACGTGGTGCTGCAGGACACGCCGCTTTGAGGCCGGAATTCGGGCCTGGGGTTTAGGGGTTCGGGACCGGGAATCGCAGGCTGGCCTGCGACTCCCGATCCTCGGACTTTTGATAAGAATCTCAATTGCGGTATGACCGTGGTCATGAAATGATTTTCCCGCCGCCGCAAGGGCGGCCGCTCGGCCCCGACGACGGGCAGGGATGCTGACGCACTACTCAGGGGAAAACATGATCAAGCGTGTACTCGTGCTGGCCGCCTTCGCGTGCCTGCCGTTCCAAAGCCTAGCCGCCAAGATCGAGACGCTGCCGATGCCGATCGCGCCGGAATTGCCGGTCGAGATCGTGCTGCACCAGCAAGAAATCGGGGTCACCGTGCCGCCCAACGCCGGCGTGGCCTTCGGCCTGATCGGCGCGCTGGTCGGTTCGGCCATCAACAACGCCCAGGTCGCCAACGGCGAGAAGCGCGTGGCCGAAATCCGCAACCTGCTGGTCGACTACCGGTTCAACGAGCAGATGGAAAAGGCGCTGCGCGCCAAGCTCGTCAATGCCGGCATCTCGCCGCAGCCGGTGATCACCGTGCGCGAATCGCCGTGGGAGGCCGTGGCCGCGACCCAGGCGGCGACCACCGCCGCCGACGTGTTCGTGATCACGCCCAGCTATACCTTGTCCAACAATTTCGAAGCCATGTCGGTCAGCTTGAACGCGCAGATGGTGCATCGCGAGATCAAGGCCAACGGCAAGCCCAAGGTGCGTGCGCGCTTCGGCCGCAACTACGTGTTCAATATCCCGATGCAGAAGATCGACGGCAGCAACGCCGACGAGGACGCCAAGCGCTGGATCGCGCTGGGCAAGCCGGGATTGCAGACGCTGGTCGACCGCGGCATCGAGCAGGTCACCGACATGCTGGTCTACGATTTCTCCAGCGAAGGCCGCGCCGAATCGGCCAAGAAGGTCAGCGGCGGCGAAAAGTCCAGCCTCAACGGCCGCAGCTTTGCCGGGCGCCAGTTGCGCGCGGACAGCGAGTCGGTGTGGACCCGCGTGGGCAACAACTGGATGCAGTCGATCACCGCGTACAACCCGATCAGCGGCCAGCCGGTCGCGGCGATGCCGTCCGCGCCCGCCGTGGCTGCGCCTGCGCCCGCGGCGGCGGCCGGTCAGGGCTCGCCGTGAATCCGCGCCGCTGCGTGGCTGCCGTCGCGATCGCCGCGACGGCAGCGCTGACGGCCTGCAATACCAAGGTGCATCAGGTGCGGGTCGATCCGAGCCGGCTCGACAACACGCGCTCGATGCCGGCGTTGCGTTGCGGCTATCGCCTGGTCGAGGTCGCCGACGCGCGTCCCGGCGGCGGCGTGGGCGGCCTGGGCCGTCACCAGCTGATCCTCGACGACGCACCGGCGATGGTCGATGCCCAGTTGCGCAAGGCCGGGCTGAAGCCGGCCGACAGCGCCGGCTTGCCCGGCGTGAGCGTGCAGCTCAAGCAGTTGTACCTGACCCAGAACCAGACCACGAAGGTGCCGGTCGCGGTGTACCAGGCCAGCATCGACGGGCAGCCGCCGTTCCTGGTGCGCGCGTCGAAGTCCTCGATCAACTGGAACGGCACCGAGAACGAGGCTTACAGCGCGCTCGCCACGGCATTGCTCGATGCCAACGTGCAGCTGTTCACGGCCTTGAACACGCGCTGCCCCGCGGCAGGTTGAGCGCGCCGCGCCGGCGCGCGTCGGTGCCATGCCGGGCAAGCCCGGGCCGGACCAGGGCAGGCATGGCGGCATACACCGCCATGCCTTTTTTGCACGCCGCGCAGTGGCCTGAGGCCGAATTGTTTCGCGTTGTAAGGAAAGCTGCGCGCCGCGGCCCGACGGCATGTTCGCTGTCGCGACGCGGCGATGCGGCGATGCGACCGCAGCGCGCATGCCGTCGCGCGTAGCGCCGATGCGGCGCGCGCATGGTCGTGCATTGGTCTTCCCTTCGACGAGGAAAACTTCATGAGCCCCAATCCGATCGGCAACGCCCAGCCCGCACTCGATCCGGCCCTGACCATCGCCCTGGCGATCGCCTCCAAGGCCGCCTACGACTACTACCAGGGCCAGCCGTTCACCTCGCCCGACGGTTACCAGCAAGTCGGCGCGTGGACCGGTTGGGATTCGATCCTGTTCAGCGGTTCGGAAGAGCAGTACGGCCTGGTGTTCCAGGCGATCAACGATCCGGGCACGTACATCTTCGCGTTCCGCGGCACCGACTCGGACATGGACGCTTACGAGGACGTGCATTTCATTCCCACCGATTTCGTTCCGACCCACGGCAGCATCAGCCCCACGCCGCGGGTGTCGTCGGGCTTCTACGGCATCTACGACAGCGTCGGCGACGGCATGAGCCAGTCGATGCGGCAGCAGTTGTTCGCCTTGCTCGACCAGTACGCGCCCAATCAGGTGTACGTCACCGGCCACAGCCTCGGCGCGGCCCTGAGCCAGTTGTTCTCGCTCGATCTCGCGATCAGCCAGCCGCTGTCCTCGCTCAATCTCAATTTTTCCAGCCCGATGGTCGGCACGCAGGATTGGCAGACCGCCTACGCGCAGACCATCGCCGACAGCGCCAGCCTGCGCGTCTACAACTACTGGGACTACGTGCCGTCGCTGCCGCCGTCGCAGTTCGACTACCGCGCGGTCGGCACCGGGTTCCGCACCGCGTTCTATGTCGCCGGCGAGTGGTTCCCGCATCTGCTGTCGCGTCATTCCCTGGTCAACCTGACCACCGTGCTGACCCATGCCTTGCCGAACGACCCGCAACAGTGGGCCGGGCAGTTTCCCGATTACGTCGACGCCTCGCTGACCATGATCAGCACCTTCCCGCCGGCCTCGGCGGACGTGCAGTGGGCCGATCGCATGCAGCAGCACATGGCGCTGGAGACGTCGCTGAAGGCCGCGTCTTAAGCGGGCAGCGCGACCGTTTTGTCGAGCTTGCCAATACGCCGCGCGGCGCGAGCCGTGCGGCGTTGCCTTGTGTGGGGATGAGCGGGCTTCGTCCGCTTCATCGACATCGGTCCCGATCGCCAATCGCGTTCGTTCTTGGCTCGCTTGCGCGCGCTCATCGTTGCGGCGGGGCAGGCCCGCATGACGACGCCATGAGCGGCGCAGTTGACGCAGGTGTTTTCACGTAATACCGTAAGTTACATGAAAACACCCGAACGCCTGTCCGTCGCCCTGCACGTGCTGTTGCACATGGCCGAGCGGCCCGAGCAGCCGATGACCTCGGAAGAAATGGCCGCGTGCGTCGGCACCAACCCGGTGGTGATCCGCCGCAGCTTCGCCGGTCTGCGCGAGGCCGGCGTGGTCAGTTCGGTGAAAGGGCACGGCGGCGGCTGGCGGCTGGCGCGGGCGCCCGATCAGGTCAGCCTGGCGCAGATCCAGCAGGCGCTCGGCGAGCGCATGGTGCCGCTCGCGGCCAAGCACGATGCGCCGCAGTGCCTGATCGTGCGCGCCGTGGTCGACGTGCTCGACGAGGCGATGCGCGAAGCCGAGCAAGTGCTCGATCGTCGCCTCGCCACGCTTACCTTGGCCGATCTGGCCGCTCATGCCCAACGCCTGCACGGCAGGCGTCATATGAAAATCGGAGGTGGTGGTCATGCGTCATGACGTAGCCGTTGTCGGCGGCAGTTTCGCCGGCCTGAGCGCGGCCTTGCAGCTCGCGCGCGCGCGTCGGCGGGTGCTGGTGATCGATGCCGGCTTGCCGCGCAATCGCTATTCGGCGGCGGCGCACGGCATGCTCGGTCACGACGGCAAATCGCCCGCGCAGATTCTCGACGAAGGGCGGACGCAATTGCTCGCCTATCCGAGCGTCGAGTTCGTCAACGCCACCGCGACCGCCGCGCACCCGCACGAGGGCGGCTTTGCCGTCACCCTGGACGATGGCAGCGAGCGCAGCGCATCGCGCCTGATCCTGGCCACCGGCATCCGCGACGAATTGCCGGCGATCGCGGGGCTGCGCGAACGCTGGGGCGTGTCGGTGCTGCACTGTCCGTTCTGCCACGGCTTCGAATACGCCGACCGCGCCCTGGGCGTGCTGGCGAATCATCCCTTGTCGGCGCATCAGGCCGGGATGATTCCCGACTGGGGCCCGACCACGTATTTCACCCAGAACCGGTTTGAGCCCGATGACGCCGAAGCGGCGCATCTGGCCCATCGCGGGGTGGTGATCGAACGCGTGCCGGTGGTCGAACTGCTGGGCTCGGCGCCGCATCTGGACGGGGTGCGGCTCGCCGACGGCCGGGTGATCGAACTGGCCGCCTTGTTCACCGCGCCCACCAGCCGCATGGCCAGCCCGTTGGCCGAGCAACTGGGCTGCGAGTTCGAAGACGGGCCGCTGGGCCGCTACCTGCGCGTCGATCCGATGAAGGCGACCAGCGTCGGCGGCGTGTTCGCCGCCGGCGATGCGGCCGCGGCCATGCAGAGCGCGACCCTGGCGCTGGCGGCCGGGGCGATGGCGGGGTTCGGTGCGTATCAGTCGTTGTTGAAGGCCGCTTGATGCGGTGAAGGGTCGATCTTCGGCAGGAGCGAGGCAGTGGCAGGAGCGAGGTTTGATCGGCGCGCGCGAATTTGGCGATCGCGCCGACTGGCGGCGGATCGTGCGTCACCGCGCCATGACGCGGCTGGTATTTATAGTGATCGCCACTTCAACGGTGCCCGTGCCATGAATCGCCATCGCCTGACCAATCGCTGTGGTCTTCCGCTCCTGCTGATCGGCCTGACGCTGGGCCTGGCCGCATGCAATACCTCGAAAAAGGCGCAGGCGAGCGCGCCGTCGCCGACTCAGGCATCGCCCGCCGCCGAGGCCAAGCCGACCGAACCGCGCGTCGGCATGGCCAACCCGGCCTCGGTGCATTGCACATCGCTCGGCGGCAAGCTCGAAATCCGCACCGGCAAGGACGGCGGCCAGTACGGCCTGTGCAACCTGCCCGATGGACGCGTGTGCGAGGAATGGGCGCTGTTTCGCGATGGGAAGTGCGAAAAGCCGGCGGAGTAAGCTTCGCGACAAACCTGTTTCGATCGGGGCCGCCGTTGGCCGCCTCGATCGAATGCCGATAAGCTGCGGACGATCGATTCGATGGGCCGTCCTCCATGTTCCATCCCTTCCGCTTGATCCGCAGCTATGTCCATCAGGGCCGCATCGGCGTGCTGGTGGAGTTCGGCCTGGAAACGGATTTCGCTGCGAGAACCGCGTTGTTCGATGGGTTCGGCAACGACATGCTTTTGCATATCGCCGCGTCGGCGCCGCGTGACATCGAGGGATTGCTGGCGCAGCCGTTCGTGAAAAGGCCCGAAACACCGGTGGCCGACGTGCTGGCGGAGGTCGCCGCGCAGTTGCGCGAGCGCATCGGCATCGTCCGTTTCGTGCGATGGGACGTCGAAGAACCGCTCGAACGTAGACCGAATCCCTCGCCCGATCCGCCCGAGGCCCCGGCCGTTGCGCTGCGCATCGTCGGCTGAAGCGCTGCGCGTGCGGTCAATCCTGATGCGGACGCGCAGTCCGACTCAGGCCAGCGCCGCCTGCAACTGAGCGATCTCCTCGCGCAGGGCCTGATTCTCCGCGGTCAATTCGGCGACGCGCTCGCGCAGCGCGTGCAGTTCGTTATCGCCGACATCGTCGTGCGGCTGCGAGATCGCTTCTTTGGGCTCTTTGGGTTCGCGCGGCCTGCGCTTGGATTCGCGCGCGCGCTTGGCCGCTTCCTTGAGCTCGCTGCCGCCGGCCATCGCCGCGGCGCGCTGTTCTTCGGCCGGCAAGGTGGCGACCGCGGCGGCGGCATTGATCGAGATCGTGCCGGACTTGACCGCCGCCACGACTTCCGGCGTGGCCTGTTTCTGGATCTTCTCGATCAGGCCGACCTGGTTGCTGCTCAGGCGCGCGGCCTTGGCCAGGGCTTCGCGGCTGTCGAATGCGCTCGCATCGGTCGACCACGGCGGGCTGTCGTCGTGATCGTCGACGGCCGCCGGCGTTTCGCTTTCTTGTGCGGGTTGCGCCTCGGCCTCGGCGCGGCGCCGTTCGGCGAGGATCTCGCGCTTGCGCAGCGCCAAGATGCCGCGCTGGAAATCCGAGACGCTGCGCCGGCCCAGGTGCTGGTCGATCATCCACAGATGCACGTCTTCGATCGAACGAAAGCGGGTGTTCTGCACGGTCTGGAACGGCAGGCCGTGCTTGCGGCAGATGCCGTAGCGGTTGTGGCCGTCGACCAGCATCTCGCCCCACAGCACCAGCGCATCGCGACAGCCTTCGGCGAGGATGCTCTGCTCCAGCGATTGGTACTCGTCGGCGGTCAACGGGTCGATGTAAGCCTTGAGCGATTCGTTGATGACGATGTCCATGAAACCGGCCGCGTTGCTGCAATGGGGGCGGCATTGTAGGCAGATGCGCGCGCCGCGTCAGGCGTTGACAAGCGCGGTTTTCGGGCGCGGATCACCGAGCGGGCGCGGTGAGCGGTGCCTGGGGCGGGCTTTGCCGAATCGGTCGTCGTGCCGGCGATGCGGCTCAGCGCGACGAGCCATCGATCGGGCCGATCAACGTGTCGGTCGCCAGCCAGTTCAATTCCCAGGTCTTGCCCGCGTCGGCGGAAAACGCCTGCTCGAACCGGCACGACGCGCGGCGCTCGCATGCGATCACGAAGCGGACCTTGATCGGACGGCCGTCTAGGGTGTCGTCGCCGTAGAACTCGCCGCGGCCGTGCCTGAAGTCGCCGACGATCGGCGCGGTCAGCGCGCCGGCGGCGACATTGGCGTAGTGGATCGACCATTGCCGGCTCTGCGGGTCGTACAGGCGCAGCGACACGCCCTGGATGCGGCCCGAGGGGCCGGCGATATCCAGCTCGGCGATGTTGGCCTGACCGCCGACCAGCGCGCGCACCACCGTGGTTCCGCTCAGTTCGACCCAGTCGTGCGAACCGCTCAGCGGGCGCTTGAGGCGTTTGACCACGCTGTTCCAGCGGCCGATTTCGAAGTCGAAGCCGCGCGGGCCGTCGGGCAAGGTCAGTTGGCGTTCGTCGGCACCGGCCGATCCGGGCGCGGGTTGCGCGGCTGCGGGGAGGACGGACAAGGCGACGATCACGCCGCACAGTGCGGTTGCGACGCGAAGCGGTCCGGCGATGCGGGCGGTCATGGTCATGGCGGACCTCGATGGCTCGACTGAGCGGTATCGCGGCAATCTGCGCGGTGCGGCGTGCGCGGGCCAGGGCCAGTCTGGGCGCGCGGGGTAGGCCACTTGCGATTGAAGCTGGCCGCTTGCCGAGCCTCGGGGTTTCGAGCCAGCCCGCGGTGATGCAAGCTGGGTCATGGGACGGGGGAACGCGATGCGATGGAATCGTCTGACGGCGGCGTGTCTGGTGGTGGCGGCCTGTGTCGCCTGCGGCAAGGACCCTGAGCGCAAGAATGTGTCGGCGACACCCGCGCACAGACCCGCCGCGCGGCCGATCATTCCGCCCCACGCCAAGCCGTTCGAAACCGAGCACTACACGGTTTCCAGCACCGCGTCCGAGCCGGGCACGCAGGCGGTCGCCGCGGCGGCGGAAAGCCTGTACCGGGCGTATCACGGCTTCTTCCAATTGCCCGCCGACGCCGGGCGCGAGCACAAGCTCAAGCTGATCCTGTACCGCGACCGCCAGGAATTTTCCGCCTACAACACCAGCATGCCCTGGGCCGAGGCGTACTACCGCACGCCGTACTGCCATGCCTACTATAGCCACGGCGTCGCGAATCCGTACCACTGGATGCTGCACGAGGCGACCCATCAGTTGAACGCGGAAGTCGCCGGGATCGCCAAGGCCAAGTGGATGAACGAAGGCCTGGCGAGTTATTTCGGCGCCAGCCGCCTGCGTGACGGCGTGCTTGCGCCCGGCAGCATCGATGCGGACGCTTACCCGATCTGGTGGGTCGCCGACATGCCGCTCAGCGGCGTATTGCAGCGCGATCTCGATCGCGGCGCGCTGATTGCGCTGCGCGATCTGATCGCCAACACCGGCCCGCCGATTTCCGGCCGCTACTTGAACGTGCACTACATCGAGTACTGGAGCCTGTCGCACTTCCTGTTCCACTACGAGCGCGGCAAGTACGCGCGCGGCTATCGGCAGCTGCTGCGCGGCGATGGATCGGTGGCCGCCTTCGAAGCGGCGATCGGGCCGCTGGATCGGGTGCAGGCCGAGTGGTACGGGTATCTGCTGGAGAAAAAGGCCGAACTCGGCGGCGAGCCGGAGGTCGGATGGCGGGTGCCGGTGGCCGAGGGTGCGAACGCGGCGGGCCGCCGCGACTGAGGTGTCGTCGCCTGCGTCGATCGCGGCGATAATGCGGGCTCGCATTCGATACGCGAGACGATGCGCGACGCGGTGCGCCGCAGCGGACACCGCGTTGTCGCAGTGATTGCGCGTCGTCGACGCAGTCCGCCGCGGCGCCTTGCATCCCACCGCGATGGCGCGGCCGTCCGGCTGCATTCACCTTTTTGTTCGGCACTGGAGCGGCGATGGCGCACACACGGATCAACCTCGGAGCACTCAAGGCGTTCGAGGCCGCGGCGCGGGCCTTGAGCCTCACCCGCGCGGCCGACGAACTCAACGTGACCCAGGCCGCGGTCAGCCATCAGGTGCGCCTGCTCGAAAATCAGCTCGGGGTCGAACTGTTCCGGCGTCTGCCGCGCGGTCTGGCCCTGACCGACGAAGGCCTGAGCCTGCTGCCGGCGATCCAGGAAGCGTTCGGGCGCATCGATACCGCGCTGGATCGGGTCGGCGACGGCCTCGCGCGCGAAGTCGTGCACGTCGGCGCGGTCGGCACCTTCGCCAGCGGCTGGCTGTTGCCGCGGCTGGCCGAGTTCGCGCGCCTGCATCCGCAGGTCGACGTGCGTTTGAGCACGCACAACAATCGCGTCGATCCGGCCGCCGAAGGCCTGGATTTCGCGATCCGTTACGGTCGCGGCACCTGGCCCGGGATGCAGGCCGATTTCCTGATGCCCGCACCGATCTCGCCGCTGTGTACGCCGAAGCTGGCCGCGCAGTTGCGCGATGCCGCCGACCTGCCGCGTTTCCCGCTGCTGCGTTCGTACTTCGTCGACGACTGGCGGTTGTGGTTCGAAGCCGCCGACGCGGTGCCGGACGGGCCGATCAACGGCCCGATCTTCGATTCCTCGTTGACCATGGTGCAATGCGCGCTGCAGGGCCTGGGCATCGCGCTCGCGCCGCCGGCGATGTTCGAACGCGAGCTCGCCGAAGGACGGCTGGTGCAGCCGTTCGCGGTAGAGCTCGATGCGGGCGGTTATTGGCTGACGCGATTGGCGTTGAAGCCGGTCGGCGACGGCGCGACTGCGTTCGCCGCCTGGATCGCGCGCGCGGCGGGTTGAGCTTCGACGCGCGGCGCAGCGTCGGCGGCCGCGCATGGCGCGAGCCGACGGGCGCTTTACTCCGGCGCGCGCGAATACACGCGCAGACGATGGCCATCGGGATCGAGCGCGACGAAGCTGCGGCCGAAATCCAGATCGGTCGGCGCCTGCGCGATCGGCAGCCCGCGCGCGGACCAGTCGGCGTGAATCGCGTCGACCCGCGCGTAGTCGTCGACCTGGAACGCGAGTTCGGCGCCGCCGAACGCCGGCGGCGCGGCCGGTTCGACCGTGTGCCTGGACCACAGGCCGAGCTTCATGCCCGACGCGAGCACGAACAAGGCGAACGTGGGCGAGTTCTCGACCGGGGTTTTTTCGAGCAGGCCGGCGTAGAACTCGGCGCTGGCCTCGGGGCGGTCGACGTACAGCAGGACGAAGTTGGAATCGATCATGGCGAAGCTCCGGCGTGATGGAAGTGCGGGCAGGGGAGGTGCCCGGTTCCGGATCAGGCTAGGCGGCGGCGCTGACAGGGTTTGTCAGTAGAGATGCGACGGTGCGACGAGAGAACGCGAAGATGCTTGAGTATTGATGCTTGAGTAACTGCGCAACCGCACACGCGCAGTCGCTTCAGCTCGATCAATCGACGGCTTCGTCGTCGTCGCCCAACACCCGCCGCAACAGCCAAAGCATCGATTCGCTTATCGCCTGCGGCTCCGCGCCGGCGTCGATCTCCAGTGCGGCGCGGTCGAACGCGGCCGACAGCAGCTTGGCCAGGGCGTCGATTTCGGCGGGTGCGCGATCCAGCGCGGCGGCCAGGCCTTCGCGCAGGGTGTCGGCGGCGTTGTCGTCGTCGATCGCGGTGGCGTCGCCCAGGCCGAGCACGGCCGGGCCGTCGATCAGCATCAGCCGGGTGCGGCCGGGCACGGTCATCGCCTGCAGGTAGGCCTGCGCGCCGTCGATGAGCGCCTGGCGCGGGCTCGGGTCGTCGGCGCTGGCGGCGAGGATTTCGGCCTTGACCGCCTGCGCCTCGCGCAGCAGCAGGTGCCGGAACAGGTCGCGCTTGTCGACGAAGTGGTGATACAGCGCGCCGCGGGTGGTGCCGGCGGCGGCTGAGACTTCGGGCGTGGAGGTGTCGGCGTAGCCCTTGTCGACGAATAGGACGCGGGCCGCCTCGAGCAAGGCGTGGCGGGTGGCCTGGGTGCGTTCGAGGTTGCTGCGGGGCGGGTTGGGGCGATCCGGGCTTGGCATACATTCAGCCTGTATGTTAATTTCAATCTACATACAGACTGTATGTCACTCAACCGAGGCCCACAACCATGCAAGTGACCAGTTATTACCCGGTGATCATGACCTGCGACGTCGCCGGCACCGCCGCGTTCTACCAGGCCCATTTCGGCTTCGTCGCGCTGTTCACCGCCGACTGGTACGTGCATCTGCAATCGGCCGCCGATCCTTCGATCAATCTCGCCGTGCTCGACGGCGCGCATCACACCATCCCCGAGGCGGCGCGCGGCCGGGTCGGCGGCTTGCTGTTGAACTTCGAAGTGCAGGACGTGGACGCGGTGCATGCGCAGCTTCAGTCCGCCGGCCTGCCGATCCTGTTGAGCCTGCGCGACGAGGCTTTCGGCCAGCGCCACTTCATCACCGCCGATCCCAACGGTGTGTTGATCGACATCATCACGCCGATTGCGCCGAGCGGGGAGTTCGTCGAACAGTACGAGGCGAGTGCGTTGCCGGTTTGATGAAGCAGGCGAGGGAGGGCTCATGCTAACGCAGGGCGCAGTTGTCGCTTATCCCTTGGGCGGCCCGATCTGTTGGGTGTTGTCCGGTCGATCAACGTCGTGTCACGACTCACCGATCGCATCGTGTCCGAGTCTCGTATTCCGACGAATCCGCACTGGCCCGGGCTGTTCCCTCTTTGAAAAAGGGGGGCAGGGGGGATTTGCTTTTGCACTTGCTCTGCGCTGTCGTTGTTCAAAGGCAAGAGCCAAAGCAAATCCCCCTGCCCCCCCTTTTTTAAAGGGGCGGGAACCCATCGGCGACTTCGTCCTCGCGACTACTTCGACCCCAAGCCTACTTCCCCGACGGCGGATACTTCTCGCCGTACTTCAACTCCACCGGCACGAAGGTGGTCAGGTTGATCGGGCAGTTGTAGTACGGCGAATGCGCGCACAGGAAGCTGTACAGCGTGTTCAAGTTGAACGTCATCGACGACGGCGCGGCGCCGGCCGGGAAGTGGGTTTCGAGCGAACGGCCGCCGCCGTAGCTGGTTTTCTTCGAGGTCTTGTCGGTGAAGAACAGCAGCACGTGGTCGATCTGCTTCCAGTCCTTTTGCTTGTTGAACGCGCGCAGGGTGTAGGTCTTGCCCTGGATCGGCAGGGCGACGTCGCCGATCCAGTACATCACCCCGGTGTGGTTGCGCGAATCCAGGTGGCTCACTGCGACCGGCACGTCCTTGCGGGTGAAGCGGCCGGTGACCACGCCCTTGGGGTCGTAGGGGAAGAACGACAGGCCCTTGAAGCGCTGCGCGGTCAGCGCTGGGTTGTACAGCCAGGCCTTGAGCGAATCTTCGTATTGAGTGACCCGCACTGTCAGCCCGTTCGGCAATGCCTGCTGGCGATCCTCGGCCTTGAGCAGGTCGGTCGCGGCGAGGCCTTTGCCTTCGAGCATCGCCTTGCCGTCGCGATAACGGAGCACGATCGCGCGGTCATCGCCGCGCTGCGGGGTCCAGCGCAGATCGGCCGGACGCGCCGCGGCGGGCAGATACGCGGCCTGGTTCGGTGCGATCACCGCGACGTCCTGGATCGCGTACATGCCGGTCGGTCCGGCCGCCTGTTCGGTCAGGGCGGCGCGGAAACCGTCCCAGTCCTTGCGCGGATCGGCATGCAGCGCGACCCAGGGCAGGCACAGCAGCAGGCTACACAGCAGTCGACGCATGGCGAGGTCCGTTGAACGAAGTGCGCTGGCGCTTACTGTGGCAGCGGGCGTTGCGCCATGCAGCGGCCGGAAGTCCCGTTTTGCGCCGGTCGCGGCAACAGGTGGCATCTGTCATGGATGGCGGGTGACTGGATTGGAGACGCGATTTGTCGGTGGCGATCTTGGCGGCGGACAGGCGGAATCGACCACCTCGTGGCCGCGACCTTCGCGCCGGATTTCAACCGGCCCGATTGACCCGATCCGCCCAGGCCCGCGCGATCGCCTCGATCCCGGCCTGCATGCGCAGCCGCGCGGCCGGATTGGCCGAATGCACGGCGATCTGCGGCGGCCGGAAGCCATGTGCGATCACCGCTTCCTCGATCCACACGATCACGTCGTACCCGGTGCCGCGGGCGTCGTCGCCGAGGTCGTGGTCCAGGCTGATCCGGGTGACCTCGCCGGCCTGCAACAAGGCGATGGCCTGGTCGGGCCAGTAGACCCGCACCCAGCCCTCGGGCGTGGCGCGTTCGTCGTCGAGATAGACCTGCATGGGCGATGCCTCGGCTGCGTTGCAGGCCGCATCGTCGCATGCGCCGCTGGACTTGCGCGCGCCGCGCGATCGCGCCTGCAACCGGCCGCGCGCCGGTCGTATCCCTGCTTCGCAACGGGACTGCGCCGATGCCATTCGCTGGCGCAGCGTCCCGCGTGGCGAACTCCAGGGGAGACACAGGCATGCGGTGTTTACGGATCAAGACGATCACGGCCGCCGCCCTGGCGGCGATGCTCGCGAGCAGCACCGCGTTTGCGCAGGGTGCGGCCGCGCCGCGCGATCGCGCGCAGGCGGCCTGGAAACAAGCGGCTTCGAAGCAAGCCGCTTCGAAGCAAGCCGCCGCGAAGCAGTCGACGCCGGCACCGGCCGATCCAGCGCCGCTGACCGCCTTCGTCGACGACTACGCGCATCAGCACGATTTCAGCGGCTCGGTGCTGATCGTAGAACACGGCAAGCCCCTGCTTGCCCGCCAATACGGCCTGGCCAATCGCGCGTTCGCGATACGCAACGACGCGTCGACCAAGTACAAGATCGCCTCGATCACCAAGGCCTTCACCGCGGTGCTGATCCTGCAACTGCACGAACAGGGCCGGCTGGACCTGGACGCGCCGATGCGCCGCTATCTGCCCGACTACCGCGGCAGCGGCGGCGACTGGGTCACCCTGCGGCAATTGCTCAACCACACCTCGGGGCTGGTCAACTTCGATCAGGTCACCGACGCCGCGCAGGCGATCCGCAGCGGCCTGCCGAATTACCAGCTGCCGCATACCGCGCGGCAATTGGCCGACGATTACTGCAGCGGCGACCTGGTGCACGAGCCCGGCGCCAAGTTCGACTACAACAACTGCGACTACATCGCGCTGGGCCTGATCATCGAGCGCGCCTACGGCCAGCCCTACGAACAGGTGTTGCAGCAGCGCATTATCGATCCGCTGGGGTTGAAGGACACTGGCGTGCTGCATCAGCGCGACATCGTCGCCGGCCTGGCCGACACCTATTTCCGTCGCGACGACGGCAAGGCGCTGACGCCGGACCTGCCGGCGTATCCGGAAAACTGGTACGCGGCCGGCGCGATGTATTCCACGCCTCGCGATCTGGCGACCTTCGCCGACGGGTGGTTCGGCGGCCGTTTGGTCGGCGACAAGGCGCTCGCGGCGATGATCGCGCCGGGCCTGGACGATTACGGCTTCGGCGTGTGGTCCTACCCGGTGCGCATCGACGGCCGCCGCTACCACGCGGTCAAGCGGCCCGGCCGGATCATGGGCGCGCAGGCGCAGCTGTATCGCATCGTCGAAGCGGGGCTGACGGTGGTCGTGCTGGCCAATACCGACGCCACCGATCTGGACGAATTCGTGGCCCGGATCGGCAAGCACGCGCTCGGCAAGCAAGCGGCCGGCGAACACGCCGGCGACCAGCACGCCAGCGACAAGCCGGCGATCGACCGAGCACCGCCGCACGACTGATGCCGTCGCGCGGCCGGCGCCTCGCATCCGGCCACGCGGAGTGAGCGCTGGCGCACGGTTCGCAACATTGGTCGCCCCGGCCGTGTCCTCCCGTCGCTGCCTGCGTGCGTTGACCGAATGCGACGCCGTCCCGGCGTCGCGCCCGGCCCACGCCGTCCCCACGCAGCGAGTGTGTCCATGCCCTTGTTGTCTCCCGCCGAACTGGCCTGGTACGTCACCGGCCGCTTCTACCGCCGGCCCGATCAGTCCCTGGCCGATTACGGCTATTTCCTGCACCTGTCGGGCATCGACGCCCACCTGTTCGCCGGTGCGATCGGCGAAACCACCGCGCATTTCACCTTCGCCGCGCGGCCGTTCGTCGCCCGGGGCGTCAGCAACGGCGCGTTGAAACTGGGCCTGGACCCGGCCGGCGAATTCTCGGTGTACCTGCAACGCGAACCGGCCGGCGATTTCGACCGACCCGAATCGTTCGCCCAAGGCGAGTGCATCGCGACCTTTCGGCGCACCGGCCTGGTGGTCGGCACCACGCTGAGCGCGCAGGTCGGCAGCAGCACGGTGCCGGTGCTCGCCGACAACGTGTTCAGTGCCTTGTTGATCGACAGCCGGCCGTTCGAATTCGGCGGCCGTCGTTACGATCTGGCGCAACTGCTCGGCCGCGGCGTCACCCAGTTCGGCACCGCTTCCACGGTGCCCGTCGCATTTCGCGCGATTGCCCCGCATCCACCCACCTACGACCTCGTATTGCCCTTTACCGGGTCGGCGATCGCGCTCGGCGCCGGCCTATGACGCCGGGCACACAAAGCGTGAGGTTGCGTGAGGTGCAACTATTAATTGCTCTTGATCGCAACCGGAAAGACCGTTAGACATGATCCCGGTCGAACAACGCGGAAAGCTCGGTCACGCGCGCGGCGCGCCGACGTTTTCCCGCACGGGATCTGACGAAGCCGGTACTGGAGGTGGGTCATGATGCGGCAAAGGATCACGGTCGGCGATACGACCAGCGGCGGCGGCACGGTGTTGGGCGGGCCGCGCCCGGAGGCGGCGCCCGACGCCGGCGTCGATGCGCGATGCGCGCGCCTGGGCGATGCGGTGCAGTGCGGCGTGCATGGCCCGACCACGATCGTGACCGGCGATTCGGCGCATCTGCTCGACGGCAAGGCGGCGGCGCGGCACGGCGATTTCTGCGCCTGCGGCTGCATCCTGATTTCGTTGAGCCAGATTCGCGGCATCGTCGAGCACGGTCGCGGCTACGAGCCGGCGCGGGTCGCGGTGCGCAAGTGAGTCGCGCGGCGGTTGCGCGGCGGTGGCTGCGCCGGATCAGCGCGGCGGGCTAGACTCCGCGCGGGCCGCCGTGGCCCGCGATGGTTTCGTCGTGCATGGATCTGGCCCTGTTCGATTTCGACGGCACCATCACCGAGCGCGAAACTTTTCCCGGGTTCGTGCGCGCCAGCGTCGATCGCCGCCGCTTGCGCTGGGGCGGTGTGCTGCTGGCGCCGTACTGATCGGTTACAAGCTCGGCTGGGTGTCGGGCGAAGCGGTGCGCCGTCGCATCGTCGCGTTCGGTTATCGAGGCCGCCGTGAAAGCGAAGTGCGCGCGGCGGCCGAAAAGTATCTGCGCGATGTGGTCGCGCGGCAGGTTCGTCCCGAAGCGCTGGAGCGCATCGCCTGGCATCGCGAACGCGGCGATCGGGTGGTCGTGGTCACCGCGAATCTGGAGCTGTTCGTGTCGGCCTGGTGCGAACAAAACGGGCTGGAATGCATCTGCTCGCACCTGGAGGCGCGCGACGGCGTGCTGACCGGGCGTTACCTCGGCCGCGATTGCTGCGGCCCGGAGAAATCGCGGCGGGTGCGCGAGCGGATCGCCTTGCAGGATTACGCGAGCGTGCATGCCTACGGCGACACGGTCGAGGACCGCGAGTTGCTGGCGCTGGCGGATCGGCGGTTTTATCGCTGGCATGAAGTGGTGTCGTAGCCGTGATGGCGCGGTCGCGGCTTGCGCCGCTCCTACAGGGGGCTGTCGACGCAGCGAAGGGTTTGAATTTCAGTGGCGCCGGTTCGGCGCGGCACGCAGGCATGTATCCGACCGCTCGAGCGGCGCGAGCCGCGACCGCCGATTCCTGACTGCGTCGAAAGCTTGGTTGCTGCTGGGGTGTCGCAGTCGCGGCTTGCGCCGCTCCTACCCCAAGCTGTCGGCGCTGCGGCGAACGCGTCGATGCAATCGTGGCGACGAGGCGCGGGAGCGGCGCGATCGGGCTGGCTCCCGCGCGTGGGGTCCTGCTGCGCAACGGGATGAAGCAGAGCGTCGACGGCCATGACAACTGCGGTCGGACAGGGGGCAGACCACGGCCGCGACGCCCTGCACTCAGCAGAACGTCGAGACGGTGACGCTGTGAACCGCAGGCTCGACGCTACGATCCCGACGGCGACAGCCGCGATCGCGACGACCCCGACAGCGACCATCCCAGCAGCAACAACTTCGACAGAACCAACGTCAACGCTCATGACATCAAGGCGCGTTCTGCACCCGATAGCGATTGGACGAACCGTCCGAACGCAATACTTCCAGCGCCGCGACGCGGCCGTCGGAGGCGCGTTCGAACTTGATGCGCACGCTGGGATCGGCCGCGACAAAGAACACATCGCGTTGCAGCGCCGCCAGCGGCTGCGGCGGGCGTTGGCCGTTGCGCAGGATCACCCGGCCGCCGTCCTGGCCGATCTGGATGCGTTCGTACTGGCCCAGGTAGTCGCCCGCGTTCACCTCGACGGCCGGCGCTTGCAACGCGTCCAGCGCCCAGCGCGTGTCGACCGCGGCGGCGCCGCCCAGTCCTCGCTTGAGCACCGCTTCCAGCGCCAATCGCTGCGCGGTCGACAAGGCATCGGCCGGCGCCACCGCCACATCGGGGATGACGCCGGTGCCTTCCCAGTTGCCATGGGTGATTGGACTGACCGGCGAGCCGGTGGAGACGAACACGCTGAAACCGGCGGCGAGCGGAATCTCGCCGCCGGGATTGGCCGCGCCGACGCTGGCCTGTCCGACCACCACCGCGCGGCCGGCGTTCTTGAGCGTGTACGCCAGCGCTTCGGCGGCCGAACCGGTGCGCGCGCTGGTCAGCACGTACAGCGGCACTTGCAGGCGCGGGGTCGGATACCAGTCCGTAGGCGCTTCGGATTCCGACAGCATCTTGTCGCCGCGGCGCAGGCGGAAGCGGTTGTAGATGTCGGCGTTCTTGGGCGTGAAGGCGCTGGTCAGATAGCCGACCGCGGCCGGCGAGCCGCCGCCGTTGTCGCGCAGGTCGATGATCAGCGCGTCGGTCGCGACCACCAGTTGCAGCGCCGCTTCCAGCGCGCGCCGCGCCGGCGCGTTCGGCTCGCCGAATTCGAAGTGCGGCAATTCGCGCAGGTCGATGTAGCCCACATTGCCCGGCAGCACTTCGACCCGGCGCAAACCGTAATTGCGCCGGGGGCTGAAATCGACCGGCGCGGCGCCGCCCGGAGCGGGCGGCAACGCGCCGGGACCGGGACGCGGGCCGGGGCGAGGCGCCTGGCCGGCGGGGTCGGGTACGCGCCAGTTGACCCGGAAATGGCCGTCCAGCGGACGGATGCGTTCGCTCAACGCGGTGGCGAGGTCGCGTGGATCGACGTAGCGGTCGTAACGGCCCTGGGCGGCTTCGCCGCGCAAGTCCGCGGCGATCTGCTTGGCGCGGTCGATGTCGTAGTAATAGGTCTGGATCGCATCGGCGACCTCGCTCACCGTCGCGCGCGGCGACGGCGTGGCCGCCTGCGCCGCGGCGAACAGCAACGACATGCCCAGCAGCGCCGAGCACTTCAATACATCGCGCAGGGACTTACGCGGGAACAGGGAATACAGCCGGATGACGCGCATGAAACCTCCTCGGAAGAACCCGTCGCACCCAGGCGCGGGCACGACGGACGGTGCAAGCCCGTTCGTGCCCGGGCTTGCCGTTTGCGGTCCCGCGCATGCGGGTGCGTTGATTCCGAAGATGCGGTGAGGCGTCGTTGCGTTGCAGCCGGGCGCGCAATGGCGGTCGGCGTTGCGTGTTCAAGCGAAGCCGGCGCTCGCGTCGTTGTACCAGGCGCTGCCGGCCGGCATCACCTGGATCGACTTCAGCGCGCTGGCCGCGACGCTGCCGCCGCTGAAATCCACGGTGGTGAGGTCGACTTTCTGCACGATGCTGTTGAACGCGGTGCTGTAGTAGTAGACGAAGTTGGTGTGGTCGCGGGCGACCTGCCACATGGTCCAGTCGCCGACGCTCGGCGCGCGTGCCTTGAGGTGCGGGTGCGACGACGACGGCGAGGCGGTGGTCGGTTTCAGCAGCGCGGTGCCGTACGGCGTGGCCTGGATCATCTGCACCATCTGCAGGGCGACGTTGACGATGGTCTGGGTGCTGTCGGTGGCGCCGGCGGTCGCGGGCGTCGGCAACCAGCCCTCGCCGTCGCCGGGCAACAGGCCGAAGCCCTGGCGGAAGGTCGCGGCCTTGACGAAGCGCGAGGCGGACATGATGTCGCCGGGCAGGCCCAGCAGGCCGCTGCCGACCGGCGGGCCGGAATCGTTCGAGGTGCTGGTGCCGGCGCCTTCCACGCTCAAGTGCACGTAGCTGCTCAGGTTGGTGCGTTGCCAGTCGTAGGTCGGCGCGTTGGTGAGCACGCCGTCGCCGGTGGCGCCGTCGGCGTAGTCGGGCGGATAGACGTTCATCGCGCCGCCGACGAATTCGATCACCACGCTGGCGCCGGTCGCGTCGGTGGCGATGAAATGCAGCGGCAGATAACTCTGCGAACCGACCGCCGGGCCGATCACGTTGACGCCGGCCAGCGCGGCGACCACGTCGGGAACCGTGGCGAACTGGCTCATCGCCCACGCGGCGATGTCGCAGAACTCCAGCGCATTGCTGCTCGCGCTGCTCGGGTATTGGGTGCCGGGCAACCACAGCGCCGCGCAGGACAGCCCGACTTCGTTGATGCCGTCGACGAAACACGGGGTCTGCCCCATCGACTGCGGATCGCCGAGGCCGACGAAACCGTAGCTGCCGATCCAGCCTTGCGACTGGTTGGCGACGATGGGGAAGGTCTGCTGGGCGGGCACGAGGTACAGATTGGTCGCCAGTGCGCCGGTGAGTTCCATGCAGCGCGCGGAGATGAACTGGGTCGGATTGCCCTGGACGGCGGGAATGGTGGGCACTGCGAGCAAGAAGTTGGTGCACATGACGGGCTCCTTTGCTTGGGCGATGCGGGGCGTCGGAGTGACGGGCCGTCGCGGCCCGCCGCAGACGAAAGCGACGCGCTGGCGCGCCCTCGTGTGCTTGCTTGTACGCCCGGGCCGGTGAGTCGGTTGCGAGGGTCGATGCGGAAGTGTGGCGCGATGCTCGCTTTGCTCCGGTATCGGTTTGCGGGTCGGATCGCGCTGGGCTTGGCCCGGCCGAACCGCGCTGCGCCGGGCGCTGCACGCGGTAGCGACGCTGCGATGTATCGGCTTCGGTAGTAGGCTGGCGATCGGGCATCCGGGAGGCGGGCATGAACCATTCGATCGCGCGTTGGGCGCTGTGGCCGTTGGCGTTGGCGTTGGCGCTGTCGGCCTGCGGCGGGTCGGGCGATGAAGGCAAGGTCGCGGAGCGCGCAGTGGCGCGGACGACGTCCGACGCGACGGCGAATCCATCGGCGACGAGCGCATCTGCGGCAGCCGGTGGTTTCGACTTCGCGACCTGGGTCGCCGCCAATGCCGCGTGCAAGGGCGAGTATTTCGCCGATGTGCAGGACCCCGCGTTCGCGCACACCCTGAGCGCGGCCGGCATCGAGGTCAGCGCCGACAGCACCATCGGCGAGGTCGGACCCGGCGGCGGCAGCCTGACCCCGCGCGCACCGACCCGACTGCACGGCTTGCCGATCGTGCGCGTCGACTACGACTTCGGCAGCGGTTCGACCTTCGCCGTGGTGGTGCATGCCTCGGCCGAGCAGGCGCGCGCCGCGATCGGCGCGCAACCGCTGGCGGAGATCTATCGCGAGTATTACCGGCTCGGCGTGCCGACCGCGGCGCCGAGCGAGGACACGCCGATGCCGGATATCCAGTTCGTGCGCGATGGCGACAAGCCGGGTACGCAGGAGATCGGTTGCGCGGCGTTCGATATGTGAGTGTCGTTGCGCAGCAGTTTTGGGATTGCCCCGCAGGCCTCGCGATCCGACTGCAGGAGCGGCGTAAGCCGCGACCGCAGAATTCCGGATGACGACGACGGCCCCGTCGCAGCCGCGACCGTCAGTTGCGTAGAAACAGGAAGGTCTCGCCGTATCCGCGATGGCGCGGTCGCGACTCGCGTCGCTCCTACAGGGAGCCGTTGTCGCGACGATGCGATTGGGGCGGATCGCGAACGATCGGTGCAGCCGAGCCATGCCAATAAACCGCGCAATCCGACTGTAGGAGCGGCGTAAGCCGCGGCCGTGAATTCCGGATGACGACGACGGCGCCGTCGCAGCCGCGACCGTTAGTTGCGTAGGAACAGGAAGGTTTCGTCGCCGCCGCGATGGCGCGGTCGCGACTTACGTCGCTCCTACACAGGGCTGTCGTCGCTGCGCGAATGCCTCGCCCGGCCGCGTATCGCAGCCGGGCGCGCAGTGGGATCAACAGGTCTGGTTGTTGCCCGGCGCGACGCCGAGGATCGCGGCGAAGTTGCGGTAGTACGCGCCGCGGTTGAGCATCTGCTGATGGCCGATGCCGGTGGCGTTGCACTCGATGCCGCCGTTGATCGCGCGGATGGTTTCGCCGAACGCGCGCAGGTTGACCATCGCCTGATGCGGCGTGTTGCTGGCGCCGCCGCGCTGGGTCATCCAGTACCACAACGCCGTTTGCCAGGAGATCGCCGAATTGGTCGCGACCAGGTCGGGGTTGTTGAGCAGGTCCAGGCCCAGCGCGCTGCCGGCCGAGGCGTAGTTGTAGTTCCAGCTCAACTGGATCGGGCCGCGCCCGTAGTACTGCTTGCCGCCGCAGCTGCCGGCCGGTTGGCAGTAGTGGTCCCAGTTGGCCTGATTCAATTCGCGGATATGCACGAGCCCGCCGGTTTCCTGGTTGACGTTGGCCAGGAAGGCCGCCGCTTCCTGGCGCGCGATGGTGTCGCCGCCTTCCTTGGCGAAATTCGGGTACGAGCGGATCGCCGCGACCAGGCCGGCGTAGGTGTAGAACGAATTACGGTTCGGGAACATCTGGTTGAACTGCGCTTCGGTGACCACGAAACCGCCGGCCGGCGGGGTGGTGGTGTCGCAGTTGGTCGGCTGCCAGTACCAGGTGCTGATGGTCGGGTCGGTGCCGTCGCTGCCGTTGGTGCCGACGTTGACCAGCTTGTAGTACTGGTTGTTGGGCGGGTATTTGACGATCGTGCCGAGGGTGTAGTTGACCCCGCGCGTCCAGGTGACGAAGTTGCAGGTCGCCGCGGGCGCGACCACGGCGGTGGTGGCGTAACCGCTCGACGCCAGATCGGTCGGGGCTTGCGGCGCGGCGTAGGCAGCCGGAATGCAGAGCAGGCCGAACCAGCCGAGCAGGCCGTGTCCGGCCCAGGCGCGCGGGCCACGCATGTTGAAGCGTGCGTTCATTTCGTATCCTCAGGGTGTGGGCGCGAGTCCCCCCGGGCGACGCACGCCATGCAGCGATGACGGATGCGTGTGTTGCGATGGGTGTTTCTTGTGCTTATGAGTGCGACGGTGGCGATGGCGGCCCGTCGCCGCGACCGGGGCGATATCCGGGCGGTTCCGCGCCCGTTGCCGGCCGTTGCGGGCCATTGACGGACGATCGGCGGTGGCGACGGTCGCGAGCGACCTGCCGGCGACTGTAGCGGCGCGATTGCGGCTGAATCCGGGCGGCGGTCGCGAAAAGCGCGATGGCGGTGCGGTGGCGTAGGGCGGCGATGCGCAGTCGCGACCCCGGTCGCATTCGCGTTGCGATGCGGCAACCCTTTCGCGCTGCGTCGCGGTATAAAACCCGGGCGATGCAGGGCGCGACGCGCACGCCGGGTTTCGCCGGCGGGCTGTCCCGGGGCACGACCAAATCACGAGGTGTAGCGATGAACCACGCAAGCGCAATCGCAGCCGCCGCGCTGCTGGCTTCGACCCTGGCGCTGAGCGCCTGCGAGCGCGCGAGCGCGCCGCAGGCCGCCGCGCCACCCAAGCCCGAACGCGCCGGCGAACCGCTGGACGCGGCCAAGACCGCCGAACGCCTGGTCAAGATGCGCGCCCAGGCCTTCGCCGGCGATCAGCAGGGCCTGCAGAAGAATCTGGAAGGGCTCAATCACGATGTCAGCCGTTCGATCCGCCTGGCCGACCAGGCGCGCAAGGTCGATCGCGAGAACGCGCGCGTCGCCGCCAAGAGCGTGAAGGGCGTCAACTCGGTGGTGTGGATCGACGGCGAGAACCTGCTCGCGCTGGTCAACCAGAACACTCAGCGCAGTTACGACACCATCGATGCGATCTGCACCCGGCTCGAACCGCTCGGCGATACCCTCGGCGTGGTGGTCAATCTGCAAAGCCGCGCGGCGCGCACCGGCGACGAACTGGAAATCCTCAGCCGCAACTGCCAGCTGCCGCCGGGCGAACGCGCGATGATGCAGCGCAATCGCCAGATCGACGTGCTGCCGCCGGAAGTGCGCGCCCAGCACCGCGCCAATGCCGACGCGGCCTTGGCCGGCCCGGACCGCAGCGCCGAACGCGCCGAGAACGAACGGATCATCCGCTCCAGTACGCCGGAGTTGTAGCGGCGGGGATGGCGTGGAAAGCGGCGGGCCCGGTCGCGCATGGCGCACGCAGCCCAGGCGGCTTGCGTGATCGCATCGCTCGCATGCGAGGTGTGCGCGGCGCCGATCTGACCCACAATGGGCGCCCCACACGCATGAGGTGAAGCATGATCCAGCGATTCGACGTCGGCGCGCGCCTGTCGGAAATGGCGATCCACAACGGCACCGTGTACCTGGCCGGGCAAGTGCCCGACAGCGAGGACCTGGACATCGGCGGTCAGACCCGCGAGACCCTGGCGTCGATCGACGCCTTGCTCGAACGCGCCGGCACCGACAAGAGCCGCATCTTGATGGCGCAGATCTTCCTGGCGGACATGGCGGATTTCGCCGGCATGAACGCGGTGTGGGAAGCCTGGGTCGTCGCCGGCCACACGCCGCCGCGTGCGACCGTGCAGGCGTTGCTGGCCAATCCGAAGTTTCGGGTCGAGATCGTGGTGACGGCGGCGGTTTGATCTGACTGGGGTCGATCGCGACGGTGATGTGTCGCGGTCGGTGGGTGGTGGCGTGATTCGGTTTTCGGTTGATGTGACGTCGGTCGGTCGGCAGTCGTGCATGTCGTGATTCTTGTTGTTATGCGCGTTCCGGCACCTGCGGTCGTAAACCACGCAATCCGACTGTAGGAGCGGCGCGAGCCGCGACCGTGCCACCGCGGTAACCTCGCAACCATCGTCGCAATTGCGTTCCCGCGGTCGCGGCTTGCGCCGCTCCTACAGGTAGGCCATGTGGCTTTCGCCTGAAGTCTTGCAGTTCATCCAGCGCTGCGAGGCAAAGAACTCGCGTTAGCAACAGCACACCTGGAGGGCGGCGTGCAGGATGCACGCCGTGCGCCACCGGGACATGGATGTCCCGTGTGGCGCATGCCTGCGTTGGCACCGATCGTGCGGCTTTTGATTCGAAACAGGAACGCCTTTTTCTTTGGTGACTTTCTTTTGTGGCTCTGGACAAAAGAAAGTGACCCGCCGCTTTAGTGGCGGAAGCTTTTGATCCTGCTTGCAGCTCCTAAAGCTTTAGAGCTTTGAAGCGGCAGAGCCTTTGAAGCCAAAGGCAAGATCAACGGCTTTCGTCCGCAAGCGGCCGAGTTACTTTCTTTTGTCAAAAGCGACAAAAGAAAGGTAACCAAAGAAAAACGCTTTTCTTTGAATCAAGGGCCCGCAAGTGCGGAGTCTGCGCGGGCACGCGCCACACGGGACATCCATGTCCCGGTGGCGCGCGACGCGCATCCATGCGCGTCGCCCTCCGGGTGTGCTGTTGTTCTCGCGAGTTAGTCGCTTCGCAGCGCTGGATGAACTGCGCGGATTGGGGCAAAAGCCACATGGCCTACCTGTAGGAGCGGCGCGAGCCGCGACCGCGCCATGACGACAACGACGAA
Organism: Lysobacter capsici; assembly: GCF_018732085.1. Lineage (NCBI taxonomy): Bacteria > Pseudomonadati > Pseudomonadota > Gammaproteobacteria > Lysobacterales > Lysobacteraceae > Lysobacter > Lysobacter capsici. The sequence goes on along the minus strand of NZ_CP076103.1, from coordinate 3,568,524 downwards.
ACGCTCGTCGTAGCCGCATTCCCGCGGTCGCGGCCCGCGCCGCTCCTACAGTCGGATTACGTGGGTTACGACCGCGGGGAAGCGCCGCTCGGCGAGCGGTCACTCGGCACGAGCCGGATAGCTGCATCCCGAATACGCCACCTGGCAGTCGTCTGCGGTCGCCGCGGATTTTTCGCAACGCTGCAAGCTCAGGCGCTCGGCGTCCTCGACGGTCGCCGCGCTCGCCGACGCCGTGCTCGCGTCGTCGCGCGCCACCGCGCCGCATTGGTTGGAATAACTCTGCGCGATCGCGCAGTCGCCGTCGGTCGCGCCGCGGCATTGCGCCAGCGCGGTCGTTTCGGCTTCGTGTTTGCTCAGCTTTTCGAAAGCGACGCCGAACGCGTTGCCGCGGCCGGTCGCGATCGCACCCCAGCGGTCGGACCATTCGATGCGCGCCTGCATGGCCCGCGCCTGCTCGGTCCGTTTGCGTTCGCGCGGTCGCGAAGGCGTGGCGCAGGCGGTTTTCGCGGCGTTCGCGCCGCGCGGCGTGGCGCGCTGGTCCGGCGGGCAACTGGCCGCGATCGCGGAGCCGCCGATCGCAAGCCACAGGCCGAGCGTGCATAGAGATCGATGGTTCATCGTGCTGATCCCCTGGTTCGGTGCGCGCATTCGTATGTCATGCAGCGACGCAACGCTGAGCGAATGTAAGGACACAAACGCGGCCGGATCAACCACCAAAATTTCAGATGCACGGTCGTTGTCGAGTATTCGCAGAAAAAAGATGCGGCATTTGATCCATTGGCGTGCCGTAAGCGTGCTGTCGGATCGCGGCCGACGATTCGGCGCGCAGTGCGAAGCGAATCGCGCGAATGTGATGCAGGCCCGCGATTGCGCCGCGATGCGTCGCCGCAACCGAAAATCGGCAAAAAACGCGATGTTCTCCGCAGGTCTCATGCCGGCGCGGTACGCATGCGCGATCGCGCGCCTTGCGCATGAATACGGCGCGAGCATCGCGCTGTGACGGCGCGTTCGGGATTCTGTGATCACTCTCTATGATCATTTCGAAGCGCCGTTCGGAATCGCATGGACGCCGCCTGCGCGCGGGCGCAGTGTCGATGGGCGTTCGACGACGCCAGCGGCACGCTCGCAGCTCGAACGCCGCGGTCCGGTGTTTTTCCCAGATCGCAGTTCACGCGTCGTCGCCCGTTCGGGCGGCGTTCCTTCGGCTTATCTCAGAGAACTCCCATGACCCGTCGTCGCCATCTGCACACCGCCGTCGCCCTGGCCATCGGCCTGGCGCCGCTGCTTTGCGCCGCGCAAGCCGCGCCGTCCGCCGCCGGCGGTTTCGAACTCGATCTGGGCGGATTGCGTTTCGATCCGCTCACCAGCAAACCAGTGCAGGCCGCCAGCGCCTGGGGCCGCACCCGCGCCGACGGCGACGACTGGCGCCTGGTCCAGTTCACCGGTCCGGTGCAGCAGGCGTGGCTGGATGAGCTGCGCCGCGCCGGATTGGAACCGGTGCAGTACGTGCATCCCTACACCTACATCGCCTGGGGCAAGCGCGACGCGCTCGCGCGCCTGGCCGGGCAGCGCGAAGTGCGCTGGAGCGGCGATTTCCTGCCGGGGTACCGGGTTCAGCCCGAACTGCGCGAAGCCGCGTTGAGCAAGGCCGCGACCGGACCGGTGCAGGTCAGCGTCATCAGCCATCGCGGCAGCGCGCTCGGCGCGAACCTCGCCAAGATCGGCGTCGCCGATACCGGTCTGGGCGCGAAGATCGTCGACCGTCATCTGCAAACCCAGACCGTGCAACTGCCCGCGAATCAACTCGCCGCGCTCGCGCAGACGCCGGGCGTGTACAGCGTGCAGAGCGTGCCTACCGACGGCGGCCTGCGCGGCGAGATGAGCAGCCAGATCAACGCCGGCAACGTCAATGCGAGCAATCTCGCGGTGCCGGGTTATCTGAGTTATCTCAGCACTGCCGGCGTCAACGGCACCGGCGTGATCATCGCCAACGTCGACGGCGGCATCTACCACACCCATCCGGATCTGGTCGCGCGCATGGCCGCCTGCACCGGCACCACCTGCGGCGGCAGCGCGAGCAGCGCGCACGGCACCCACACCGCCGCGATCATGGCCGGCGACGGCGCCTCGAACGTGCGCGCCACCGCGTCCACCGGCAGCTTTCTGCGCGGCCTGGGCGTCGCGCCCGGCGCCAAGCTGGTCGAACAGCGGTATTCGCCGTTCTACACCCGGGCCGGCGGCATGCTGTTGCTGATGACCCAGTCGGTGCGCAACCGCGCGGTGATTTCCGGCAACAGTTGGGGCCCGGCCGGTTCGCCGCGCGGCTACGACGGCGATACGCGCCAGGTCGATGTCGGCGTGCGCGATGCCGATCCCGATGCGCCCGGCGATCAGCCGCTGGCCTACGTGCTGTCGTTCATGAACGGCAACGGCGGCACCCAGAGCCAGGGCTCGCCCGACGAAGCCAAGAACACCTTCACCATCGGCTCGACCAAGGGCCAGACCTCGGCGACGGTGCAACTGGCGGCGATCAACGATCTGTCCAGCAACACCGCGCACGGCCCGGCGCTGGACGGCCGGCGTATTCCGGCGATGGTCGCGCCGGGCTGTTCGATCGATTCGGCCAACAGCGCGACCGGCCATGGCCTGATGTGCGGCACCAGCATGGCCTCGCCGCAGGTGGCCGGCGCCAGCGCCTTGTTCGTGCAGTACTACCGCAATCGTTTCAGCGTCGATCCCAGCCCGGCGTTGACCAAGGCCGCGTTCACCGCGGTCGCGCAGAACCTGGTCGGCAAACTCGACGCCGACGGCGGCACCCTGGCGACCGCGCCCGACAGCAAGCAGGGTTGGGGTCGGATGTTGATCGATCCGGTGCTGCGTCCGGCGCAGGCGGTGCAGTACGTCGACCAGACCCACGTGTTCGACAACACCGGCGAGAGCTGGACGCGCACCTTCACCGCCGCCGATCCGACCAAGCCGGTGCGGGTCATGCTGGTGTGGACCGACGCGCCCGGTCACGGCCTGGGCGGCACCACGCCGGCCTGGAACAACAACCTGGACCTGCGCGTGACCGCGGGCGGCAGCACCTATCTGGGCAATGTGTTCAATAGCGCCGGCTGGTCGGCCACCGGCGGTACCGCGGACGCGCGCAACAACGGCGAAGGCGTGTTCCTGCAGGCCGCTCAGCACGCCGGCAGCGTCAACGTCGTGGTGCGCGCGACCGACATCAATTCGAATGGATTGCCCAATGCCGGCGACGATACCGATCAGGATTTCGCGTTGGTCTGCTACAACTGCGCGGCGAGTTTGTAAGCCGGCGTATTGGTTGGGTGGTTGATGCGGTTGGCGACCCGGGTGGCTCAGGCTGCCCGGGTCGTTTCGATATTGCATTCACTTCGCAGGCTGCGTATCCGACTGTAGGAGCGGCGCGAGCCGCGACCGCGACATCACAGATGCGACGCGAGCGCGGTGTCGCGGTCGCGGCTTGCGCCGCTCCTACAGGGGCTATCGGGACGACCAATCAGGCCGCTAACGCCTGCTCACGTTTGCGCGCAGCTTCCATGAACGACATCAACAACGGCCGGCCGGGCAGCAATTCCGGAAAGCGATGGTCGTGGAACTCCGGATGCCATTGCACGCCGACCACGAAACTCTCGCCGCGGCCGCGGATGCATTCGGCAATGCCGTCTTCCGACCACGCCTCCACCTCCAGACCTTCGCCGAGGTGCTTGACGCCCTGGTGATGGATCGAATTCACCCGCGGGTCGGCGGCCTGCGGATACAGCGACGCCAGCCAGCCGTCCTCGCGCATGCGCAGTGAATGCGCGTGTTCGTCGTACTGCGCCGGGATGTAGTGCTGGGCGCGGGTCGCGCCGCCGCCGACCAGATCCTGGTACAGGCTGCCGCCGTGGGCGACGTTGATCAGCTGCATGCCGCGGCAGATGCCGAGCACCGGCTTGCCGGCGTCGACGAAGGCGCGCAGCAGGTTCAACTCGAAGCGGTCGCGGTCCGGGTCGGTGGTCATCAGCATTTCGCTGGGCCGCTCGCCGTAGGCTTGCGGATCGATGTCGGCGCCGCCTTGCAGGATCAGCCCGTCGAGCGAGCGCGCGTAGTCGCGCACGGCCAGATCGGTGGCCTGGACCGCGCCGGTGGCGTCGACGGTGGGAATCATCACCACCAGCGCGCCGCTGGCCATGACCCAGTGGGCCATGGATTGCTCCAGGTATTGCAGGGTCTTGTTGCGGAAGCCGTACTCGGGCGGCAGGTTGCGCATCAGGCGCGGCGACAGGCCGATCAGCAGTTTGCGGGCGGGGGCGGGCATGGCGGGGTCATCCGGAGCGAGGTCGGGTGGAGCGTGGGGATCGGAACGTGTCGGTCGAAGCGTGGTGCTGGGAGCAGGGGCGATTCGGAGTCAGATGATTCGCAAGCTGATCGGAGCAGGGCATGAACGAGGTGGCGACGTCATGCGCCGGGCACGGTGGTTTCCAGCAACCAGTCGACCACCCGCTTGAGCGCGTTGGTGCGGCTGAGGCCTTGCTGGCGTTGTTCGCGATAGACCTGCAACTGGGTGTGTGCGCTGCTGCCGCGTTCGACGATCGCGTCCAGAGTCTTGAGCGCGTCGAGGCAATCCAGGGCTTGCGCATCTTCGTGGCATAGCGCGCGCAGGCGCCGCAATTGGTCGATCGCCGGCTCGGTATTGCCTTGCGCATCGAGGAAGGTCGCCTGCAGGCCGAAGCGCTTGGCGCGCCAGCGGTTCTCGTCGATGATCCGGCGCGTGCTCGCATTGCACGGCGGCGCGTCGGCCGGACGCATCGAGATATGCCGCATCAGGCAACGGTACAACGCGGCGATCGCCACGCTGTCTTCGACCCGGGTGCAGGCGTCGGCGATGCGCAGTTCGACGGTGGGGAAATTCGGCGAAGGGCGGATCGCCCACCACAACGAACTGGCATCGTTGATCGCGCCGGCGCGCATGAGCACCGCGGCGAACGCGTCGTAGTCGGCCTGGTCCTCGAAGAAATCCGGGATGCCGGTGCGCGGCCATTCGTCGTACATGGCCTGGCGGTAGCTCATCAGCCCGGTGTCGAAGCGGTCCCAGAACGGCGAGGAGGTCGAAAGCGCCAGCAGCAGCGGCAGCCACGGCATCGCCCGGTTCATCGCCTGCACGCGGTCGACCTCGTCGGGCAATTGCACATGCACGTGCAGCCCGCACACCTGGCTGCGGCGGGCGACGATCTGGAAATCCTCGACCAAGCGGCGATAGCGCGGCTTGTCGGTATGGGTCTGTTCGCGCCATTGCCCCAGCGGATGCGTGCCCGCCGCCAGCAAGGCCAGCCCATGATCGTGCGCCAGCGACGACAAGCCGCGCCGCAGTTCGCTGAGCTGCCGCTGCGCCTGGGCGATGTCGCATTGCACCGGCGTGGCGATCTCGATCTGCGCCTGCAGCAGTTCGCTTTCGATCGACTCGCCCAGCTCGGCGCGCGCGCGCTTGAGCAGGCGGCTGGGCACCTGGGTCGCGAGCAGGCGCGAATGCGGGCGGACCAGGAAGAATTCTTCCTCGATGCCGAAGCTGTACTCGCATTGCGCGCTCATCGCCGCGCGCTCATGAAGGCGCGCTCGTCGGGAGCCGCGCCTGAAACTGCCGTCGGTTCATTGGATTCATGTACGCAAGGTAGCGTCATGAATGTAAGAACCAGTTGAAGGCGGCCCGGCCCGCTGCCGACGGCGGCGTTTCGCTCGACTACGCGAACGTTGCCGCGATTCAATCGCCGCCGTAGCCGAACGCCGCGCGTTCGTCCGCATCGAGCGCCGGCGCGGTCGCGCGGCCCGTGGCCGCCGATTCCACCGCAGCTTCCAGTATCGCCATCACCGCCAGCGCCTGGGTCGGCGTCACCGGGTTGTCGCCGCGCTCGCGGATCGCATCGAAGATCGCCATGTAGTAGCGGCGCTGATCGCCCGAGGGCGTGGTCAGGCGGCGCGAGCCTTCGCCGTCGTGGAAGATCAGGTCGTCGCCGTCCGCGCCCCAGCCCGGCGAACCGGGCACCACGCCGGCCAGCAACTGCGCTTCCTGCTGATCGGCGCGCGGTTTGACCAGGCTGCCGCGCTCGCCATGCACGGTGAAGCGCGCGCTGCCGCCGGCCGCCAGCATGCTCGCGTGCAGGATCACCCGGCGTTGCCCGTAATCGAGCAGGACATGCGCCCAGTCGCTGACCTGGCCGTCGCGGCGTTGCGTGGCCAGGCTGGCGAGGACGCGTTCGGGCAGGCCGAACAACTGCAGCGCCTGGTCGACCAGATGCGGCCCGAGGTCCCACCACACGCCGGTGCCGGGCCCGGCCTGTTCGCGCCATCGCTCGCGCACCTGCGGGCGGTAGCGGTCGATATGCGATTCGAAATGCACGACCGCGCCGAGCACGCCTTCCCCGATCGCCTGCTTGACCCCGAGGTAGTCACTGTCCCAGCGGCGATTGTGGAACACCGACAGCACGCGCCGATGCTGCCGCGCCAACGCGATCAACTCGCGCGCTTCGCCCATGTCGAGGGTGAACGGCTTGTCGACCACCACGTGCTTGCCGGCCGCGAGCGCGGCGCGCGCGAGCGGGGCATGGCTGTCGTTCGGCGTGGCGATCACCACCAGCTCCACGCGCGGATCGGTGGCGGCGGCGAACGGATCGTCGACCACGCTCATGTACTGGTAATCGGCGTGGACCTTGGCCGGGTCGCGCGAGCCGATCAGGCCGAGCGACAGGCCGGGCGTGGCCGCGATCAACGGTGCATGGAAGGTCTTGCCGGCGAAACCGTAGCCGATCAGGGCCACGCGGACGGGAGCGGGCGCGCTCATGCTGCGAACTCATGCGGGGGATGGCACACCTTGCCGGATCGCGGCGCGCGCGGCCAGCGCCGCATGCGGCCGTCACCGTTCATAAGGCCGCTTTGCCGAACCGGGTGCGGATCGGGTAACAATTCACCGATTCCCCCATTCGGACGTCTCGATGAGCGCAGCCGCACCGGCCTCGGCCCCGGCCCCGAGCAATTCCCCGGCCCGCGTGCTGTTCGCGAGCCTGATCGGCACCACCATCGAGTTCTTCGATTTCTACATCTACGCCACCGCCGCGGTGCTGGTGTTTCCGAAACTGTTCTTCACCAGCGCCGACCCGGGCACCGCGGTGTTGCAGTCGCTGGCGACCTTCGCCCTGGCCTTCATCGCCCGCCCGGTCGGCGCGGCGATCTTCGGCCATTACGGCGACCGCATCGGCCGCAAGGCGACCCTGGTCGCGGCCTTGCTGACCATGGGCCTGTCGACGGTCGCGATCGGCCTGCTGCCGACCTACGACAGCATCGGCATCCTCGCGCCGGCGCTGCTCGCGCTGTGCCGGTTCGGCCAGGGCCTGGGGCTGGGCGGCGAGTGGGGCGGCGCGGTGCTGCTGGCGACCGAGAACGCGCCGCCCGGCAAGCGCGCGTGGTACGGCATGTTTCCGCAGCTCGGCGCGCCGATCGGGTTCTTCCTGTCGACCGGCATCTTCCTGCTGCTGACCGACACCCTCGGCGACGAGGCGTTCTTCGCCTGGGGCTGGCGGATTCCGTTCGTGGCCAGCGCGGCGCTGGTGTTCGTCGGCCTGTGGGTGCGGCTGCGGATCAACGAGACCCCGGCGTTTCAGCGCGCGATCGATCAGCACGAGCGGGTCAGGCTGCCGATGCTGCAGGTGCTGAGCAATCACCCCGGCGCCCTGGTCGCCGGCACCTTCGGCGCCTTGGCCACCTTCGTATTGTTTTATCTGATGACGGTGTTCGCGTTGAGCTGGGGCACCTCGAAGCTCGGCTATACGCGCGAACAGTTCCTGCTGCTGCAGCTGGGCAGCGTGGTGTTCTTCGCCATCACCATTCCGTTGTCGGCGCTGTTCGCCGATCGCCGCGGCCGGCGTCTGGCGATGATCCTGTCGACGGTGGCGGTGATCGGCTTCGGCATCTTCTTCGCGCCGCTGTTTTCGACCGGCAGCGCCTGGGGCACTTTGCTGTTCCTCGGCCTGGGCCTGGGCATCATGGGCCTGACCTATGGCCCGCTCGGCACGATCCTGGCCGAGATGTTCCCGACCGCGGTGCGCTACACCGGCGCCTCGCTGGCGTTCAATCTCGCCGGCATCCTCGGCGCTTCGTTCGCGCCGTGGATCGCCACTCAGTTGGCGAATCGGTATGGGTTGGCTTATGTCGGCTACTACCTGGCCGCGGCGGGGGCGTTGACCTTGATTGCCTTGTTGATGGTGCGCGAGGAGGAATAACGCGCCCGCTCTCGTTCTCGCCGCGCAACGCCCTTGCTTTTCCCTCCTTTGCAAAAGGGGGAGCAGGGGGATTCGCTTTGGCCCTTGCCTTCAGCGCACAAGCCGAAGGGCGCTCATCATGACGCATGCGCATCCGGGCTTTGCGACCGTCGACGCCCTGCCGGGCGAGGAGAACGTCGCAGCGGTCGCTACGGACCCGCGCCGCGGGCGGCCTGGAGCTTGCGCAGCAAGTCCGGCCTGTCGGCCGCTTGCTCGGCATCGAGCGCGTGGTCGAGCGCTTGTCGGCCTTCGGATTCGAAATAACCGCGGCGATACATCGGCCTGTCGCCGCCGTCGACATAACCATTCTGGATGAGCGCGTAGTACAGCCGTTCGTCCGGATCGCGGGCCAGGCTCAAGTCGTAGAGCCGGAGCCGTTCGGTCTGGCCGGGGTAGATCAGCCAGATCTTTTCCGGCGTGTCGCAGTAGGCCCGGGTCACCGCTTGCTGCTGCGCATGAGTCATCACGATGCGGCCGTCCTCGTCGGTTTCTCCCCTCGCCAGTTCGATGCCGCCGTCCCTCTCGAATCCATACAGGGCAACCGGCGCCTGCGGGCTCAGCGCGAACACCCAGGGCGTGAAGGCCAGGGCGTGGCCCGCCGGCGTGGGCGTGTCGGCCAGGCGATAGGCGATCGCGGCGGGGCAGGCGTAGGGCGGCCGGGAACCCAGCGGCGCATGCGCGCAACCGGTGGCGAGCAGGATCGTCAGCAGCGCGCCGGTTCGCGTGCATAGGCGCGAAAAAACCCCGCCATGTACGCGTGCGATCACGGTGCGTCCTTGGCTTGTTTCGCCTGAAGTTCGATATGGGTCAAATACAGGCGCAGATCGAATTCGAGTTGATGATAGGCCGGGCTCATGTGGGCGCACAGCTGATAGAAGCTCTTGTCGTGATCGCGGTGCTTGAGATGGGCCAGTTCGTGGACCGCGATCATCTCCAGGAATTCGGCCGGCGCGTCGCGGAACAAAGTCGCGATGCGGATCTCGCGCGCGGCCTTGAGCTTTCCGCCGTGGTTGCGCGAAATCGCCGTATGCGTGCCCAGCGCATGCTTCACCACGTGCAGCTTGTTGTCGTAGATGACCTTGTTGAGCGGCTCGGCCTTGCGCATGTAGCGCTCCTTGATCGCGACCACGTACTCGAACAAGGCCTTGTCGTCGCGCACTTCGTGACCGGCGCTGTAGCGATCGCGCAGCACCTGCGCCAGCCGCCCGCTGTCGATCAGCGCGCGGACCTGATCCATCACGCGCTCGCCGTAGCCGCGCAGGTAGCGAAATTCGTCCATGCGCGAACGATACGGCATCGGCATAGCCAGGCGCGAGACTGGCTGTCGAGCCCCGACGAATATCTCGCCTCGCACCAAGTTTTCCGTGCTTTTTGGCTCCCTCTCCCGCTAGCGGGAGAGGGCTGGGGTGAGGGACCCCGCGCTCAGACGCGCAACCTCAAGGCAAATACTCCACCCGCAACTTCGCGCTCGCACCACGATCGATCCAAAGATAGTTCGCAGCCCCCGGCAACTGCTCGAACCGCAGCCGCAACTGAGTGCGCCCGCCGCGATTGATCGCCCCCAGGCCCGCCGCACTGAACACGCCGCTGCTCCGCGTCCCGCCGGTAAAGCGCGCCAGTTCGGCGACCGCCGACGCGTCCACCGCGGCCGCATAGTCGCCGGCCTCGATCGCGCAGCCGCCGAGGCACCCGTTACGCACGTCGATCAGCAGGCGATTGCCCGCCGGCTGGCTCCACGGATCGCCATACGCGCTGCGATACGCGACGCTGAGCGAGGCCGACACGATCGTCGCGCCGTCGGGCAGGGCCGAGGTATCGAACGACAGCACGCTGCGGTTGTACTTGCCGTCGGTGCCGCGCCCCAGGGCCAGGCCGAGGCTGGCTTCGAGAGTGCCGACCGCCGGCGCGCCGCCGTCGGCGTTGGCCTTGACGTAGCCGTCGTTGACGTCTTCGTTGTCGAAGGTCGCGACCAGCGGCGGGCCGCTGGTGCCGCCGCTGACGGTGACGCGGACCGCCGCCGAGGTCGCGGTGTTGCCGGCGATGTCCTTGGCGCGCGCCTGCAAGACGTGTGCGCCGTTGCTCGCGCTCGCGCTGTTCCAAGTGGCTGTGTACGGCGCTTGCGCATCGCTGGCGATCAACGCGCCGTCGAGCAGGAAGTCGACCCGTTCCACGCCCGCGTCGTCGGTCGCGTTCGCGCTGAGCGCGACCACGCCGCTGACCGCCGCGCCGTCGGCCGGCGCGGTCAGCGCGACCTGCGGCAGGCTCGAATCGAGATCGTCCAGGCCCCAGAAGCGGCCGATGTAGTAGCTCGAACAGATGTTGACGTCGAGCAGGTAGGCGCCGGCGGTGCCGCATTGGCTTTCGCCGCTACCCGGATCGACCGGAGTGCCGTGGCCCATGCCGGTGATGGTGTAGGTCTCGACCCGCGCGCGGCCCTGCGCGTCGCGATAGACCTTGTGCGGATAACCGGCGACGCTGTCCTCGACATCGGCGACCTGGTCGATGCCATGCACGTTGGTCCATTGCTGCAGGCTTTCGGCCGCGTTGGCCGGACGCACGAGATAATCGGCGTCGCCGTGCCAGATCGATACGATCGGCCACGGCCCGGTGTGACTGCTCGCGGCGCGGACCTTGTCGCCCCATTGCGCCGGGGTGAGGTCGCTGCCCGGCGACATGCAACTGAACGCCGCGTTCGAACTTGTCGCGCAGCGATACGGAATGCCGGCCACGATCGCGCCGCCGGCGAATACTTCCGGATAGGTCGCCAGCATCACCGCGGTCATCGCGCCGCCGGAGGACAGGCCGGTGACGTAGACGCGATCGGCGGCGCTGCCGTGATCGGCGCGCATCGTGTCGATCATCTGCTTGATCGACAGCGCCTCGCCCTGGCCGCGGGTGGTATCGCCGGTTTCGAACCAGTTGAAGCAGGCGCTGGAGTTGTTGGCGCTTTGCTGCTGCGGCAGGACCACGGCGAAATGCCAGCGCTGCGCCAGCAGTTCCCAACCGCTTTCGGCGTCGTAGCTCGCCGCGCTCTGCGAACAGCCGTGCATCGCGACCACCAGCGGCGCATTCGCCGGCAGGTCGGGCGGCACGTACTTGAACATGCGCAGATTGCCGGGGTTGCTGCCGAAGCCGGTGACTTCGGTCGAAGCCTGCGCCGCGCCGACACCGCACAGCGCGAACGTCAGTGCGATCAGCGATGGATACAGCGATACGGTACGAACCGTGCTCAGGCGAACGGACATGCGATCGACTCCCCAAGCCGGCAGCGATTCCGGCCTGGCCGCAGTGAGCCACCGCGCGACCCGGCGCGCCATCGTCCGATGGGGCACATTGCGCTGCAGCAAGCCGATGCGCGAATCGGTTGAATCTTGAATCCAGGATCGGCGGGCCCTAGTCTGGGGCGGCCTTCGATCGCAACGGACCTTGATGCATGCATTATCTGGCGCAGGACGCGTTATGGACGGTCCGTGGATTGCCTTATCACGAGTTGGGCACCGCCCAGTTTCTGGCTTCGATGGTGCGCAAGGGGCGCGAGCACGCCGAGCGGCTGGGCGAGTATCCGCAAGCGCAGTACGACGAGCTGGAAATCTACTACGTGAGTCTGCGCGGCATCGCCGTACTCGATGTCTGGCTGCTGCACGATCTGTTGTTCGAGCACGGCTACCGCGAGCGCGCCCACGCGGCATGGCTCGCGGCGCTGGCTCCGCATCCCCTGTATCGACCGCTTTTGTCGGATGCTGGCGCGCTGACCGAGCACCGCCGGTCGGCGATCGAGCTGGCCCTGGCGGTCGCCGATCTGGGCGATGGCGAGACCGGGAACACCGAATCGCTGATCGCGCTGGCGCAAATTCGATCCGCGCTGGAGCCCTTGCCCCGGTCACCATCGCAACTCCGGCTCGCTCCTTCGCCGGAGCAAGTACAGCGGATGGAAGAGGAGCGGCAACGTATCGGCGAACTGTATCGTCGCGGCGGCGCGCAGGCCGCGCGCGACAGCTTGCCGGGCACGATGACGGCTTACTTCCAGATGAGTTATCCCGACTGGCATCGGCAGGGCCGGCCGAGTCTGGAAACCTACTTGGCTTCGAGCCAGACGGGGCAGGCATGACGACTGACGGAACTGCCGACGATTATTCGGCGCTGCGCGACATGGTTCTGCAGTTTCTGGCCGGCAATACCAGTCGAGATCTGCGTTATCCGCTTGAGGGCGAACTTCTGCGTTTGTTCGGCGAGGACGACGACACCCCGGCTTCGCGCATGTTGGACCGTCTGGCGCAATACACGCCGGGCAATCTGGCTTACCTGTATTCCGATGAAGAAATGGTGGGGCACTTTCAGAGGTTTCTGTGCTGGCTGGATCGCCACATCGCCGAGCAGGCAGCAGTGATCGACCCTGCGCGCGCCGAGGACTAGAAACTCGACAGCCCGCTGGCCTCGCTGAACCGATACCACAGCTTGCGCCACTGCGATTCGTCGGCGTAGCGCGGGTAGTCGGCGCTGATGCCGCGGCCGTTACCGTTGCTCCAGCTTTGTTCGAAGTAGGCCGCGGCCTGGCGCGCCACGGGTGCGTCGTCGCGGGCGACCACGCGCGCGCTGCTTTCCAGGTTGTAGTCGTCGAGGTTGCGGCGGGTGTAGTTGGCCGAGCCGGCGATCAACTCGATGCCGCCGTCGCGATCGCTGCGCAGCAGCAGCTTGGCGTGGCATTGCTCGCCGTGAGTGTCGCACCAGCGCAGCGGCACGCCGGCCGCGTGCAGTTCGGAGGCGACCTGGCGATTGGGCACGCCGTTCTTCTTGCGCCCGAACGCGTCCTCGTTCGGATCGAGCAGCACGCGCACGCCGACCCCGCGCTTGTGCGCGGCGATCACCGCATCGATCAGGCGGCGATGGGAGAAATAGAACACCGCGATATCGATGCGGTCGCCGCCGTGGGCGCCGTCGATCGCCGCTTGCAGACCGTCGCGGATTTTGGCTTCGGTCAGCACCTGCACACGCGGCGCCGAGGTGGTGTCGACGATGCTGTCGGGCGGCACCGAGGTCGGCAGGCCCCGCGGCCACGACGCGCCGGACAGCGCGACCACCGCGCGTTCGCTGGCGAGCAGATCGAGCGCGGCCGCGCCGCTGAAGCGCAATGCGACATTGCCGTGCAGGCTGCTGGCGTCGTGCGGATTGGCCGAGGCGACCAACGCAGTCCAGGTGTCGCCCTGGTCGACCACCAGGGTCTTGCGATGATTGGCGTTGAGATTGAGCAAGCTCAGCCAGCTGCGCAGGGTGACCTTGCCCGGCCCCAGCGGATTGGCGACCCAGCCGTCGCGATCGTTGTTGCCGGCCCAACTGCAGCACAGGCGCCACAGCCCGGACCAGGCGGGATTGGGCGTGCGCAGGCGGCGCAGGTCGGTGATCACCACCTCGACCCCGGCCGCGCGCAAGGCGTCGAGCCGCGGCGACGGCAGGCCGCCGTAGACGGTGTTGATCGGATCGGTGATCAGCACCGCGTGCAACTGCGGCACCGCGCGTTTGCGCGCGATCAGCGCGTCGGTGAGTTGCTGGCTCAGCTTGCGGTACTCGACCTCGCTGCCCTGGCTGCCGAAGTCGTTGAACAGGAACTGGTCGGCGACGATCACCCGCTGGGCCTGGCCGATCAGGCGCAGGGTTTCGTCGAATACGTGCTGGTCGCTGTGGCGTTGCTGGCCCGCGTCGACCCAGGTGATGTCGGTCAGCAGGGCCACGTCGGTGGCGCTGCGTAGCGGGCCGGCCTGGCTGACCCCGGGCGGCAGCGGCTTGTAGACCTGGTAGGCGCCCATCGCGATCCAGGCCACCAGCAGCAGCGCAGTCGCGCGCTTGAGCCAGCGGCGCAGGCGGCGCGGCGGCGGGGAGTCGATGGCGGCAACGTCTGCTGACATGGGGCGATACGGCGACGGATGGGGTAGCGGCATTGTCGCAGCCGCGCGCCGTGCGCGCCTGTCCGGACTGAACCGCAACGGCGTTCGCCGCGATAACCGCCACAAATCGGTCATCTCGCCCGCCTAGGCTGGCCGGATGGACATCCTGATGCTGTCTGACGTGTATTTCCCGCGGGTCAACGGGGTGTCGACCTCGATCCGCACCTTCGCCCAATCGCTGGCGCGCATGGGTCACTCGGTGACTCTGGTGGCGCCCGACTACGGGCCGGGCAGCGGCCAGGAGCAGCACGACAGCGACGAGTTCGAGATCATCCGGCTGGGCTCGCGGGTGATCTTCTTCGATCCCGAGGACCGGCTGATCCGCGCGCCGGAGCTGCGCCGCATCCAGCCGCAACTCGCGCGGCGGCACTGGGACGTGATCCACATCCACACCCCGTTCCGCGCGCACGGCCTGGGCGTGCGCCTGGCCGCGCAGACCGGGCGGCCGACGGTGGAGACGTATCACACCTATTTCGAGGAATACATCGGCCACTACCTGCCGTGGGCGCCGGCGCCGCTGCTGCGGCTGGTCGCGCGCAAACTCTCGCGGGTGCTGTGCCACGGCGTCGATCACCTGATCGTGCCGACCGCGCAGATGGTCGAGGTGCTCGATCGCTACGGCATCCGCACGCCGTCGACGGTGTTGCCGACCGGGATCGACCTGAGCGAGTTCGCGCGCGGCGACGGCGCGCGCTTTCGCGCCGAGCACGGCATCGCCGCCGATCGGCCGACCGTGGTGACGGTCAGCCGGCTCGCGGTCGAGAAGAACATCGCGTTCCTGTTGCAGGTGGCCAAGCGGCTGGTCGGCGAGTTTCCCGAGCTGATGTTCATCATCGCCGGCGAGGGGCCGGATGCGGAACGGCTCAAGCGTCTGTCGAAGGAGCACGGCCTGGAACGCAACGTGCGGTTCTTCGGCAACCTCGACCGCCGCACCAGTCTGCTCGACGCCTACCGCGCCGGCGATGCGTTCGTGTTCGCCTCGCCGACCGAAACCCAGGGGCTGGTGCTGATCGAAGCGATGGCGCTGGGCGTGCCGATCGTGTCGACCGCGGTGATGGGCACCGCGACCGTGCTGCGCGGCGCGCGCAGCGCGGTGGTCAGCGAGGAAAACGTCGAGGCCTTCGCCGGCCACCTCGCCACGGTGCTGCGTTCGCCGCAGCTGCGCGCGCAGTTGTCCGCGGCCGGGCCGGTGGATGCGCGGGCGTGGAGCACCGAGGGTTTGATGGAGCAGGTGGTGGTGTTGTATCAGCGGTTGGCGCAGGCGAAGTCGTTGCCGCGGCCGGTGTCGGCGGACGAACCCGAGATTGCGGGCTGACTGAGCGGGCGAGGCGAGGGCGAAAAGTCCCGCATATCGAGGGCGCAGCGGCCGTTGGCGGGATCGCCTTTGGCCGAGTCGTTTGTGCGCGGGGCGGGCGTGGCCGCTTCGAACGTGGCGGGGAACGCCTTTCCGACACGACGAGCGCGCAGCCGCCCACACCTGCGCGGAGCAGCAGGCAGCAAATTACTTTCTATGGCTCTTAGCTTTTGGCATGAGCTTCAGCTCGAGCCAGAAGTCTCGCAGTTCATCCAGCGCTGCGAAGCATCGAACTTGCGTTAGTAACAGCACACCCGAAGGGCGGCGCACATGGATGTGCGCCGTGCGCCACCGGGACAGGATGTCCCGTGTGGCGCATGCCTGCGTCGGCACCGCACGCGCGGGCCTTTGATTCAAAGAAAAGCGTTTTTCTTTGGTTACCTTTCTTTTGTCGCTTTTGACAAAAGAAAGTAACTCGGCCGCTTGCGGACGAAAGCTGTTGATCTTGCCTTTGGCTTCAAGGCTCTAGAGCTGCAAAGCTTTGAAGCCTTTAAAGCTGCAAGCAGGATCAAAGGCTTCCGCCGCTGAAGCGGCGGGTCACTTTCTTTTGTCAAAAGCGACAAAAGTCCGTCTGGATTCCCTTCGGTCAAAAGGTAACCAAAGAAAAACGCTTTTTTGTGGATCAAGTGCCCGCAAGATCGATGCAGACGCGGGCACGCGCCACACGGGACATCCATGTCCCGATGGCGCGCGACGCGCATCCATGCGCGTCGCCCTCCGGGTGTGCTTTTGCTAACGCGAGCTACAAGCCTCGCAGCGCTTGTGGTGATGACTGAAATGAAGTCAAAGCGACATGACCTCACTGTAAGAGCGGCGTCCCACTGAATTTCCTCCGGTCAAGCCGCGCCCCCGGGAATACAGCCTCATCAACCTGGAGGCCCGCGGCAGACCTCAAGCCGCCGCGACCCGCACCCGCGCCGCCAGCACCAACCCAAGCAGCGCCAGCGCAAACGCGATCGCGAAGCCGCACAGATAAGCCAGCGTGTGCGATCGGCCCAGCAACGCGGCGAACAGCGAACCGCCGACCGCCAACGCGGTCGCGGTGTAGATCGCATCGCCCAGGTGCAGCGCCGAGGAGTTCACGCCCTGTTGCTCGGGCGGCGACAGTTCCAGCATCAGCACCGACAAGGTCGGATAGATCAGGCCCATGCCGAGCCCGGACAGCACCCAGCCGGCCACGCCGAGCGCGATCGGGGTGTGCGGCCAGATCAAGGCGGCGATCGCGATCACGCCGAGCGCGAGCATCGCCATGCCGGCCTGCAGGAAACGCTGCGGCGCGCGCGGATCGGTGCTGCGGCCGCGGTACCACGAGCCGGTCGACCAGCCGACCGCGCCGAGGGTGAGCACCAGCCCGGCCCAGGTCGGCGACAGGCCGCGTTCCTGCGACAGCAACAATGGAATGTAGGCTTCGCTGAGAAAAAAACCGCCCGCGGCGATGCCGCGCAGCGAGACCACCGCCGGCAGGCCGCGAGCGGCGCGCAGCGCGCCGGCCGGGAGCAGGCGCGACGCGGCCCAGCCGAGCAGCACGATCGCCGGCGCCAGCCACGCGAGCGCGAGCCAGCCGCGTTGCTGACCGCCGTAGTGCAGGGCGAGCAGGCTGGCGGTGGTCAGCAGCGCCCACAGCAAGCGGGTGCGTTGCTGGCCGGCGCTGTGCGTCGCCTGTGCCGCCGACGGGCCCAGCCCGCGCAGCGACGGCAGCACCATCCACGCCGCGACCACCGCCACCACCGGCACCGACAGGAATACCCAGCGCCAGCCGAAGTGTTCGACGATCGCGCCGCTGATCGCCGGGCCGACCACCGCCGGCACCGCCCAGGCCGCGGCGAACGCGACGAACACCTTGACCCGCAGCGCGACCGGATAGACCCGGCCGACCACCACGTACAGCGCGACCGAAATCAATCCGCCGCCGAAGCCCTGGACCACCCGGCCGGCGATCAGCGCGAGCATCGACGGCGCGAGTCCGGCGAGGATCAGGCCCAGCGCGAACCAGGCGATGCCGTGGCGCAACGGCGCGGCCGGGCCGCGCGCATCGGCCCAGCGCCCGGCGGCGACCATGCCGACCACGCTGGCGGCGAGGGTGCCGCCGAACGCGAGCGCGTACAGCGGCAGGCCGTCGAGCGCGCGCGACGGTCGGCATCGCGGTGGTCACGGCGAGCGCTTCGAACGCGACCAGCGCGACCAGGGCGACGGCGCCGAGGCTCAGGCCGCGGTAGCGCGGCGCGAACAGGCTGCCGGCGCCGTCGGGCGTGCCGGCGGCGGTGTTCGGGATTTCGCGGTCGTTTGCGTTTTCGGCGGAGTGTTTGATGGAGCGGGTTTCCTGCAAGGATGGATTGGCGGTCGCGGAATCCTGCACGCAGGAATCCTGCGCGAAATCCTGGATGGGCGACGGGTCAGCGCTGATGCGCCTGGATTCGGACGCGCGCGCGTCCGCATCGCCAGCTAGTGTCGGACGGTCCGCCATCATGGCCCGGGTGCTTCCCATGCCGGCGGCCTCAACCGTTACCGCCCGATCGGGCAAACGATGCTGTCGTCCGCATGCGCTCGACTGCGCAAGACGCTCCAGACCCGATGCGACCGCTCCGCCTAGCCAGCAGTTGTTCGTCGGACATCGGGACTGGAGCGCCTTGCGCAGGCGAGCGCGGCGGCGACGGGAGCAACGCGACAGCGGCCAGCGTCTTCATGCGCAGAACCTCAGCGCCAACGGCGCGTACACCATCAGCACGACCTTGCCGCGTCCCGGCCCGCGCTCGACCGCGCGATGCGCCTCGGCGGCGCGGGTCAACGGAAACATCTCGCGCACATGCACCAGCAAGCCATGGCGTTCGTGCATCGCGACCAGTTCGGCCAGGCGCGCGCGGCTGCGCTGGCTGCGCACGATCTGCAGGCCGAGCCGGCGCGCGCGCGGCGAATCGCACAGGGTCGCGATGCGGCCCGGGTCGCGGCACAGCGCGAGCCGATCGTCCAGGCGTTCATCGCCGCTCGGCGCGAGCCAGCCGTCGAAGCGATCGACGCCGAGCGCATCGAACACCGCGTCCACGCCGTCGGGCGCCAACGCGCGCGCCTGCGCGTTGCCGCGGTGATCGTCGTCGATCGGTAGCGCGCCGAGCGCGCGCAGGTAGTCGTGATCGGCCGCGGCCGCGCTGCCGATGACCGACAGGCCCCAGGCGCGCGCCAGTTGCACCGCGACGCTGCCGATGCCGCTGGCCGCGCCATGGATCAGCACGCGCTCGCCGCGTCGCAGGCGCAGATTGCGCAGCGCGGCGAGCGCGGTCTGCCCGGTCGAGGGCAGGGCGCCGGCCACCGCCCAGCTCATCGTGACCGGTTTGTGGACCACCTGTTCGGCGGGCACGGTCAACACTTCGGCGTAACTCATTGCCACCGCCCAGCCCATCACCTCGTCGCCGGGCGCGAACGCATCGACCCCGGCGCCGACTTGATCGACGATGCCGGCGAACTCATTGCCGAGCCGGCGCGGGAACGCCAGGGGATCGATATCGCACGATTCGCCGTCGCGGTTCAAGCCACTGCGCGCGGCGATGTCGCTGGGCCGCACCCCGGCCGCGCGCACCCGCACCCGGATCTCGCCGGGGCCGGCCTGCGGCATCGGCAATTCGATCGCGTGCAGCACCTCGGGCGCGCCGTAGCGATCGAATACCACCGCCTTGACCGGGGCGGTATGCGCGGAACTGTCGGCTGGACGTGGGTCGGCGTGCTGGGCGGCCATGGCTTGACGTCGAAAGAGGACCAGGCGCACGATAAAACCTCAACATTGGTTAAGGTCAAGCCCCGGGGGCGTATCCGGATGAACATGGAACTCACCGTCGGCCAGGTGGCCGAACGCTCCGGCGTGGCGGTATCGGCCTTGCATTTCTACGAGGCCAAGGGCCTGATCCACAGCCTGCGCACGGCCGGCAACCAGCGTCGCTACAGCCGCGACACCTTGCGCCGGATCGCGGTCATCCGCGTCGCCCAGCGCGTGGGCATGCCGCTGGCGACGATCCGCGAAGCGCTCGACACCCTGCCCGGATCGCGCGCGCCCACGCGCGCGGACTGGGTACGCCTGTCGGCGGCGTGGAAGGACGAACTCGAACAGCGCATCGCCAACCTGAGCCTGATGCGCGACACCCTGGACCAGTGCATCGGCTGCGGTTGCCTGTCGATCGACCGTTGCCGCCTGGCCAATCCCGACGACACCTGGGGCGAGCAGGGCTCCGGCGCGCAGCGTTGGGCGGCGGCATTGCAGCAGGCCAAGCCGCGGCGTGGGAGCAAGCGCGCGGAGTAGATGCCCTGCGCGTCGTGGTGACTGTGATCGCTTGCGCGATGCAGGGCCGGTTTGCCGCGCGCCTGGATGCCGGCGTCGCTGTCGTCGTTACGGCCAAGTCGCGTGGCGTACCATGGGCGCTTCCCTCCGCACGACGAAATCGCCATGACCCTTTCGATGTACTCCGCCAGCGTACCGGTGCTCAAGCAGTTGCTCGGCAGCCTCGGCGAGATCCTCGCCAAGACCGAAGCCCACGCCGCCGAACACAAGATCGACCCCGACGCCTACCTGCAGGCGCGCCTGTTCCCCGACATGTTTCCGCTGCTGCGCCAGGTCCAGATCGCCTGCGACTTCGCCAAGGGCATCAGCGCGCGCCTGGCCGATGTCGAAGTGCCGGTGTACGACGACAAAGAGCGCAGTTTCGCCGAACTGCAGGCGCTGATCGCCAAGACCATCGACTTCGTCGGCAGCCTGGAACCGGCGCTGTTCGAAGGCGCGCAGGACCGCGAGATCGTGCTGCGCCCGGGCACCCCGAAGGAACGCCGTTTCGGCGGCGCCGACTACCTGGTCCACTACGGCCTGCCGCAGTTCTTCTTCCACGTCACCACCACCTACGCGATCCTGCGCGGCAACGGCGTCAACATCGGCAAGCGCGATTTCATGGGCAAGTACTGAGTCGACAGGTACTGAGTCGAAGCAGTCGCGGCGCCGTTCCGGCGCCGCGGTTGCGATTGCTCGCCGGCGCCTCGACGCAGCTGCCTGCACGGGAGCCGCCTTCTTAGTTGCAACACGTTTCCTGCGGCTGCGGCTGCGATTCGCAAGCGAAGCCTTTGCGAATCTTCGCGATCCGGCCGGCGAAGCGCATCGCGCTGCTGCAGTGTGCGGCGATGCATCGCTGAAACGGCGGGGCGGCATCGTGCGGACCGCAGCCAGAACCAACAGCGCCAAAGGTCTTGCCCGAGTCCGACGGCCCGGTCGTCGCGACAAACACACCCGGCCGCACATGCCGATAGCGCGCGTGGCGCGCGGTCTGCGCGCAGTGAGTGCGATCCACCGCGACGATCGTTCGCAGCTTCGGCCTTGCGTCGTCCTTGAATCAAATCCCGTCGCTGCGCTGCGCCGCGGCCCGGACGCAGTTCAGATTCCTTGAACGGATCGGCGGCCGCACAATTTCAAAGCCGCATCCAGCGCTCGATGCGCGCATGCGGCGCGGCGCGCCGATGCTTGCCTGGCGCCGTCGCGGATGCCGTCGTCGCTCGGCGTAGCCCGCTCGCGCCCGTGCAAAAACGCATCGTGCCGCACGAGCCTTGCGAAACGGCGCTTGCTTCGTCAGCGCCGCTCCGCGGCGTTTGCAATGTCGATCCGCAGCCGCGTTTCGGCGTATGTCAATCGCGCCGACGACGACGCTGTGACGCGCATCGAAAACCGGTTTTCGAATGCGATTTTTCGGCTTGCCAAGCCGCCCAGTCTCGGCCTGTGCGACACCCGAATGGGATCATGTTTTCCCGGTGGCGACAGGACGTCGCAACGGGTCCGGAACCAGCCTGCAGCTCGCAATCAAGAGCTCGCTCGCATCGCGAAAACGATGCGGCGCAAGGACGCGCGGTCCGGAACATCCCCCATCGTTGCAACCCAGAAGGAGTTGGCATGCCGTACAAGAGTATCCAGGGGCCCCTCGTACTGAGTCTGGCGCTGATCGCGTCCGGCGTCGGTGCGTCCGGTGCCCCGAACGTGAGCCAGACTCGCACTGCGGCTTCGCAGCCGCTGCGATCTTCGATCCAGGTGGTTTCCCCGCACGACGAGGCGCGGCTGCGTTTCGAGCAGGCGGTCGCACCCGACCGCGAGCGCCAGGCGTTGGCGCGGTCGATCCAGGACGACATCCAGGGCCTGCGCCGTTACGAGCCGCTCGCCGCGGCCGATCTGGTCACCCACAGCCTGGACGGCGCCGCGTCGACGGTCGCCTTGCGCGGCTCGATCGGCAACGGCGCGGCCATGCACTACAGCCTGGCGCAGGCACCGCGGCACGGCGAAGTGCGGATCCGGGACGGTCGTGCGACCTACATCCCCGATCCGGGTTTCGAAGGCGTGGACACCTACACCTACCGCGTGCAGTCCGGCCAGGACAGCGCCGAAGCGGTGGTGGCGGTGACCGCGATCCGCGACCGCGCGCTGCCGGCGACCGCGGCCGCGGTTTTGTAACCCGCGCAACGCGGCCCCGCGCCGCAGGTTTCACCGTCGCCGCATGGATCGCGGCGACGCTACCGGTACCCCTCGAAAAGGGGTAGGGGACGGCCGCGCACAGGCGCGCGCCGATACGCAGTACCCGGATCGGACCGCGCGCATGGCGCGGCCGGTCCGCCGGCCATCTCGTCGTGGTGATGGCCTGGCCGATCGGACCGGCGCGACGTGCGCCGTTCGCGACGGGATTGCGCGATCCCCGGTGTCGACCGGTTCGCGGCGTTCGCCGGCTCACGCCAGGCGGACGCCGCGGCCGGCACGGACCGCCATGCGGGTCAGGTGACGCCTCATGGCGCCACCCAAGGTTTGGACGCCTTTCATCTCCGTCAGTGATGAAAGCCGAAGCGGGCAGGGAGGCCCGCGCTGTTGGCGGCTCCGGCCGTTGTCCCGCCGCAACTGGGCTTGCGGCGGGGCGGCCGGAGCCGGCGATGGTGTGTTGTATGGATGGGGCCGGTTTGCGCGGCGCCCGCGGTGTACGCCGCAGCGCTTGCGTCGGCGCGGTCCCGGATCGGTCGAACCGATCGGCTCGCTTCAATCCATCATCCCGTTCGAAGCCGGCGGATCGCCCATCTCCCATGCCTCCGGGCAAAAAGCCTCGTCTGGGGCTTGCATCGAAGGCCGCGCGCGACGACGATGCGTCCTCGGCTTGGGGAGGCCCCGCGATGGAACTGTTGACACTCGATCACTTCAGCTCGCACGTAAACGAGACCTACTCGGCCGTGCTCAACGACGGCGAAGTGCCGTTCGTGCTGGTCGAGGCGCGCGCGCTGAGCACGCGGCCGCAGCAGCAGGCGGCGCGGGCGCCGTTCTCGCTGTTGTTCCGCAATGCGTCGTCGTTCCTGTTCCCGCAGCAGATCTATCTGATGCGTCACGCCTCGATCGGCGAAGTCGGCATCTTCCTGGTTCCGGTCGCGCGCGAGCGCGAAGGGTTTTTGTATCAGGCGATCTTCAACTGATCGATCTGGGTTGCGCTGCGCGGACGATGCACTTTTCTTTGCTTGTAATTCCCGCGGCGGCGGGCTGTGTTTTACTTCGGCGGAATCGAGTGTCCAGGGCTTCGCCCAGGCATGGCGCTGAAGTCTCTGGATTCCCGCCTTCGCGGGAATGACGAGCAAAAAAAAGCGACGGCGGCGCGAGCGTGACTGCTCGCCCTCCGAAACGCGATCACGGCTGACGGCGCGACGCTCGTGCCAGATCAGGCCCGCCCCGATCAAGTTTGATCCAGTCAAACCCGATTCAATCGAGCCCGATTCAACCAAGTCCGATTCAACCAAGCCCGATTCAGCCAAGTCAGTCCGAATCAAGCCGGCTCAATCAAACCAACTCAATCAAACCAACTCAATCGAGCCGACTCGAATCAACCGAACTCCGGCCGCCAGCGCATCAGCGCGTGAGTCGGCATCGCTTCGACCACGCCGAAGCCCAGCCGGCGATACAGCCGCAGCGCATCCTGATTGCCGTGCTCGACATGCAGACGCATGCCGCAGCGCGCCGCCTGCGCCTGCTGCTGCGCCCATCCGATCAGCGCGGTGCCGATGCCCTGGCCGCGCGCGCCGTCGCCCAGGCTGATGTCGACCAGCAGATGGTCGGGCGGATTGGTCTGCAGATAGAAGCGTCCGATCGCTTCGCCGTTGCGTTCGATGATGAGGAAGTCGACGCCCTGGTAATGGCGCGTGTAGTGGATGTGTTGCAGCGCGAACTGTTGGTCGAGGAACGCATGCAGCGCCGGCTCGGGCCAGCCCATCGGCGCGAATTCGACGCCGCGCAGTTGCCGGTACAGCAGGCGCAGCCAGGCGATGTCCTGGCTGTGCGCCGCGCGCAGGCCGATCCCGCGTCGCCATAGCGACGCGGGAAGGTCGAACGTGACGCTGCGTTCCTCAGGGAACGACAGCGGCGCGGTGGTCGGCAAGACTTCCAATGCTTATCCGAACGACGGGAACACGCCTTCCAGGGCGATGCAGAAGTTCATCGCGAGATAGGGCTGGCGGTTTTCGTGCGGCTGGTTGCTGCCGGTGGGCAGGACCAGGGTCGGCGCGAATTGCGCGTTGGACTCGGTGGCGGTCACGAACGCATTCGCGTTGGGTGAGCCCAGTGCGTTGCCGGCGCTGGGGGAGGCGGCTCTATTGGCCGGGAGCTGCTGGTTGGAGATGTTCACCGCATGGGTGTGGGTCGGCATTTCCAGCAGGCTCAGGGTGACCGAGTTGCTGCCGAAGTTCTCGCCGATGGAACGCCGGGTCAGGCCGGGAGGGCTGGAAATCGGCGAGGCGTTGTTGGCCGTGCGATTGGTGAAGTTGGGCAACTGGAACGTGGTCTGGCCATTGCCGCCGTACTGGGTGCCGAGCAGCGAGAACAACGCGGTGTTCTGCTGGATCGGCAGGGTCGCGCCGCTGCAGCTGGCCCAGCCGCGTGGGGCGAAGTTGAAGCCGAAAATCTGGATCTGGCCGATGAAGGGTTCGGTCATGACGGTGTCCTCTTGAATCTGCCGTGCGCTCGCGCGACGCGAGGCAGGGCGTGGGCGAATGGGATCAGCTCTGCGAGGGGAATACACCGGCCCAGGCAATACAGAACTGCACCGTCAATGTCGGCATGAGGTTGTCGTGCGGCTGGTTGCCGCCGCTGGGCTTCAACGAGGCCTGATTCATCGGGATCATGTCCGAGCCGCTGGTATCGGTGATGTACATGGCATCGCCGTTGAGCGCGCCCAGTTCCACGCCGACGCCGATCTGGGTCGCGGCGGCGAGCTCGGTGGTCGCCAGCAGGGTATGGCCGTGGGCCGGCATCTGCTGCTGGATGAGGGTGACGCTCTCCGTGCCGGACGTCTGGCCCAGCACGTAGGTGCTCAGGCCGGCCCCAGTGCCCTGGTGGATCGGTAACCGGCTGCGCAGATCGGGTACGGCGAAGGTGCTCACGCCGTCGCCGCCGTAGGTCGTGCCGATCAGCATGAACAGGACTTCGTATTGAGCGATGGACTGCAACGAGCCATCGCAGGCAAACCACCCATTGGGGACGCGGCCGAAGCCGAACAGTCGGATTTCACCGACAAAGGGCTGACTCATGGTAATTACTCCGGAACCTTGAATTCTGAAAGGTGTGGCCGCCTCGCGCGACCTTCTGGTAACCGCCCGCCGCTCAGTTGCGCGACGGGTAGATGCCCTGAGTCGCGATGACGAAATTGAGCACGCAGTAGGGCTGCAGGTTCGGATGCGGCGAGGTGCTTCCAGTCTGACCGATGGTCGCCGGCGACAGCGCCACTTGCGTCTTCCCGGTGGCCGCGTAGATCGCGGGCGAGGTGGTTCCGTAGAAATTATTGGTCGGGTTGCGTCCGGCGGCGGCGGCGGTGACGCCGCACAGTTGGTGGTTGTGGGACGGCAACTGCGGCGTCAGCAGGGTGACGTTCTCGACGCCACCGGTTTCGCCGTACTGGTACGGCGTCGGGTTCCAGCCTCCATCGACCGACTGGCCGGCCCCTACCGGCGTGCGGCTTTGCATGTTCGGCAATGCGAAGTTCGTCGTGCCGTTGCCACCGTACATGGTGCCCAGCAACGAAAACAGCGCCTGATTTTGCGCGATGGGCAGTAACTGACCGTTACACAGGGCAAAGCCCTTGGGCGCGAAATTGAACCCGACGGTCATGATCTGTCCCAGGAATACTTCTGTCATCTCTTCCCCCAGAGGATTTTTCCGGGCGCCGTGCGCGCTTCCGGATGAATTACCGTGCCTCCGCCGCACGCCCCGTCCGCGCACGGCGGGAACGGGCCGGTCCGACCGGGCCAGGCATGGCGCGTGAGCGCCATGATCTTGCTTAACGCAGATCGGCGGCAAAGGCGGCCGGTTTTCCTGCCGAACTGCGTATCAGGTCATGGAAAGGGGCATGCCAGGGGCACACGGCATGCAGACCAGGGCCAGATCGATCATTGGGTACACGGTGGCGGGGCCGGGCACGACGCCCGGGACCGCGCCGTCAGGGGATGACCAACATGCAACAGCAGTCAGCGCGCCATGCGGGCGGTTCTTTCGTCTCGCGTCTGCACACCGTACTTCGCTCCGGCCTGTTCGTGCTATGCGGACTGGTGGCCCTATGGGCCGGATCGGCCGCGGCGGCGCCCTCGGCTTTCTGCCCGACGAAGACCATGGCGGTCGCCAACGGGGGAACCCAGACGATCGACGTGAGCACCTGTGACGGGCCGGCGAACTTCGGTCTGCCGCTGGTGACGATCCCGACCCCGCACGGCACCGCCTTCACCCAGACGGTCGCCCAGAACGTGCAGACGCTGACCTACACCCATAACGGCGACAGCGCGCTCACCGACACCTTCATCGTGCCCGACGGCAACGGCGGCGACATCACGGTCACCGTGACCATCGCGCCGGGCGTCAGCCCGCTGACGGTCAACCCGGGCAGCATCGCCCCCGCCCTGGGCGTCCCCTACAACCAGACGATGACGACCACCGGCGGCGTCGGGCCGTATACCTATGTCCAGACCAGCGGCACCCGGCCGACCGGTCTGAACTTCAGCAACGGCGTCTTCAGCGGCACGGTCAAGCAGCGCGGCAACTTCGCCATCGCGATCACCGTGACCGATTCGACCACGCCGACCCCGATCAGCGTGGTCAAGTCGTACCCGATCACCATCGCCAACGCCCAGGCGGTGATCGGCCCGGACCCGTTGCCGGCGATGACCCGCAACTACGCGTACTCGGCCGCCCTGACCAGCACCGGCGGTTTTGCCCCGTACACCTACAGCGTGATCTCCGGCGCCTTGCCGCCCGGGCTGACCCTCAACGCGGGAACCATCAGCGGCACCCCGACCACGGTCGGCAACTACAGTTTCACCATCCGCTCCGACGACAGCAGCGATCCGGGCCCGGGCGCGACCCCGGTCGCCTTCGGGGTCAAGCTCTATAACGTCACCGTCGCCCTCGAACCCACCATCGTGGTGAATCCGGCGACGATCCCCGGCGCCACCGTCGGCGTCGCCTACAACCAGACCTTCACCGGCGGCGGCGGCACCGCGCCGTACACCTTCGCCATCACCGCCGGCACGCTGCCGGCCGGCGTGACCCTCAACACCACCACCGGCGCCCTGACCGGCACCCCGACCGCGGCCGGCACCTTCAACTTCACCGTCCGCGCCACCGACGCCAACAGCTTCTTCGGCACCCGCGCCTACTCCTTGGTGGTAGCGCCGCCGGTCACGCTGATCGCCCCGGCCACCTTGCCCAACGGCACGGTCGCGACCGCCTACAGCCAGGCCATCACCGCCAGCGGCGGCATCGCGCCGTACACCTACGCGATCACCGCCGGTGCCTTGCCGGCCGGTCTGACCCTGAGCAGCGCGGGCGCCCTGAGCGGCACGCCGACCGCGGGCGGCACCTTCAACTTCACCGTGACCGCGACCGGCAGCAGCACCGGCGTCGGCGCACCGCACACCGGTGCGCGCGCCTATGCGCTGGTGATCGCGCCGCCGACCGTGGCCCTGCCGGCGACCACGCTGGCCAACGGCACTGTCGCCGTTGCCTACAGCGCCACGCTCAACCCGGCCAGCGGCGGCACCGCGCCGTACACTTATGCGGTCACCGCCGGCGCCTTGCCGGCCGGCATCACCCTGAGCAGCGCGGGCGCGCTGTCGGGTACGCCGACCGGCGCGGGCACCTTCAACTTCGCGGTCACCGCGACCGACAGCAGCACCGGCAGCGGGCCGTACAGTTCGGCGCCGCGCGGCTACACGCTGCAAATCGTCAACATCCCGCCGGTCGCCAATCCGGTCTCGGCCACCGTCGC
This sequence comes from Lysobacter capsici, assembly GCF_018732085.1. NCBI lineage: Bacteria > Pseudomonadati > Pseudomonadota > Gammaproteobacteria > Lysobacterales > Lysobacteraceae > Lysobacter > Lysobacter capsici. Next base: position 3,540,635 of record NZ_CP076103.1, on the reverse strand, counting down.
CTACAACAGCACGGCCAATCCGATCACGCTGAACATCACTGGTGGCGTTCCGGCCTCGGTGGCGATCGCCACGGCGGCCGCGCACGGCACCGCGACGGCCACCGGCACCACGATCACCTATACCCCGACCGCCGGTTATGCCGGTCCCGACACCTTCACCTACACCGCGACCAATGCCGCCGGCACCTCGGCGCCGGCCACGGTCACGATCACGGTCGGTACGCCGACGATCACGGTGTCCGCGTCCGGCCCGCTGACCGCGCAGATCGGCACCGCCTACACCCAGACCTTCACCTGGACCGGCGGCACCTCGCCGTTCAGCGGCTTCGCGGTCACCGGCCTGCCGGCCGGGCTGTCGATCACCGGCACCACCGCCAACAGCGTGACCGTCAGCGGCACGCCTAGCGCGGCCGGCAGCTTCAGCCTCAACGCCAGCGCCACCGACAGCAGCACCGGCACCGGTCCGTTCACCACCGCGCAGCCGTTCACCCTGACGGTCAGCGCGCCGATCCTGACCTTGACGCCCGCGGCCGGCACGCTCAACGCCACCTACGGCGCCGCGTACAGCCAGACCTTCGTCGCCGGCGGCGGCACCGCGCCGTACAACTACACCGTGTCGGCGGGCGTATTGCCGGCCGGCCTGGCTCTGGATGCGAACACCGGCGTGCTGTCGGGCACCCCGTCGGTGACCGGCCTGTTCACCTTCTCGGTGCGGGCGCGCGACAGTTCCACCGGCACCGGCGCTCCGTTCGCACGCACCCAGAACTACGTCATGCAGGTGGCGGGGCCGACCATCGTGATCACGCCGGCGACCGTGCCGGCCGCGCAGGTCGCGACCGCCTACAGCCAGGCCTTGAGCGCCAGCGGCGGCATCGGTACGTACACCTTCGCGATCACCGCCGGCGCCTTGCCGCCGGGTGTGTCCCTGAGCCCGGCCGGCACCATCGCCGGCACGCCGACCGCGGGCGGCACCTTCAACTTCACCGTCACCGCGACCGACGGCAATACGCCCAATCAGCAGAGCGGTTCGCGCGCCTATTCGATCACCGTCGGCGCGCCGACCATCGTCGTCGCACCGACGACGTTGCCGGGCGGCGGCGTGGCCCAGGCCTACAGCCAGACCGTGACCGCGTCGGGCGGTACCGCGAGCTACACCTTCGCGCTCACCGCCGGCGCCTTGCCGACCGGCCTCACCCTGGCCAGCAACGGCACCGTCAGCGGCACGCCGACGGCGGGCGGCACCTTCAACTTCACCATCACCGCGACCGACAGCAGCACCGGCAGCGGCCCGTTCACCGGTTCGCGCGCCTACAGCGTGACCATCGCGGCCTCGACGGTGATCCTGCCGCCGACCACCCTGGCCGCGGCGACGGTGACCAACCCGTACAACGCCACCGTCAACGCCGCCACCGGCGGCACCGCGCCGTACACCTACGCGGTCAGTGCCGGCAGCTTGCCGCCGGGCATCAGCGTCAGCAGCGCCGGTGTGATCTCGGGCACGCCGACCGCGCCGGGCAGCTACAGCTTCAGCCTGCGCGCGACCGACAGCAGCACCGGCACCGGCCCGTACACCTCGGCGCCGCAGACCTATTCGTTGCAGGTCAACGACATCGTCCCGGTCGCCAACCCGGTCTCGGCCACGGTCGCCTTCAACAGCACCGCCAACCCGATCACCTTGAACATCACCGGCGGCATTCCGGCCTCGGTGGCGGTCGCCGCGGCGCCCGCGCATGGCACCGCGACGGCCAGCGGCACCACGATCAGCTACACCCCGACCGCCGGTTACGCCGGTCCGGACACCTTCACCTACACCGCGACCAACGTGGCCGGCACCTCGGCCCCGGCGACGGTCACGATCACGGTCGGCAACCCGACCATCACCGTGACCGCATCGGGTCCGCTGACCGCGCAGGTCGGCGCCGCGTACACCCAGACCTTCACCTGGGCCGGCGGCACCTCGCCGTACACCGGCTTCAACGTGGCCGGTCTGCCGACGGGCTTGAGCATCACCGGCACCACCGCCAACAGCGTCACCGTCAGCGGCACGCCGACCGCGGCCGGCAGCTTCAGCCTCAACGCCAGCGCGGCCGACAGCAGCACCGGCAACGGTCCGTTCACCCAGGGCCAGATCTTCACCCTGACGGTGAGCGCGCCGACCCTGGCGATGACCCCGGCGCCGGGCAACCTGCCGATGAACTACGGCGTCGCCTCGACCATCAACTTCGCCGCCAGCGGCGGCTCGGCGCCGTACAGCTTCAGCCTGGTCAGCGGCTCGTTGCCGGTGGGCGTGAGCTTCACCTCCGCCGGCGTGCTCAGCGGTACACCGACGGTGCCGGGCAACTACAACATCGCGGTGCGCGTGCTCGATTCGAGCACCGGCGCCGGCGCGCCGTTCGCCCTGCAGCAGAACTACACCATCGTGGTCGCCACCCCGGCCATCGCGATCGATCCGCCGACCCTGCCCAACGGCGCGGCCGCGGTCGCCTACAACGCCAGCCTCAGCAGCACCGGCGGCGTCGCGCCGTACAGCTACTCGCTGCTCAGCGGCGCGTTGCCGATCGGCATGAGCTTCAACTCGGCCGGCGTGTTCTCCGGCATCCCGCGCTCGGACGGCAACTTCAGCATCACCGTGCGCTCCACCGACAGCAACGGCCAGACCGGGTCGAAGGTCTACACCTTCACCATCGACCCGGCGACCGTGACCATCGCTCCGGCGACGTTGCCGGGCGGCACCGTCGGCACGGCCTACAACCAGAGCCTGAGCAGCAGCGGCGGCATCGCCCCGTACAGCTACGCGATCGTCTCGGGCAACCTGCCGATCGGTCTGAGCTTCAGCTCGGCCGGCGTGCTCAGCGGCACCCCGACCACCGCCGGCAGCTACACCGCCAACATCCGCTCGACCGACGACGCCGGCTACAACACCACCGTGCCGTACACGATCGTCATCGCCGACGCGGTGCCGGTCGCGGTCGACGACAGCGCGAGCACCTTGTCGAATGCGCCGGTGACGATCGATGTCACCGCCAACGACACCGGCATCATCACCTCGATCGCGCTGGGCACCGCGCCGAGCCACGGCACCGCCACGGTCAGCGGCACCGACGTGATCTACACGCCGGCCGCGAACTACTTCGGCAGCGACAGCTTCACCTACACCGCCAGCGGCCCCGGCGGCACCTCGGTGCCGGCCACGGTCACGATCACGGTCAACGCCTTGCCGGTTCCGCAGGGCCAGCCGCAGACCGCGACCACGCTGTCGACCCAGCCGGTCACCATCGACGCCGCCACCGGCGCCACCGGCTCGCCGTTCACCGGCGTGACCTTGCTCAATCCGCCGAGCTCGGGCACCGCGGTGGTGCAGGGCACCCAGATCGTCTACACGCCCGCGGCCACCACCGTCGGCGCGATCGCTCTGACCTACACCTTGAACAACGCCTTCGGCCCGTCCGCGCCGATCACCTCGACCATCACCGTCAACGCGGTGCCGGTCGCGCAGTCGCGGCGGGTGCGCACGGTCGCCGGCGCGACCATCACCGTCGACCTGGTCGCCGGCGCCACCGGCGGTCCGTTCACCGGCGCGAACCTGGTCTCGCTGACTCCGGCCTCGTCGGGCAGCGCGGCGGTCAGCGGCTCGGGCGGCAGTTATAAGCTGACCTACACCCCGGTGATCGGCTACTCCGGCATCGCGGTCGCCAGCTTCACCCTCAACAACGCCTTCGCCACCTCGGCGGTGGCGACGATCGAAGTCGAAGTCATGCCGCGCAGCGATCCGTCCAAGGACGCCGAAGTGCTCGGCGTGCTGTCGGCGCAGACCTCGGCCACGCGTCGCTTCGCCACCACCCAGATCGGCAACTTCCAGCAGCGTCTGGAAGGGCTGCATGGCGGCGGCGAAGAAGGCGCGCGCTTCGACAACGGCCTGAGCTTCTCGATCGACCCGCGTTGCCGCGACGATGCGCCGCGCACCCCGGGCAGCGACTGCCGTCAGCCGATGCTCGGCGACGAACGCGCCGCGTTCGACGCCAAGCCGCCGGTGCAGGGCACGGGCTCGCGTTACGGCCTGTGGACCGGCGGTACCTTGAACAGCGGCAACCGCGACGGCCGCAGCGGCGGTGCGAGCGGGATCGACTTCGAGACCACCGGCATCAGCGCCGGCGCCGACTACCGTCTGCGCGACGACTTCGCCCTGGGCGGCGGCGTCGGCTACGGCCGCGACGACACCGAAGTCGGCCAGCACGGCAGCCGCAGCAAGGCCAACGGCTACAGTGCGGTGTTGTACGCCAGCTACCACCCGGGCAAGGCGTTCTACCTCGACGGTCTGCTGGGTTACCAGTGGCTGTCGTTCGACTCGCGCCGCTTCGTCACCGACACCGGCGGCACCGTCACCGGTTCGCGCGACGGCACCCAGTGGTTCGCCTCGGTCTCGGCCGGCGCCGACTACCAGCGCGACCGCCTGCGGGTGTCCCCGTATGCCCGCCTGGACGTCGCCCGCGCGCGCCTGGACGGCTACACCGAACGCGGCGACGCGCAGTACGTGCTGAACTATCGCGACCAGGACATCGACACCACCACCACCAGCCTGGGTCTGCGCATGGACTACAGCTACCCGGTCAGTTGGGGCACGTTCGCGCCGCAGCTGCGCCTGGAATACCAGCACGACTTCCAGGACGACAGCTTCGCCACGATGAGCTATGCCGACATGGTCGGCGGCCCGTTCTACCGCGCCCGCATCGACGGCCTGGACCGCAACCGCTTCGTGTTCGGCCTCGGCGCGATCCTGCAGACCGAGCGCGACTGGGTGTTGCGCTTCGAATACCGCGGCCTGTTCGGCAGCGGCAACGACGACGACAACAGCTTCATGATCAATCTCGAGAAGAAGTACTGATCGGGGTGCCGGGCGCGGCCTTTGGGCCGCGCCCGGGAATCGGGAATCGGGAATCGGGAATCGGGAATCGGGAATCGGGAGTCGGGAATCGGGAGTCGGGAGTCGGGAGTCGGGAGTCGGGAGTCGGGAGTCGGGAATTGGGAATTGGGAATTGGGAATTGGGAATTGGGAATTGGGAATTGGGAGTCGGGAATTGGGAGTCGGGAATTGGGAGTAGGGAGTAGGGAGTAGGGAGTAGGGAGAGCGAAAGCGAGCGGAGCGGGAGTCGGCAAGGGCATCGACTCCATTACCATTCGCGCCCTCCAAGACCGTCACTCCCGCGAACGCGGGAATCCAAGGCTTCATCGCGACACAGCCGTAACCGTTCGTTTCGCCACAACGGCAACGACGCATCCATTGCCCATCCGCGCCCCTCCAAGACCGTCATTCCCGCGAAGGCGGGAATCCAGGGCTTCATCGCGACACAGCCGCAACCGTTCGTTTGGCCACAACGACAACGACGCATCCATTGTCCATCCGCGACCCTCCAAGACCGTCATCCTCGCGAAGGCGGGGATCCAGGGCTTCATCGCGACACAGTCGCAACCGTTCGTTTGGCCACAACGGCAACGACGCATCCCTTGCCCATCCGCGACCTTCCAAGACCGTCATTCCCGCGAACGCGGGAATCCAAGGCTTCATCGCGACACAGCCGTAACCGTTCGTTTCGCCACAACGGCAACGACGCATCCATTGCCCATCCGCGCCCCTCCAAGACCGTCATTCCCGCGAACGCGGGAATCCAGCGACTTTGCGCGCCGCCGCCAGTTCGTTGCGACCTCACCAGCCAGGTGCGCAACGCAGCCCAAAAGCGAATGCCGGCCGATGACTGCTGGCCCGTTCGGTGGCTTACACGTCTTCATTGAAACCCACATGGCCGTCATCCCCGCGAAGGCGGGGATCCAGGGCTTCATCCAGGCATGACTCTGAAGTCTCTGGATCCCCGCCTTCGCGGGGATGACGACTGCGAGTTTCGTCGCGATCTAGCGAACCCGCGATACCTACGACTTCAAGTCAACGGCATCAGCGAACTGGCGGAACCAACGTCAACGACAAAGCAGCACCAGCCGCCAAACCCAAACCTAAACCCAAACCTAAACCCAAACCTAAACCCAAACCGCAAGCCCCCAACCCAAAACCGCAAACCCCAAAAATGCCAAGATGCCCGCAACGTCCCACGCGTGCATGCCGCAATGTCCGACCCCGCCAGCGAACCCCAAGGCCGCCTGCCCGAGACTGCGCTGGCCGCGTTGCCGCTACCGCTGCCGGCGCAACAGCGCGCCGCGCTCGAAGCCGCCTACGCCACCCCGTCGCGCGCTTACCACAACATCGGCCACGTCGCCGAAGTGCTGCGCCACTATGCCGACGTCGCCGCCGGCCCGGGCTGGCGCCAGCCGCGCGAAGTCGCGCTGGCGGTGCTCTACCACGATGCGATCTACGACGCCGGCCGGCGCGACAACGAAGCCCGCTCGGCGGTGCTCGCGCGCGAACACATCGCGCGCTGGATGGCGGACGAGGGCATCGACGCCGACCGTGTCGCCGAGTTGATCGAGCTGACCGCGCGCCACGGCGCGATCGCGCGCGACGACGTCGACGAAGAAACGCGTTTGTTCCTCGACGGCGACATGGCCATCCTCGGCGCCGAACCGTCCGCGTTCGACGCCTACGACCGCGGCATCGCCGCCGAGTACCGCGGCCACGTGCCCGGCCCCTTGTTCCGGCTCAACCGCCGCCGTTTCCTGAAAGCACTGCTCAAGCGCGAACGGATCTTCCTCAGCGACCATTACCACCAACGCTTCGACGCCGCCGCGCGCAACAACCTGCGCCGGTCGATCACCACCAAGCGCTGAATCATGCGCTTGGACGACGATCTCAACGCCGGCCGCATGGCCCGCCTGTAGGAGCGGCGTAAGCCGCGACCGCCATCCATTCGATCCGGCGCGGCTACGGTAGCCCAGCACCCTCCATGCGCCGCGGCTTTCGCTGACGTATGCGTAGCGCGGTCGCGGCTTGCGCCGCTCCTACAGGGGGCGGCCGGTGCATCCGCGATGCAGTGTGGTTCTGCCAGAGAAGCCGAACTGAGCTTTGAACCGCGTACTCGCCTGATCTCAACGCCGCCCGCATCGCCTACCTGTAGGAGCGGCGCAAGCCGCGACCGCCATCCATCCGATCCGGCGTAACTCTGGTTGCCGAGCACTACTGACACGCCACGGCTTTCGAAGGCGTATGCCGTAGTGCGGTCGCGGCTCGCGCCGCTCCTACAGGAGGCGGTCGATGCATTCGCCAGGCGAAGCGGTGCAATGAAAACGGCCGTCGCTGAAGTGCGACGACCGTGGGGAGGAGCGGCATCGTGTCGAAAGCGACGCCGCCGCGTTGCGATGATGCGGCCAATCAAACCGAACGCATCCGATCAAACCTCACTCAGCTCGACAACCGACCCAGCGAACTGTCCAGCACCCGCTGCAGCTTGCGCGCCGCGCCGCTGATCGCCGCGCGCATGGTGTCGGCGTCCTGGGTCGCAGCCACCGGCGGGCGGCCTTCCAGCCGCGCCTCGATGGTGCAGTGCTTGTCGCCGCCGCCGGCCTTGGCGCCGTTGACGTCGCGCAGGTGCACTTCGACCCGGGTGACCTGGTCGCGGAAGCGCGCCAGGGAATGATCGACCACGCCCGCGACGTGCTGACTGAGCGACGCGTCGCCGCGCAGATGGTGATCGGTGTTGAGCTGTACCTTCATGCAAACGCCTCCTTTTGGCGTGAGATCAGGACGATGCCCGCAGATTCAGGCGTTTCGCCCTCGCTGCGGCACCTTGCGCGGCTCGCGTCTTCGCTGGCGGCCACGCAGAAATTGGGACAGCCGGGCCGTCGGAAGGTTCGCGGCACGGTTCAGGTCCGGCCCAGCCGGCTCGTGGCAGGCTCGCAAAGGCGCCGCCGGTCCGGCCCCAGGCCCGAGACCGCAAACCAGGCCGCGACCGCGCTGGCTTAGAATGGCGGCCATGATCGTCAACATCGCCGCCTACCACTTCACCGTCATCGACGATCCGCCGCAGCTCGCCGCGCACCTGCGCGAACAGACCCAAGCCCTGGAATTGCGCGGCACCGCGCTGGTCGCGGGCGAGGGCATCAACCTGTTCCTGGCCGGCGCCGCCGCCGCGATCGAGACCTTGCTCGACGGCCTGCGCGCGCAGCCGCGCTTCGCCGGGTTGAGCGTCAAGTACAGCCACAGCCGGACCCAGCCGTTCGCGCGGCTCAAGGTCAAGCTCAAGCAAGAGATCATCGCGTTCCGGCGCGAACACGCCTCGCCGCTGCGCGAACGCGCGCCAAGCGTGACGCCGAGCACACTCGAACGCTGGCTCGATCGCGGCAGCGACGACAACGGCCGGCCGGTGGTGCTGCTCGATACCCGCAACCGCGAGGAGGTCGGCTACGGCAGTTTCGACAACGCCCTGACCCTGCCGATCGACAACTTCACCGACCTGCCCGAAGCGCTGGCCCCGCACCGCGAGGCCTTGCGCGAGGCCACCGTGGTCAGTTTCTGCACCGGCGGAATTCGCTGCGAAAAAGCCGCGTTATGGCTGCGCGCGGACGGCATGGACAATGTGCTGCAGCTCGACGGCGGCATCCTGGGCTACTTCGAACAGGTCGGCGGCAAGCACTACCAGGGCCGCTGTTTCGTGTTCGACGAACGCACCGCGCTCGATCCGCAATTGCAGCCCTTGCACGACCGAGGCGCCTGAGCGGGCGGCGCGTTTTGGCATTTATTACAAACTATTAACCCGTCCAAACGGGTCCAGCGGTTAGGCTGCGCGTTCGCACCGCGCCGGCGCCCCCGCGTCGATCCCCCGCGCGCAGCGAATGCAGCCAGGCCTCGCGTTCCGGCGGCCACCGTCGTGGTGCCGTCGGCGCAGGCCCAGTCGATCAGCAACGAGGACCCCGAATGAACCGACGCCTGTTTCCCGCCCCGACCGTGCTCGCGCTCGCCGTATTGGCGCTCGCCGCATGCAGCCAGGGCGCGCCGGTCAACACTGCCGCCCCGCAGGAAACCACCGCCGCTCCGCCGCCGCCGCAACAGTCGGTGCCCGATCCGGACGCCGATCCGGTCGCGCGCGCGTCGCCGCCGACCCTGACGCCGGTCGCGCTGGGCATCTTCGAACCGGGCAATCCGGTCGCCCAGGCCACCACCGGCAAGCTGACCATCGACGATCTGGAGCTCAAGGGCGAAAACGGCTCGTTGTACAAGACCGAGCGCGTCGCGATCGTGCGCGGCGGCGATCAGTATTCGGCCGGCCAGACCTATGGCGCGACCATGCAGGTCGAAGCCAGCCAGACCGTCGAACTGCGCCGGGTGATCGAACAGGTCCCGCCGAAGGAAACCCCGGCCAACGCGTTCTGCGGCACCGTGCCGACCGGATTCATCGCCCTGGCCAAGGTCACCGAACCGACTGGTGATGTGGTCAAGCTGATCGCGTTGCAGGGCAGCGACTTGCCCGCGGCGACCGCGCAGGGCGTGGGCTTGTGCGCGTCGATGTTCTATATGGGCAAGGCGAGCGAGAAGGCGCCGGCTTGAGGCGACGGGGTGCGGTGGGGTAGCGCCGTTGTGGTTGTACGCACCGATTGAAGTGGTTCGCGAGTTGATGGACTCGCGAAACCGGCTGGGTGAGTTGTATCAGTCGTGCGGATCGCAATGATCCAAGCCCCACGTCGATGCGGCTCGCGTGAATGCGTCGCTTCCAAATCGCAACAACCCAAGCGCAGGTCAGGACGCCAGTTCTAAACCGCAACGACCCAAGCGCACGTCAATGTGCCCACTTTGAAAAAGAGGGCTGGCGCCTGCGCATCTATTTGATGTCGCTGGTGCGCGTGCGCCGGGGGATTTGCTTTTGCTTTCGAGCGCGCGTGCAAAGCAAAAGCAAATCCCCCCTCGCCCCCCTTTTTCAAAGGGGGGAATCGGTCTTGGGGATTCGTGGGGACTTGGATTTGCCCCGGGCTCGCAAACCGACAGCGTAAGTTGCCTCAAGCCCGCCAATCGGGACGATCCAAGCGCACGGCAGTACCACCACTTCAAAATCGCAACGACTCAAGCGCACGTCAATTAGCCCACTTTGAAAAAGGGGGCTGGCGCCCGGCGTACCTGTTTGATGTCGCTAGTGTGAGTGCGCCGGGGGATTTGCTTGTGCTTTCGAGTGCGCGAGTAAGGCAAAAGCAAATCCCCCCTGGCCCCCCTTTTTCAAAGGGCGGAATCGGCCTCGGGAAATCCAGGGCCAGCCAACACATGCCGCGCCGCCGCCTCGCCGGCGATCAATCCGCTGGCGAAACACGCGGTCAGCAGATAGCCACCGGTCGGCGCTTCCCAATCCAGCATCTCGCCGGCGCAGAACACCCCGCGCGGCGACGAGCGCAGTTCCAGGTCGGCGGTCATCGCTTCCAGGCGCACGCCGCCGGCGCTGCTGATCGCTTCGGCGATCGGGCGCGCGCGCAGCAGGCGCAGCGGCAGGCGCTTGATCGTCCGCGCGACCACGGCCGGATCGTTGAGGCCGTCCTTGCCGAGCACCTCGAACACCAACGCGGTCTTGACCGCGTCGAGCCCGGTCTGCCGGCGCAGATGTTCGCCGACGCTGCGGCCGCGGCGCGGCTGGGCGAAGTCGCGTTGCAGCCGGTCCAGCTCACGGCCCGGGGCCAGATCCAGTTGCAAGTCGGCGTGGCCCTGCGTCGCGATCGCCTCGCGCAATGTCGCCGACAAGGCATAAATCAAACTGCCCTCGATCCCATCCGCGCTGACCACGCATTCGCCCTGCAGCGCCTGCGCCTGGCCGCGTTCGTCGCGCCAATGCGCGATCACCGCCTTGAGCGGCGCGCCGGCATGGCGAGCGACGAAATGCGCGCTCCAGCCGATGTCGAAACCGCAGTTGGACGGCTGCAACGGCGCGATGTCGATGCCGCGTTCGCCCAGCCAATCGGTCCAGGCGCCGTCGGAGCCCAGTTCCGGCCAGCTGCCGCCGCCGAGCGCGAGCACGCAGGCGCGCGCACGAATCCGGGTTTCGCCGTGCGCGGTGTCGAACCGCAGCGCGCCGTCCTCGCTCCAGCCCAGGCAGCGGTGTTGCACGTGGAAACGCACGCCGTCCTCGCGCAAGCGCCGCACCCAGCCGCGCAGCAGCGGCGCGGCCTTGCGGTCCATCGGGAACACCCGGCCGGAACTGCCGACATAGGTGTCCACGCCGAAACTTTGCGCCCATTCGCGCAGCGCGTCGGCGTCGAAGCGGTCCAGCCACTGACCAACGGCATCGCTGCGCGCACCATAGCGTCGGTCGAACGCCGGCCGCGGTTCGCCATGGGTGAGGTTGAGCCCGCCCTTGCCGGCGATCAGGAACTTGCGCCCCACCGAGCCCTTGGCCTCGAACAGATCGACCTGCACGCCCAGCGCGCGCGCGACCTGCGCGGCCATCAGGCCGGCGGGGCCGCCGCCGATCACGGCCAGGCCGGGCAGGGCCATGTCGGTCAGGTGAGGCGTGGGAACGGACATGCTGGGACAGGCGGTCGTGCGGAACGGTCGGACATTATGCGGCCTGGACGCGCGGCGGGCCTCTGGCATCCGCCGCCGCGATCGCCGACAGTGATGCCTTGACGGTTTGACCAGGGATACAGACACGATGCGAGCCACCGACTGGAAGGCGCACGGCGCCGGCCTGCTGATCTGCATGAGCGCCGCCGGCGCGGCCGCGCAAGCGCCGGCCACGACCCAAGCGTCCGCCGCGCCGGAGCAGGCGTTGCCCGAACAATTGCAGGACTTCGACGCCTACGTCGACGCGGTGCGCAAGCAATTCGAGGTGCCCGGCATCGCGGTGGCGATCGTCAAGGACGGCCGCATCGTGCTCGAACGCGGCTACGGCCTGCGCGAACTCGGCAAGCCCGAGGCGGTCGATGCCCACACCTTGTTCGCGATCGCGTCCAACACCAAGGCCTTCACCTCGGCCTCGCTGTCGATGCTCGCCGACGAAGGCAAGCTGAGCCTGGACGACCGGGTGATCGATCAACTGCCGTGGTTCCGCATGTCCGATCCCTACGTCACCCGCGAAATGCGCGTGCGCGATCTGCTCGCGCATCGCAGCGGCCTGGGCCTGGGCGCGGGCGATCTGCTGTACTGGCCGGGCACCGATTACAGCAACGAGGAAGTCGCGCGGCGTCTGGCCGAAGTACCGCTCAGCGGCGGGTTTCGCGGCCAATACGCCTACGACAATATTCTCTACGGTGTCGCGCAACTGGTGATCGAAAAGGCCAGCGGCCAGAGCTATCGCGAGTTCCTGACCCAGCGCATCTTCAAGCCGCTGGGCATGGACGAAACCCGCTACAACTCCGATGCCTTGCGCGCCGGCGACAACGTCGCCAGCGGTCACGCCAAGGCCGATTTCAAGGACCTGCAGGCGGCGCCGCGGATGACCTGGTCGAACGTGGCCGGCGCGGGCGGGCTGTATTCCAGCGTCCACGACATGAGCAAGTGGATGCGGGTGCAACTCGACGGCGGTGTCTACGCGCGCGAGGGTGACAAGGAACAACGCTTGTTCAGCGCCAAGCGCCAGAAGGAGATGTGGTCGGTGGTCACGCCGATGCCGATCGCCGAACCGTCCGTGCCGGAACTCGCGCCGGTCAAGCCGAATTTCTCCGGTTACGGCGAAGGCTGGCAGCTCACCGACTATCGCGGCAGGAAGTTGGTCTGGCACACCGGCGGCTGGCCGGGCATGGTCTCGCGGGTGACCTTGGTGCCCGAGCACAAACTCGGCGTGGTGGTGCTGACCAACGCCGAACTCGGCGGCGCGTTCCAGGCGGTGACGATGCGCGCGCTCGACGCGTACCTGGGCGCGCCCAAGACCGACTGGAACGCCGCGTACGGCGCGGCGCTGGCCAAGAGCCGCGGCAAGGCCGACGAGGACTGGAACCAGCACCTCAAGGCGCGCGATGCGACGTCGAAACCCTCGCTGCCGTCGTCGGGCTACGCCGGCACTTATCGCGACCCGTGGTACGGCGAGGTCTACATCGAAGCGGCCGCGGGCGGCAAACTGCGCCTGCGTTTCGGCCGCACCAAGGACCTGGTCGGCGAACTCACCCCGTGGCAGCACGACACCTTCGTCGTGCGCTGGGACCAGCGCTGGCTCAACGCCGACGCCTTCGTCAATTTCTCCCTGACCCCGGACGGCAAGGTGCGCGAGGTGCGCATGGAGGCGATCTCGCCGCTGACCGATTTCAGTTTCGACTTCCAGGACCTGCGTCTGACGCCGGTGGTCGCGTCGGATGCGGGCAAGAAGGCGGGTTGAGGGGACTCGGGTTCGAGTGCGTGCAGTTGCGTAGTGTTTTTGTGCGAGCTTCGCTAACCGCTGTGATTGCGTGTCGGGGCTCAAGCCCCTCCCACAATAAACTTCGACGCTGCACGGTGTGTCGTGGGAGAAGTTTGAGCCTCGAGGTTGGAACTCGCCGGGCTTCGTCGTGTCCTAGGCAGGTGTTCGCGATACGACCTGCATTCGATTTCAGATCCGTAGGACCATTGGCTTGACCGATCCCGAGATCGTGGTCGGCGATGGGGTAGGGAGATGCCCGGCCCGCGTCGTTGTTGTCTAGGACGGGACTTCGGTCCGGTCCGTCCGCCGGCGTGGCTCCAGCACGTCGGCGGCCGCTTGTGGCCGAGCGGGACCGTGCCCGCTCGCCACTTCCGGCCCCGCACCGCGGCGCTACGCGGTGCGGGGCTTTCTCGTTGCGGGCCGGTCCTGGCGGACCGCGACCGAGCGAGCCCGCGCTCATTCCCAGGCCGCTTCGCCACCGCTCGGCGCCAGCCGCAGGGCGACGAAATCTAGGAAGCAGGCGATCCGCGAGGCCAGTTGGGTGTTGCGGTAATACACCGCGTTGATCGGCTGGCGCACGTCCAGAGTCTCGCGCGCGAACAACTGCACCAGCGCGCCGTCGTGACGGTCGCGGCGGGTCATGAAGTCCGAAAGACACACGATGCCTTCGCCGGCCAGCGCGAGCTGACGCAGGGTTTCGCCGCTGGAGGCGTGCAGGTTCGGGGCGATGTCGAGCTCGTTGCCATGCGCGTCGCGCAGCGGCCAGCGGTTGAGGGTCGCGGTCGGGGCGAAGCCGAGCAAGGTGTGCGCGCTCAGCTCGGCCACGTCGCGCGGCTTGCCGTGGGCTTTGAGATAGTCCGGACTGGCGAGCACGCGCAGGCGGCTGCTCGGCAGCGGCCGCGCGTGCAGGGTCGAATCGGCGAGCGCGCCGATCCGGATCGCGATGTCGGTGCGTTGTTCGAGCAGGTCGATGATCTGGTCGTTGGTGTTGAGCTCGAGTTCGATCTGCGGGTATTTGATCCGGAAGTCGCCGATCAGCGGCACGATCACGTGCAGCATGAACGGCGACGCCGCATTCACCCGCAGGCGTCCGGCCGGCTGCTGCTGGCGCAGCGCCATGTGTTCCTCGGCGTCCTCGACCGACGCCAGGATCGCGCGTGCGCGCGCCAGCATGCTCTGGCCTTCCTCGGTCAGCTCCAGCCGGCGCGTGGTCCGCCGCAGCAAGGTGGTGCCGAGCTTCTCCTCCAGCCGGCTCAGGGCGCGGCTGACCCCGGACACGGTCTGATCCAGCGATTCGGCCGCGGCCGTGATCGAACCGGTATCGACCACGGTGGCGAAGGCCAGCAATTCGTCCAGGGTGATTTTCATGCCTGCATTCTAGGCAGACCGCTAGCGCCGCGCTGCGGCGTGGAGCTTGTCTGGCGGTACGCCCAGGCGAATACTGGGGCGACCTCTCTGGCCTTGGCCGCATATGAGAACCCACGGAACCCTGGTCAAATGGAATGACGAGCGCGGCTTCGGTTTCATCGCCCCGGCGCAGGGCAGCGACGAGTTGTTCGTGCATGTGTCGGCGTTCCGGCGCGGTGGTGCCCGGCCGCAGGTGAACGAGCTGGTGTCGTTCGAGATACGCATCAAACCCGACGGCAAGAGAGAAGCGATCAACGTGATGCGCGCCGGCGAAGGCTCACGGCCGCCGGGGCATCGTCGATCGGCGCGCGATGCGGCCGCGCCGCGTTCGGGGCTGCTCGGCAGCGCGCTGAGCATCGCCGCCGTCGCTGCGATCGGCTGGGTGGGCTACGACCGTTATTTCGCCGGTCGCGGTGTCATGCCCGCGCCGATGGCTGAATCCGTTGGTGCCGATGGCGTATCCGACAGCCGTCGGGCATCGCCCGCGTCGTCCGCCGAATTTTCGCCTGCCGACTCGCGTAGTGGACCGACATTCGTCTGCGACGGTCGCATTCATTGTTCGCAAATGAACTCCTGCGAAGAAGCGCGGTTCTTTGTGCGCCATTGTCCCAATACCAAGATGGATGGCGACGGAGATGGTCAGCCTTGCGAGAGCGAGTGCTGAAAAGTCGGGTTGTCGTTGCACGCATTCGATTGGCATGCGGATCGGACGACCGCCGTCCAGCGTAAACCCGCAGGTCCTTTGTGAGAGGGGCTGAAGCCCCTCTCACAAAAAAACCTCGCGGCGCGCAGGCGGTCGTGCAAACCCGGCCGGTTTCACACTACGCGTGTCGATCCGCCGCGTTTCTCGCCGGCTTTACTTCGCGCACCGCATTCTCGCGGCAGGCATCGCCTGCCTCCAGGAGTCCGACCATGATCCGTTCGCCGCGCGTGACTGCGCTATCGATCACCGCCGCTCTGGCGCTCGCCGCCTGCGGCGAAAGCGCGACCCTGCAAGTGTCCGACGGCACCGGCGCGTCGCCAACGCTGCCGTCGCCGAATCCGACCACGCTGCCGACGGTCAACATCGCGCCCGCGATCGGTTGGCCGCAGGGCGCCAAGCCGACGCCGGCGGCGGGCCTGGCGGTCACTGCGTTCGCGGTCGGGCTGGATCATCCGCGCTGGCTGCAGGTGCTGCCCAACGGCGATGTGCTGGTCGCCGAAAGCAATGCGCCGTCCGACGGCGAGAAACCATCAGGCTTCAAGGCCTGGATGGCGGGCCGGGTGATGAAGAAGGCCGGCGCGACCGTGCCCAGCGCCGATCGCATCACGCTGTTGCGCGATGCCGACAACGACGGTGTCGCCGAACTGCGCACGGTCCTGCTCAAGGGCCTGCATTCGCCGTTCGGCATGGCCTTGGTCGGCAACGAGTTGTACGTCGCCAACGCCGATGCGGTGTGGCGTTTTGCGTACCGCGACGGAGACACCACGATCGTCGACAAGGGCAGCAAGGTCACCGACCTGCCGGCCGGGCTCAACCATCACTGGACCAAGAACCTGATCGCCAGCCGCGACGGCAGCAAGCTCTACATCACCGTCGGTTCCAACAGCAATGTCGGCGAGAACGGGCTGGACAAGGAAGAAGGCCGCGCGGCGATCTGGGAACTCGATCGCGCCAGCGGCGAAAAACGCCTGTTCGCGACCGGCCTGCGCAATCCCAACGGGCTGGCCTGGGAGCCGAGTACCGGCGCGCTGTGGACCGCGGTCAACGAACGCGACGAGATCGGCAGCGATCTGGTGCCCGACTACATCACTTCGGTCAAGGACGGCGGGTTTTACGGCTGGCCTTACAGTTACTACGGCCAGCACGTGGATGCACGGGTGAAACCGCAGAATCCGGAACTGGTCGCCAAAGCCCTGGTGCCCGATTACGCGCTCGG
Organism: Lysobacter capsici; assembly: GCF_018732085.1. NCBI lineage: Bacteria > Pseudomonadati > Pseudomonadota > Gammaproteobacteria > Lysobacterales > Lysobacteraceae > Lysobacter > Lysobacter capsici. Next base: position 3,524,065 of record NZ_CP076103.1, on the reverse strand, counting down.
GCCGCATACCGCCTCGCTCGGCATCGCGTTCTCGCAGGGCACGAGTTTGCCGGCGGCGTTCGCGAACGGCTTGTTCGTGGGCCAGCACGGCTCGTGGAACCGCAAACCCAAGAGCGGCTACAAGGTGATCTACGTACCGTTCAAGAACGGCAAGCCCCACGGCGCGCCGGTCGATGTGCTGACCGGGTTCCTCAATGCCGAGGAAGACGCGCAAGGGCGGCCGGTGGACGTGCGCCTGGACAAGCACGGCGCCTTGTTGGTCAGCGACGATGTCGGCAATACGGTGTGGCGGGTAACGGCGGCGAAGTGAGCGAACCCAGTCGCGACGATCGAGGCGGACGCGCGATCAATCGCAGCCGTCGCGGCCACCGTCGAACAACACCGCTTGCTGCGCCTTCGCGTTTTGCGGCCGCAGACCCGCGGCGCTGACGCTGAGCTTGAGGTGTTCGGCCGAAACCTCGACCCGCAGGCGCTTGCCGCCGCCGCGTTCGAGGTACTCGATCACCCGCGTTCCCGCTGCGGCATTCTTGGCCGGGGCCACCGCCGTGGTCGAACGGACGTATTCGATTTGCGCGGTGGGATTGGCGATCAAGCTCGGCATCAGATCGGCGTTGGGCTTGCGTGCCTTCGCCGAGCGCAAGGTCTTGACCGGCGAGTCGGTGTGGCCGGTGGTTGGCGCCGACACGATCGGCGCGGTCGCCATCGCCGCGTGCTGGCCGTCGCGCGAGAACATCAGGCGCAGGCGTTTGTCCGGATCGTCGCCGTCGGCGCGCTGCAACTGGCCGGTGAGCCACTCGGAACGTTCGCGATCGGGCAGCAGGCGCAGCAGCACGGTGGCGCGGCCGTTGGGTTCGACTTTCTGGATCCAGCAGCCGCGCACCGCGTCGATATCGGCCGCTGTGTTGACAGCTGCGGCGGGCGGCGTGGGGGGCGTGGGCGGCGGCGTTCCCGCCGCGGCCGCGGCATCGAAGGCGGCGAACGCGAACAGCAGCGGCGCGGCGAAACGCAGCGAGCGGCGGACAGCGGATGAGCGGGCCATGCGGAAGTCTCGCGAAGGTGACCGGTCTCGATCTTAAGCGCCCGGGTCGCCGATCCCCGGCTTTCGGCGCCTCGCCGTGGCCGGCGGTTCAGCGACCGGCGCGCGTCACTGCACCACCGCCACCTCGATCTCGCGTTCGTCGCTGCGGCCATGGTCGTCGACCACCGACAGACGGAACTGGCCGGTGCGGTCCGGCGTCCACGCCAGCGCCTTGCCCGCATCGGCGCTGCCGATGAAGGTGGTGCCGACGAACCAGAACACCTTCGACACGTCGGCGTCGACGGTCGCGGCCAGGCTCAGGTTGACCTGGTCGGGATGCGACAGCCGCATCGTGTAACGGGTGGCGCGGTAGGGCGAGGTGATGCTCGGCGCCGAGCCCAGCCAGTCCTGCGCGCCGCCGCAGTCGTGGCCGGCCGGCGGCCGTCGTCGCGGGATGCCGGCCTGCACGAACACCTGGGCCAGATCCGACGGCCAGAATTCGAACACCTCGGTGCGCATCGTGCTCGGATCGAAGCGTCCGCAGGCCACGCGGCCGGTGGCGCGGTCGAGCGCGATCGCGCGATGCACGGTGCTGATGCGGATCGGCGACTTGCCTGGGATGAACCAGGTCATGCCGCGCTGCGGGCACCAGGCGTTGGGCAGGTCGCCGCTGGCGCGGCACACCTCGACCCGCTTGATGTTGAGCGGCCATTGCCGCACCGGTTCGCTCACGTCCACGCGCGCGGCCTGCAGGCCGTCGACGATGTCGAAGAACAGCGGCGCGGCGGCTTCCACCCCGATCAGCGCCGGATTGCTGGAGCCGTCGAAATTGCCCAGCCACACGACCAGCACGTAGGGCCCGACGATGCCGGCGCTCCAGGCATCGCGGAACGCCCACGAGGTGCCGGTCTTCCACGCCACCGGCAGGGGCCGCGAGGCCGGTTGCGAACCCGCGTCGGGGCGCGGATTCTGCCGCAGCATGTCGCGGGTGATGTAGGACGCCTCGGCGCTGAGCAGGCGCGCGCCTTCCTCCTGCGGATCGTCCTCGCGCCAGCGCAGCGGGCGCAGGCGGCCGTCGTTGCCGAGCATCGCGTACATGCGCGCGAGTTCCTCCATCGTCACTTCGCCGCCGCCGAGCACCAGCGCCAGGCCGTAGTGATCCTTGCTGGCCATGCGGCTGACCCCGGCCTGACGCAGGAAATCGTAGAACGTGGGCTGCTTGAGTTGCGCGGCGACGCTGACCGCGGGGATGTTGCGGCTGCGCACCAGCGCTTCGGTCGCGGTCACCGGGCCCATGAAGCGGCCGTCGAAATTCTCCGGCGTGTACGGCCCGAACGCGCTGGGCACGTCGCGCAGCACGGTCTGCGGATGCAGCACGCCCTGATCGAGGGCGAGGGCATAGATGAAGGGCTTGAGGGTGGAACCGGGCGAACGCTTGGCGTCGCTGCCGTTGACCTGGCCCTGGATCGAAGCGTCGAAGTAATCGGCCGAACCGACCAGCGCGCGCACGCCCATGTCGCGGGTGTCGATCAGGATCGCGCTGGCGTTGCGCAGGCCGCGGCTGCGTTCGCGTTGCAGATGATTGCGCACGCGTTCTTCGAGCAAGCGTTGCAGGCGCGCGTCGAGGGTGGTCTTGAGTTCCGGCCCGGCCTGCGGATGCCAGGCGCGTTCGGCCAGGACCCGGTCGACCAGATGCGGCGCGCGGAACGGCAGTTCGCGCGCGCTGTGCAGGCGCAGCGGCAGATTGAGCAGTGCGTCCTCGGCGAGGTCTTCGGGGTGGCGCTCGCGCCAGCGCGCATACAGGCGGGCGCGCGCGGCTTCCAGGCCGGTGCCGATGTAGAAGGCATCGTCGTCGCGCGCGGCGAGTTTGCCGCGGCGCGAGGGCGCTTGCGGCAACACCGCCAAGGCAAGCGATTCGGGAAGGGTCAGGCGATCGGGTGGTTTGCGGTAATAGATCAGGCTGGCCGCGCCGACGCCTTCGATGTTGCCGCCGTAGGGAGCGAAGTTGAGATAAGCCTCGAGGATCTCGTCTTTCGAATAGAACAGCTCCAGTTGCAGCGCGCGCGCGATCTGCACCAGCTTGCCGCGCACGTCGCGGGTCTGCAGGCGCCAGCGCAGACGCGCGAGCTGCATGGTCAGGGTCGAGCCCCCGATCCGCGCCTCGCCGCTGCCGTAGGTCGACCACGCGCCGCGCACCAGGCTGATCGGGTTGAAGCCCGGATGCCAACGGAACCAGGCGTCTTCCTGCAGCATCACCGCTTCGACCAGTTGCGGCGAGATGTCCTTGAGCGGCACCCACAGGCGGTAACGCTGGTCGCTGGCGAGGGTCAGCCGCAGCAGCCGGCCCTCGCGATCGCGCACGACGGTGGACAGCGGGATCGATTCGGACAACGACGGGTGGGGCCACCACCGCACGCCGATCAGCACCGCGGCGAGGACGGTGAGGCTCAGCAGCCACCACCGCCATCGCCGCAGGCCGCGGCGCAGGATTGCGCGCACGGTCATGGCGTCGGCACGGCCACCTGCAACTCACCGGCCGGGCCGCCCTGCGCGTACACCGAGCGCTCGTACATCGATTCGGCGTACACCGGCGGCACCACGAACTTGCCGCTGTTGTTGGCGCGCACCTTGTACTTGAACTCGGTGACCGCGCTGCCGACATCGCCGTACAGGACGATGCGGTCTTCGCGCTGCTCGACGTGCTCGGGCGTGAAGGTCGAACCGGGCAGGGCGAGGGTCTGCTGCGGCGCGGCGTTCGGGTCCGCGCCGTCGCGTGAGGGCTGGCCGTCTTCATCGCCGCCTTCGCTGTCGCCGCAGTCTTCCTCGCAGCCTTCCTGTTCCGAATCGCTGCTGCCGGCATCGCTGGCGGTCGGCGCGGCGGCGTACTGCATAACCGGTTCGAAACCGCCCGGCAGCAGGTCGACGACCGCGATGTTGCCGCGCGCCTGCGCGCCCAACGCACGCACCCGCAAACGCACGGTGACTTCCTGGCCCTGCTTGAGCGCGGCGATCGGCTTGCCGGCGTCGTCGAGGTAATCGCGGATCACTTCCAGACCCTTGTCCTGCACGGCCTTGGGCAGGGCGCGATCGAAGCCGCTCTGATTGACCAGGTACCAGGCCGGCGCCGGGCCGCCCGGTGCGACCCACAGGCGCAGATCGCCGCCGGCGAAACCGCCGCGCGCGATCGAACCCTGGGCGGCCCCGATGCGCCGCGACTTGCCGTCCTTGCCGGCCGCTTCCAGCACCGGCAGCGGTTGCTGCGGCTGCGCGCCGGCATAGGCATCCATCGCCAGCACGGTCAGCGCCGAGGACAAGGTGTTGTAGCTGTTGTTGCGCAGCGGATCGAGCAGGCGTTCCAGCGCCGCCGGCTTGAGCTGGTCCTTGGCCAGCGCGGCGAAGTGGCGATTGAGCAGGTACACCGTCCAGGCCTGGTCGATGCCGTTGTCGTAGTAATCCGCGTACGCACTGGCCGCGGCCGGCGCGTTGCGGTTGGCGCGGATCAACGCCTTGTTGGCGAGCGGCCGCGCGGCCTTGTCCTGCTGCAACAACTGGTAGCTCGACGCGATCAGCAGACCGGCCACGTCGTTTTCCCAGGTCGTGGGCTGGTCGCGCTTGATCTGCTCATGCACGCCGCTGAGCAGGTTGCTCGCGGTGCGGCCCTGGCGGACCAGCAGGTACACGGCCAGGGCGCGGCTGCGCAGCGAGGCCAGATCGTTGCCGGAACGGTCGGCGGCCATCTGTTCCAGATAGCTGTTGAGCGAACGCAGCAGGTCGTCGGGCACCGCCTGGCCGCGGTCGCGCGCTTCGAGCAGGTACAGCGCCGCGTAACCGGTGACGAAATCGTCGGCGTCCGGCGTCGCCGTCCACAGGCCGATGCCGCCTTCGCTGTTCTGGCGCGAGCGCAGCACGTCGATGATGCCGAGCTTGGGATTGCCCGCGCCCGGGCCGATCACCTTGCCCAACTCGGGATGCGATTGCAGCACCAGCGCCGGGAACGCGCCGCTGAGCAACTGCTCGCTGCACTGGTGCGGGTAATCGCCCAGGTAAGCGGTCAGCCCGTCCAGCGCCACCAGCGGCGACACCGAGGCCGAGACCTGGCGCGTGGCGTGCTGGTCGTACATCGAACGCAGCGGCTGGATGACCGTGCGCTTGTCGGCGCGGCCGGCGATCAGGTCCTGGCGTGCGACCAGCGCCGGTCGCAACGACAGTTCGATCCGTCGCTGCGCCTTGTACGCGCTGCCCGACGCGGCCTGGATGCCGATCGGCAGCGCGCCCAGCGCATTGCCGGCGCGCACCCGGAACCGCACCGTGGTTTCGCTGCGCGGCGCGATCGAGACCGCGGCCGGCGCCGCGCCGACCAGGGTCAGCGACGGCGGCAGTTGCAGGCTCACCGCGACTTGCGCCGCGCTCTTGGCGCCTTCGATGGTGTTGGCCACGCCGACCGGCAGGTCGAACTCGTCGCCGGGCGCGACATGGGTCGGCACGGTCGGCGTCAGCACGAAATCGCCGCGCACGATCGCATCGCGCTGGATCACGCCGATGCGTTCGGGCGTGACCGCCACCGCGACCACGCGGACCTTGCCGTTGAAGTGATCGGGCAGGGTGAACTTGAACTGGTGCGCGCCGTCGACATCGACGATGCCCGACCACCACACCGCCGGTTTTTCCGACTTGCGCTTGAACGGATTGAGGTGCTTGGACATGCCGCCTTCGCCGTCGCCGCCGGGCGCGGCCGAGGCGGCGATGCGGCTGAACTCGGGCAGCAGCAGGTCGAGGATCTGCGCGGTGTCGACCTGCAGTGCCTTCTTGCGGAAGAAATGATCCAGCGGTTCGCCGACGCGGTAACGCGCGACCTGCAGGATGCCTTCGTCGACCGCGAACAGGACCACGCGCGCCTTGCCGTCGGTGGTGACATCGGCGGTCATCGGCGTGCCGGGTTTGGTCACCTTGGGCAAATCCAGTGTCAGCGGCTGGGTGCGCGCGCTGCGATCGACCGCGAACGGCGCCACGCCGTACGACAGCGGGCTCATGTAGATCTCGTCGGAGTTCGGATCGCGCAGGAACTGCACGTTGATGTAGCCGTTGCCTTCGAAATCCGCCGGCACCGTGATCTTCTGCACGCTGGCGCTGCTGTCGGCGCGGAACCAGGCGTGGGCGTAGACCTTGTCGCGTTCCAGGGTGATCAAACCGCTGCCGGCATACGGCGCGCGGATGCTGATCTCGATGGTCTCGCCGGGCTTGTAGCTCGGCTTGGACAGGGTGAGGCTGAGTTCGGCGTTGCGTTCCAGCGAACGGCTCAGGTTGGCCGCGCCGGCGATGCGGTAGCCGATCTGGTTGAGCACCTTGCCGTCGCTGCCGCGCACTTCGAGCAGGAAGTCGCCGGGCTGGTCGGTCGGCAGCGTGACGGTCTGGCGGCCGCCGGCCATCGCGACCGGCTGATCGCGCAGGTCGTAGCGGCGTTCGTGCGAGACGTAGCGGTACAGGCCCGAATCCTGCTTGGTCAGCACCGAGACATAACGCTTTTCGACCACCACCGCATGCAGGCCGTCGATCGCCTTGGGCTTGCCGTCCTGGCCGATGCTGAGCAACTGCAGGGCGCGCTTGGCGCCGCGCTTGACGTAGTTGAGATCGTCGATGGGCTTGATGCCGACCAGGAAGTCGTTGTTCGACACCAGCGCGGTGGTCTGCGCGGCGACGCTGCGGCCGCTGCCGGGTTCGAACGCGCGCGCCAGGAAGCTCAGCTGGTAGGTCGCGCGCTCGTACTTGGTCAGGTCGAGCTTGAACTCGGCCTTGCCGTCGGCGTTGGTGGTCTGGTCGCTGAGCGCTTCGTCGTAACCTTCCTTGGCCCGCTGCGGATCGAAGAACTGATACCCCGGGTGCTGGGCGAAGCTCGGGAAGTACGGACGCAGCACCATCGTGCCTTCGACCCGGCGCTGCTGCGCCGGCGTGCCGAACAGGTTCTCGGCGTCGACCGTCGCCGACAACTGCTCGGGCTTGATCCAGCCGTTGGGGTTGTCCGACGACAGCTTCGCGCTGACCTTCATCGTGTCGGGCGCGAACTCGCGGACCTGCACGGAGGTCGAGCCGATCGTGGTGCGCTGGTCGTCGCGGCCGAGCAGGAACAACTGGATCTGCCAGGTGCCGCTGGGCGCGCTGTCGCTGGGCGCGAAGCTCGCGCTTTCGAAGCCTTGTTCGCTGAGCTTGAGCTTCTCGCGCTTGGCCACGTTGCCGCGCGGATCGGTGAACTCCCATTCCAGCGGCAGGCCGGTCAGCGGACGCTTCCAGTCGGCGGCGCGCACGATCATGCCGATGTTGATGGTGTCGCCCGGCCGGTACAGGCCGCGATCGGAGAACAGGAAGGCGTTGAGCGCGCCGGCTTCCAGATCGTTGGGTTCGCCGCCGATGTCGAAGCGCGAGTAGTCGAGCTTGCGCTGTTGGTCGTCGATCGGCAGGAACGAATAGTCCTCGCCCTGGCTGACGGTCAGCATCGCCGGTTGTTTTTCGCGCTTGAAACCGGTCAGCGAGGGCAGCTGCGCGCGGCCGCTGGCGTCGGTGTCGGTTTCGATCAGGGTCTCGCCGTTGCGGGCCACCGCGCGCACACGCGCGCCGGCCACGGGTGTGCCGTTCGCGAGCGACTGCACGAACACGTCGCGGCGTCCGTCCATCGCCTGCTTGACCACGATGCCCAGGTCGGTCAGCACGATCAGGCGGGTGTCTTCCTCGCTGCCGGCGTCGTCGGCCAGGGTTTCGGTGGCGCTGCGCTTGCGATCTTCATCGCTCATCGTGCGCAGGCTCAGCAGGAACACGCCGCGGCGGCTGGGCTTGAGGTACTGGCCCAGGTCGACGCCTTCGTAATGGGCCTTGGCCGGATTCTCGGCCGGCAGCACCAGGCGTTTTTCCTCGCGTTCGACCAGACTGTCGGCGCTGAGGTTGTAGAAGGTCGGCTTGTCGTAGCTGCCGTTGTTGTTGAACACCAGGTGCTGGATCTGATCCGGCAGGACGCGCGCAATCTCCAGGCGCGCGGCCGGCACGTTGCGCGAGACCACGCTGATCCGGCGTTCGCCGCGCAGCGACAGCAGCGCGCCGTCGCCGACAAAACGCAGCAGCTTGGGGTACTCGGGCACGGTCTGCACGGTGGCGTAGTTGGCGCCGAGCATGAAACCGCCGAAGGCCTTGAGGCCCTTGTTGACGCGCAGGTAGATGCGCCGGCCCGGCGGGGCCTGGAACTTGAAGCTGTGGCTTTCGATGTATTCGCGTTCGGTCGGCATCGCGCTCAGCGGCAGCACGGTGGCGGCCTTGAGCACGGCTTCGTCGACATCGCTCTGCGACCAGCTGTAGTTGCCGCTTTGCTGCGCGGCCGGACGGCGCGGGTCCTTGGTCGGCAGCAGCCAGGCATGCACGGCGCCGGCCACGTCGGTGTCGCGCATGGCGTTGTTGAAGGTCAGCGCCAGCACTTGCTCGGGTTCGAAGCGCTCGTTCTCGACCAGGGTCGCGGTCACGTCGCTGACGTTGACGCTGTACAGCGAGGGCAGGCGCACGCTGGCGCTGAGCTTGTCCGCGCTGCCGGTGCCGCCGCGCTTGGCGGGCACGCCGGCGGCGAGGTCGAGCACGACGGTGCCGCCGTTCTCGGGCAGGGTCAGCGGTTCGGAATGCACCCAGGCCTTGAGCCGGCGTTCGTCGTAGGTGACGGTGTACTTGGGCGCGGCCAGCGCGGTCGACGCGCCGTCGGCCAGCTTCAGCGCGATGCGCCGCTGCAGTTCGGTTTCATCGACCGGGTGCGAGAACTTGAGTTCGAACACGGCTTTCTTGAGCGCCGGGTCCTGCGGGTCCTGATAGAACTCGCTGTTGGCGATCTCGGCCTTGAACGGCGCGGTCTCGAATTCGAACGCATGCTCCTGCAGCACCACCTTGGGCGCGACGGTCTGCTTGGGATCGAGTTCGACCGAATACTGGGTCTTGACCGGCCAGTCTTCCGACGGGGTGAACACCAGGGTCTTGTCGTCTTCCCAGGTCCACGCGCCCTTGAGTTCCGGGCTCAGCGCGACGCCGACCGGCGCGGAACCGACCTGCTTGATCGGCGCAGCCGAGTCGGAAAAGCTCAGCCGCAGGCTGTCGACCTTGGGCGGGGTGCGGTCGTAGTCGGTGAGCTCGGGGCTGTGCAGTTCGACCGCGAGCGCGCCGGGGATGACCGGTTTGGGCCGGGTGATCAGCCAGTAGCTCAACGAGCCGACCACGATCAGCCCGAGCAGGCTGCCGAGGTAGAGGCCGGGTTTTTGCCGGATACGCGCGAGCAGCGCGGCGAGCCAGGACGGCGGCGACCAGGCGATGTCGCCGAGCACGGCGCGGCGCGCGCGCGTCCACGGTTTCGGACGGCCGGCGTCGCCGGCCTCCGCGGCGGGAGCCGGTTGCGGGGGCGGGGCAGAGGTTTGCATTGCGGAGATTCCGATCCGTGGTGCGGTGGCTAGTGCCGGGCCGGGCGATCCTGCCCGGCCGGTCCCCAAGAGTTTCGACTACGTTTCGATCGCGCGGGGTGTGCTTTGCGGCACATACGCGTATCGATCGATGCGGTAGACCCAAATGTTAGGAAATTGTTCCTGCCGTTCGTCGGCTTGTCGAGATTTTTTTATTGCTGGGTATCGGCGGCGGGTGGTGGCGGGTCGAAGACCGGGCTTCGAACGCGCTGACCGACCCGGTGGCGGGGCCGCTCTGGTCCGAGCCATGGCGCGATAGTGACAGCAAGTCGCGCGTTTTCGCGCCGCGACCTGACAAAGCTGGCAGGTGCATGACTGTCGTCGGCGCAACGCCTTGCCTCCGGCTCCGGCTCCGCGACGGCACCCCGTGCCTGCGGCACTTGGTCGGCCACCGCCGCACGTTCTAAGCTCGGGGCCGTTTTGTTGCTGGAGCCTGCATGGACATCGTCGCCATCCTCGTGGTCGTCGCCGGGTTGTACCTGGCGTTCAAACTGGTCGGCCTGCTGTTGAAGGGCGCGATGTGGCTGCTGGTGATCGGCGGCTTGTACTGGCTGATCGCGCCGCTGGCGGGCTGGCCGATGCCGGGCTGAGGTCGGGCAGGGCGTTCGCTTGGCCGTAGGTCCGGGTTTCGACCATCACCGAGGAGTGTGCCGCGTCATGAACGACTCGCATCAAGCCGTGCCCGCGCAATGGGTCGCCGACACCCAGGACATCGGTCGCCTGGTCCGCGCGATCTACGACTGCATTTCCGGCCCGGCCGGGGCGCCGCGCGACTGGGCGCGGTTCCGCTATCTGTATCACCCGCGCGGCCTGAGCCTGCGCACTGTGGTCGAGGCCGACGGCTCGACCCGCGCGGTGGTGTTCGACGTGGAAGGCTACATCGCCGACGTCGAGGCGTTCTTCGCCACCCAGGCCTTCTTTGAGGTCGAGACCGACCAGCGGATCGAACGCTTCGGCCAGATCGCGCATGTGTGGAGCAAGTACGACGCACGCCCGAGCGCCGATTCGGCGGTGCTGCTCAAGCGCGGCGCCAACAGCATCCAGCTGTGTCATGAGCACGGGCGCTGGTGGGTGTTCTGCACGATCTGGGACAACGAGCGCGAGGGCTTGAGTTTCGACCTGTTCTGAAGTCCGCGGCGGCCGCCGTCGCGCAAGCATCGACGCACGATCGCAGGCCCTCTCCCGCGCGCGGCGACCGAAGGAAGTGCAGAGCGGAGAGGGGTTGGGGTGAGGGCGCGCCAAAGCCGCATCCCTAGATAAGGGCCACCAAGGCAACACAGAAACGCCGATCCGGACCGAATACGCGGCTGGAATCGTCCGCCACGGCCCCCAGATCGTAAGCACTCTTTCCGGAACACCCCCGCATGCTGCCGTATTCCGTGCTCGACCTCGCCCCCGTCACCCAGGGCAGCGACGCCCGTCAGGCCTTCGCCAACAGCCTGGACCTGGCCCGTCACGCCGAAGCGCTGGGCTACAACCGCTACTGGCTGGCCGAACACCACAACATGCCGGGCATCGCCAGCGCCGCGACCGCGGTGCTGATCGGCCATATCGCCGGCGGCACCTCGACCATCCGGGTCGGCGCGGGCGGGATCATGCTGCCCAATCACGCGCCGCTGCAGGTCGCCGAGCAGTTCGGCACCCTGGCGTCGCTGTACCCGGACCGGATCGATCTGGGCCTGGGCCGCGCGCCCGGCACCGATCAGGCCACGGCGCGCGCGCTGCGTCGCTACTACGACGGCGCCGACAGCTTTCCGCAGGACGTCGCCGAACTGCTGCATTACTTCGGCCCGGTGCAGCCGGGCCAGACCGTGCAGGCCGTGCCCGGCGGCGGCCTGGAAGTACCGGTGTGGTTGCTCGGATCGAGTCTGTTCAGTGCGCGCCTGTCCGCGGCGATGGGCCTGCCGTTCGCGTTCGCCTCGCATTTCGCGCCCGACGCGATGGACGAAGCGCTGACCTTGTACCGGCGCGATTTCAAACCTTCCGCGCGCCTGCAGCGGCCGCACGCGATGCTGGCCTTGAACGTGGTCGCCGCCGACGACAGCGCGCAGGCCAGGCGTCTGTTCACCACCCAGCAGCAGTCCTTCGTCAATCTGCGCCGAGGCCGACCCGGCTTGATCCCGCCGCCGATCGACGACATCGAGACCTTCTGGACCCCGATCGAAAAAGCCGGCGTGGCCCAGGCGCTGGCCTGCGCGGTGGTCGGCGATGCGGTCGAAGTGCGCGAAGGCATCGCCGCCTTCATCGAGCGGCATCGGCCGGACGAACTGATGATCACCGCGAACGTGTTCGAGCACGGTGCGCGGCTGCGCTCGTTCGAACTCGCGGCGCAGGCGTTGCAGGCGATCGCCTAGTCGTTACCGCGCAACGGCGCAGGGCTCGCCGCGGCGAGCCTCGCTCCTTCGTTGTTTTGACGTCGGCGTCGGCTCAGGCCGACGTCGACGCGCGCTGGTTCACCACCGACTCGGCGTAGCGGTACGACAGCAGGATCCGGATCAAGGCCTCCACCTGCGACCCGTCGCGCGCGTCCAGCCGCACCACCGGCAGCTTGTGGCCGAGTTGGGTCAGCGCGTCGCGGAAATGCAGCAGGCCGAAATCGTTGCTCACGTCGGTATGGGTGACCCCGACCGCGAACGACGCCTGCGGCGCGATCTTGGCGAATTCGACCAGCAGCATGTCGGTCTGCGCGACCATGTCGCCGGCATCGGCCGCGACCAGCACGATGATGCCGACCGCGCCGTCGCACACCAACGGCCACATGAAGTTGAGGTAGCGCTGGCCCGGCACGCCGTACACGTGCAGCAGTTCGCCGCCGTCCAGCTCGATGGTGCTGTAGTCCAGCGCCACCGTGGTGTGGGTCTTCTCGCCCATCAGCGCATGGCTGATCGGCATTTCGGTGCTGACCGGTTCGACGTCGGAGATCGCCCGGATCGCGGTGGTCTTGCCGGCGCCCATGCCGCCGACGAAGGCGAGTTTGATCACGTCACTGGCCACTGCCGGCTCCCAGGAAATTCAGGCCGAACCGGCGCGCGAGGCGGCGGATCAAACCCAGTTCGGACGATCCGCCCTGACGATGCGCGGGCATCGCGGCGGGCGCGGCTTCGGCCAGTCCGGTGGCCAGGGCGACCGCGAACAGCCGCTTCAATTCGGCGCTCGGCGTGGCGGTGGCCTCGGCCAGCGCCGGCACCGACCACGCGCTGCGCAACAGACACCCCAGCGGCAACAGCCATTGCGTCGGCAACGCGGTCGAGGGCATCAGCGGCCAGCCGCGCAGTTGCAGCGGGCGCAGCGGATCGACCTGCGCCAGCGGCGCATCGTGGCCGATGGCGATGTCCCACAGCAACGATTCCAGCGAATAGCTCTGGGTCACGTCCTGCTGGTATTTCTCGACGTACTGCTTTTGCGTGATCGCGGTGATGAACCAGTTAGGGCTCATCGCTTCGGCGACCAGCGCCGGGTAGGGCATGCGCCGGATCATGTGCATGCGCGAAGCGCCCAGGTCGGCGACCAGGCGGAACAGACCCGATTCGAACAAATACAGCCCCTTGGGCGCGTTCAACAGATGCTGCACGAACGGCAACGCGCCGGCGACGGTCGCATCGTCGGCTTCGGATTCGTCGCGGCCGTGGCGCAGGCGTTCGCGCAGACTGCGGCCGAGTTCGCCGGCCTCGATATTGATATCGACCGAATGCACCGAATCGGGATCCCACGGCAGGCGACCGATGCGCAGCACCGGAATGCCGCGGCGCATCGCCTGCTCGACCGCATTGCGGCTCAGGCTGGTTTCGGTGCCGGTGATCAGCAGGTGCGCGGGGCGATCGCTCCACGCCTGCAGGTCGATCTCGATGCCTTGCTCGCGCAGCCCGACGCACGCGGCATGCACACGCGCATGCCGCGATTTGTCCAGATCGGCGCTGACGACGAGGTAGCGTTTGGGCAAGGGCATGCGCGTGTCTCGCATCAACCGGTGGCGGTCAGGGCGCGCGGCCGCGCGGCCCTCACTTGAAGTCGAGGGTCTTTTCGAACGACTTGAGTTCGTGACGGGCCATCGCCAGGTTGGCGCGCGCGCGGTCCAGCACCACGTACAGGAACAGGGTCGGGTTGCTTTCGAGCGGACGGATCAGGTGGTACTGCTTGCTCAGGCTGATCAGCACGTCTTCGATGGTGTCGTTGAGGCCGAGCTGCTCGGCGACGCGACGCTTGGCGCGCACCACTTCGGAGTTGCCGGCCGCGGCGACTTCCAGGTCGACGTTGCCGCCGCCGGAGGTGGCCAGGGCCATGCCGCTGTCGCTGTCGACCAGCGCGGCGCCGACGAAGCCGGCCAGGTTGTTGAGTTCGTCCAGTTGCAGTTTCGACATGTGCGGCTCCGTTGCGGTTCGATGGGAAGTGCGATGGGTCGGGCGTGTAGCGGGTGGTGAATGGCGCGCGCATTCGCCGTGCGCGCGCGAATGCGCGCACGAGGACGGAGGCGGGCTTAGCGGCGCGCGAGCAGGGCGCCGATGCGGCCGGCGCAGTCGCGGGTGGCGACCAGCAGCAAGGCCAGGTTGGTGTCGGCGCCGGCCATCGCCAGCAGGGTCAGCGGCTTGGGCGCGTCGATGCGGAACAGCACGATGTTGCCGCGCGAGGTGCATACCGTCGCGTAGTCGGCGCCGCTGAGCTTGAGCTCCCTGGCCAGGGTCTCGCCGAGGGTCAGGAAGGAATTGGCCATCGCCGCGATCCGGCGCGCGTCGGCCTCGCCGGACTCGAGTTCGGCCAGCGGCCGACCGTCGGCGGTGGACACGCAGATCGTGCGCAGGTCCGGCAGCCGCTGCTTGCAGCGAGCGAGTTCCTCGGTCAGCAGTACGCCGAGCGAGTTCTCGGTACGGTGGGACGATTCCAGTCGCCCCAACAACAACTCCACCGTGGTTTGCTGCATGTGTTTGCAATCCCCTGAGCACACTTGACGCAGATTGTGCTGTGACTAATTAGTGTAATAAATCACAAAAAAATATGCATTGCGTCACATTGTAGGGCAAGTGGCGGGCAGGAACTACTGCTGCCCTGTCAGTTCTTGCAGCCGTTGGGTGCCTTTGGATTCGGTGACGACCGAATGGGCAAAGTGGTGGTCGTGCGGGGGGCTGGTCGAGCCGCGACCGCGGCGGCGTATGTCGGAGTGGCCCCTGGAGGGGCGGCGCGAGCCGCGACCGCGGCACCACGCCTTCGGCGCAGGTATCGATGCAGAGGAAGTTTCGCGGTCGCGCCTTGCGCCGCTCCTACAGTCGCGAACGTTGCAGCCCGATCGCCTTGATTTAGCGGCCGCCCCCTGTAGGAGCGGCGCGAGCCGCGACCGCGGCACTACGCCTTCGGCGGAGGTATCGATGCAGACGAGGTTTCGCAGTCGCGGCTTGCGCCGCTCCTACAGTCGCGAACGTTGCAGCGCGATCGCCTTGATCTAGGGCCGCTCCCTGTAGGAGCGGCGCGAGCCGCGACCGCGGCACCACGCCTTCGGCGCCGGTATCGATGCAAATGAAGTTTCGCGGTCGCGGCTTGCGCCGCTCCTACAGTCGCGAACGTTGCAGCCCGATCGCCCTGATTTAGCGGCCGCCCACTGTAGGAGCGGCGCGAGCCGCGACCGCGGCACCACGCCTTCGGCGCAGGTATCGATGCAAATGAAGTTTCGCGGTCGCGGCTTGCGCCGCTCCTACAGTCGCGAACGTTGCGGCCCGATCGCTTTGATTCAGCGGCCGCCCTCTGTAGGAGCGGCGCGAGCCGCGACCGCGGCACCACGCCTTCGGCGCTGGTATCGATGCAGAGGAAGTTTCGCGGTCGTGGCTTACGCCGCTCCTACAGTCGCGAACCTTGCAACTGGGCGGCTTGATTTGCAGGCGGGCGGGTAGCCCGCGCGCCGACTCAGTGCGCCTGCACGCCCAGCAATTCGACCTCGAACACCAGCGAGGCATCGGGCGGGATCACGCCGCCGCCGGCGCCGTCGCGGCCGTAGGCCATGTCCGAGGGCACCATCAGCACGCGCTTGCCGCCGACCCGCATGCCGGCCACGCCGTCGTCCCAGCCGCGGATCACCCGGCCGGCGCCGAGCAGGAAGCTGAAAGGCTTGCCGTGATCGTAGGAGCTGTCGAACTTGCTGCCGCGCTTGTCCGCGGCCTTTTCGTCGTAGAACCAGCCGGTGTACTGCACGATCACGTCCTGGCCCGACTGCGCGACCGCGCCGGTGCCCGGGCGTTCGTCGATGGTCTGGAACTGGGCGATGCGGCCGCTGAACACCTTCGGTGCGGCGGCGGGTTCTTCCTGCGCGGCCGGGCGCTTGCAGGCGCTCAGGCTCACGGTCGCGGCGGCCAGCGCCAAGGCCAGCGGCAAGGCCGCGACGCCGCGTCGCAGCGCCGAGCGCACACGGCGGGCCGGCAGGTTTGCATCGACAGACAGATCAGGAACGAAGGACACGCGCGGCCTCGGTTTGGCGATGACGGGTTTACAGCTTAGCCGTTAAGCGCGCGGCGCGGTCTCGACAAGCGCTTCGGTGGTCGCGCTCTAGGCGCGGATGAGGGTTTGCTGCCTAGGGGCCGGAGAAGCGGACGACGGCTGTCGTTCGCCGTGATCGAGCCAATCGGATGCGCGTCGAGCGATTGCCCGCGAAGCAATCGCGCGATGCGCGCTCGCCCACGGCGGCGCGATGTCCTGCCTCGCGTGCGTCCAGCGACGCCGCGAACGATCGTCGCCGCGCCAGACCATGCTTAATCCAGTGCGATCGCGACGATGCGCTGATTGCGCCGCAGAAGAATATTGCCGAGCGCATCTTCGACGCTGTCGCCGAAACGGCGCAGGCTGTCGTCGTAGCCGCCGAAGATCGCGCCGTCGTCGCCGATCAGATAGGTCAGATGCGCGCTGTAGCCCTGGCCGATCGGCAGCAGGCGCTGCTTCGCCGCCGGTTGGTAGCGCTCGCTTGCCCAGGCGCGGTCGAAACGCGCGCTCGCGAGGATCGGATCGAAGACGGATTCATCGCCATCAGCGCCGGACCACGACGGATGGCGCAGGCGCAGCCCGGCGAAACTGCGCGCGAAACGCAGGCCGCCGGCGAACACGTCGTAGCCGTCGTCCTGCCAGGCGCGCTGGATCGCGTCGGTCGCGACGCTGCGTTCGCCGCGCCAGCCGTGCCGTTGCAACACGGCGCGGGTTTCGGCATCGAACGTCCACGGCATGCCCACGCTCAATGCCCGTCGCGCATGCGGCCTTGCGCCGGATCGTGCGGCGCCAGGCTGGCGCCGAACGCGCGCATCGCCTGCGCGGTGGCGGCGTCGGCGGGGAAGAACGATTCGATCGCCAGCTCCGACAAGGTCACGTCCATCGGCGTGCCGAACACGGTGGTGGTGCTGATGAACGACAGCTCGCCCAGTTCGGTGCGCAGCCGGAACGGCAAGGCGACCTGCACCGACGACGGCAGTTCGGTTTCGTCGTAGCCCTCGGGCGCGGGGTAGGCGGCCAGTTCGGCGTACAGCGCCTGCAGCACCGGGTCGCCGGTGGTGTCGATCTGATGCCGCAGCCGATGCAGGATGTGCGCGCGCCACTCGCCCGGATTGACGATGCGGGTGGCCAGGCCTTCGGGGTGCAGGCTCGCGCGCAACACGTTGGCCGGCGGCGCGAGCAGGAAATCGGGCAGGCCGGCGAGCAACGGCCCGACCGCGCGGTTGTGCGCGATCAGGTTCCAATGCCGGTCGATCGCCAGCGCCGGGTGCGGCTCGTGCCCGTACAGCACCAGTTCGATCGCGGCGAAGGCTTCATGCAGGGCCGGATGATCGAGGCTGCGTTCGGAATACATCGGCGCCAGGCCGGCCGCGGTCATCAGCTGATTGCGCTCGCGCAAGGGCACGTCGAGACGATCGGCCAGGCGCAGCAGCATCGCCCGGCTCGGCAAGGAGCGGCCGGTTTCGATGAAGCTGACATGGCGGGTCGAGATCTGCGCCAGATCGGCCAGATCGAGTTGGGTCAGGCGGCGACGCTGGCGCCAATCGCGCAACAGCTCGCCCACGGGGCGTTGATCGTTCATGCCGGCCACGATAGCCCAGCGGCGGTGCGCGTTGACATTACCTGGCACGTAATCGACCGGCCGCGGGCGCGGGTGTGTGATGTCGTCAGGCAAACACGAACGATCACGACGATCACCCACAGGAGAACGATCATGGCCATTACCTTCCAGCCCCAGGCTTCCACGTTGTTGCGCCGCGCATTGGTGCTCGATGCCGGTGTGTCCGGCGCCGCCGGCTTGTTGCAGCTCGCCGCGACCGCGCCGTTGTCGCGCTTGCTCGCGATCGATCCGGGCTGGTTGCGCGGCGGCGGCGCGGTGTTGCTCGCCTGGATGCTGTTCGTGGGCTGGGTGGCGACGCGCAAGCCGATCGCGCCGGCGCTGGCGTGGACGGTGATCGGGGTGAACCTCGCCTGGGTCGCCGGCTCGGTGCTGGTGCTGGTCGAAGGCGCGATCACGCCGAACGCGCTGGGGCTGAGCTTCGTGCTGGCGCAGGCGGCGGCGGTGGCGGTGTTCGCCGAGCTGCAGTTCTTCGGTCTGCGCCGTCAGCTCAAGGCCGCGTGAGGCGGGCGCGCAACACACGAAAATACGCATAGGCGACGGCGGTTTTCTGTGATGCGCTCGCAAATTCTTCGGGCTGTAATGTGCGGTTGCACGCGTATTTCTGACAGGTAGACCCTAGCGGAAACGCGGTGCTATAAGGCCAGTGCTGTGCGGTTTTGCGCCGCACAGTCCACCGTTGCGTACTGATACGTACTGATAAGGAGATGAGAGATGGCAAGGTTGCTTCGCGCTGCTCGTGTCGCTATGAACATCCATCCCAACGAAACCAGCAGCCTGTGGAAGACGTGGCCGCTGTGGGTGGAGTTCTGATCCTGTGCTCTATCCGCACGTCTGCCTGACTTGATCCAGATGGTGTGAACGGGAGGGCGGCCGTCGCAGGTCGCCCTCCTCTCAGATAGAGGCGCTCCTTGACCACCCAGCCCGATCCCACCGACGATCCCGCGGCGCGACTGCTCGAGCGCGTGCGTCGCGAAGGCCCGGTGCTTCCCTTGCCCGGAGGCGTCGTCGGCATTTTCAGCCCGGCCCTGGCCAACAAGGTCGACAAGATCAATTCCGACGACCTCAAGGTCATCGATTCGCTGGCCGACGTGCTCGGCATGCGCAAATCCGAACCGGTGACCTGGCGCGAAGTGCGCGCGCTGCTGACCGAGCGCAGCGGCGCGCTGGTCACGCCCGCACAGATGCGCGCGCTGCACCAGCGCATGCAGGCGTATCTGAGCGAACACGCCGGGCGCGAGGACGACCTGACCAAGCTGATGTGGCGCACGGTGTCGCGCGCGCTGATTCCGCTGGCGATCGACGGCATCGATGGCCGCGATCTGCGCACGCTGATCGCCGAACAGGAGCTGCGCTTTCGTATCCAGCTCGAACAGCATGTGCCGTTGTGGCGGCGCATTCCCGATTTCCTGCTGCACCGCGCGGCGACGCGGGCGATCACGCGGCAGATCAAGCAACGCGTGGCGGGTGGCGAGTCGCGCGAGGATTTCACTCAACCCTTGCTCGGGTTGGTGGATCGCATCGGGGTGGATCGCGTTACGTACTTGGTGACGGTGCAGATGATCGCGATCTCCGGCGTGCCCGGCATGATGGCGGCCTGTCTGGTGTATGCGATGTCGCAGTACCCGCAATGGCGCGAACACCTGCAAGAGGAAATGGACGCGCTGGAGTGGGAGGAGTTGTATACCTTGCCGATCCGCAAGCTGCCGCACACCCTGCGCTTCATCAAGGAAGCGATGCGGCTGTGGACGACGCCGTTCGTGACACGGCGCGTCGCCCAGCGCGACATCGAGCTGGACGGCGTGTCGGTCAAGAAAGACCAGATCTACGAATTGAGCTCGTACATCCTGCATCACTCCGAGGAGTACTGGGACGAGCCGGAAGTGTTCGATCCCGACCGCTGGCTGTCGTCGCGGCGGCAGGAGGCGAAGGGCGCCTACGTGCCGTTCGGTTTCGGCCCGCGCTCGTGCGTCGGCGCCTCGGTCGGGCATGCCCAACTGGTGTTGTTCTGCGCGATGATGGTCCGCGACTTCCGCTGCGACCTCAGCCCGGTGCATTCGCCGTGGATGCGCAAGGAAGGCTTCGCGGTGCCGACCGATTTCGTCGGGGTGATTTCGTCGCGCTCGCGTTGACCGATCGATGCGTCAAGTCCGCCGCGCCGCTCGCTGCGATCAGCCCGGCGCGTTCGGCCCCGCGCCGCTGTAATCGACCTGCACGATCGCGAACCGCGCCATGCCGCCGGGCAGCATCGCTTCGAATTCGTCGTCGACCCGGCGCTTGAGCATCGCCCGCGCCAGCGGCGAATCGATGCTGATGTGGCCCAGGCGCGCGTCGGTTTCATCGGGGCCGACGATGCGGTAACGCGCCAGTTCGCCGTCGGCGACTTTCTCGACCTCGACCCAGGCGCCGAAGAACACCGACTGCGGGTCGCTCGGCGTGGTCTCGATCACCCGCAGCAGCGGCAGGCGCTTGCTCAGATAACGCACGCGCCGGTCGATCTCGCCGAGTTGCTTCTTGCGATAGGTGTATTCGGCGTTTTCCGAACGATCGCCCTCGGCCGCCGCGGCGGCCAGGGCTTTGACGACTTCCGGGCGGCGGATCCGCCACAGGTCGTCGAGTTCGTGCTTGAGCCGTGCATGGCCCTCCCGCGTGATCAGGGCCGTGCCGTGTTCGGCGGGAGGACGCCAGCGACCCATGTCGGCCTTACTGCGCCGCGCTTGCGCGCTTGAGGCTGAGGTTGGCCTGCGATTCGATCGCCTTGCCTTCGGTGTCGAGCTGGCGGATTTCCTCGTGCGAGACCACTTCGAACAGGCGATCGGGATCGGTCTTGCTGTTCGGGTCCAGGCGCAGGCGCTTGCCGTCTTCCTCGGCGGTCCAGGTGCCGTCGCCCTTGAAGGCGCCGTCCTTCTTGCCCTGGTAGGTCTCGTCGACCGCGTAGCTGCCGTCGGCCTTGAATTCGATCTTGGTGTCGATGCCGCTGCAATCGGCGCAGGGCAGGGTGCCGCTGAAGCTGCCGGCGAAGGCGGCGACGTCGAAGCCGGCCTTGGGCGCTTCGGCGACCGGGGCCGGTTCGGGGGCAACAGCGGGGGCCGGTTCAGCGGCTTTGGCGGTTTCGGCAGGAGCGGACGTAGCTTCGGTTGGCTTGTTGCAGGCGCTCAATGCGAGCGCGGCGAGGCAGGCGAGAGCGAGCAGTTTCTGATTCATGTGCGGGTTCCTGTGCAATGAGTGGAAACGAACGGTGTTGGATCGAAACGATCGATGCGGCCGTGCGCCGGCGAGTTCAGCGCTTGCCGCCGAAGATGCCGCCGAGCAGGCCGCGCAGGATCTGCCGGCCGACCTGGTTGCCGACGGTGCGCGCGGTCTGCTTGGCCATGGCCTCGACCATGCCCTGGCGGCGCTTGGTGCCGAACACCGCGTCCTTGACCGCTTGGCCGAAACCGCCTTCTTCCTGGTCGTCCTGTTCGCGGGTCTTGGCCGGCGGCGCCTGCGCCTGTTCGGTCGCGGCCTGGGCGCGCTGCAGCAGCATTTCGGCGGCCGACTCGCGGTTGATCGCGGTGTCGTATTTCGGCCCGATCGGGCTGGTCGCGCGCACCTGGGCGCGTTCGGCCTCGGTGATCGCGCCCATGCGGCAGCGCGGCGGCGCGATCAGGGTGCGTTCGACCGGCATCGGCACGCCCTTGTCCTGCAGGGTCGAGACCAGTGCTTCGCCGGTGCCGAGCTGCGAGATCGCCTCGGCCACGTTCAAGGCCGGGTTCGGCACGAAGGTCTCGGCGGCGGTCTTGACCGCCTTCTGGTCGCGCGGGGTGAACGCGCGCAGCGCGTGCTGCACCCGGTTGCCGAGCTGGCCGAGGATGTTGTCGGGGATGTCGTCGGGGAACTGCGAGCAGAAGTACACGCCCACGCCCTTGGAACGGATGATCCGCACCACCTGTTCGACCCGCTGCTGCAGCGCGGCCGGCGCGTCGTCGAACAGCAGGTGCGCTTCGTCGAACACGAACACCAGCTTGGGCTTGTCGATATCGCCCACTTCGGGCAGCTGTTCGAACAGTTCCGACAGCAGCCACAGCAAAAAGCTGGAGTACAGGCGCGGCTTGAGGATCAGCGAATCGGCGGCGAGCACGTTGACCACGCCGCGGCCGTCGGTGTTGGTGCGCATCAGGTCGGCCAGCTGCAACGCCGGTTCGCCGAAGAAATGATCGCCGCCTTCCTGTTCCAGACGCAGCAGCGAGCGCTGGATCGCGCCGACCGACTGGGTGCTGACCAGGCCGTAGCTGGTCGAGATGTCCTTGCGCTCGTCGGCGACCAGGCCGAGCAGGGCGCGCAGGTCTTCCAGGTCGAGCAGCAGCAGGCCGCGGTCGTCGGCGAGCTTGAACACGATGTCGAGCACGCCGGACTGGGTGTCGTTGAGTTCGAGGATGCGCGCCAGCAGGGTCGGGCCCATTTCGCTGACGGTGGTGCGCACCGGATGGCCGAGCTTGCCGAACAGGTCCCAGAACACCACCGGGCTGGCGCTCGGCGCCCAGTCGGCGATGCCGATCTCGGTCAGCCGCGACTGCAGTTTGTCGTTGGCCGCGCCGGGCATCGCCAGCCCGGCCACGTCGCCTTTGACGTCGGCGAGGAACACCGGCACGCCCTGGCGCGAAAAACCTTCGGCCAGGGTCATCAGGGTGACGGTCTTGCCGGTGCCGGTGGCGCCGGCGACCAGGCCGTGGCGGTTGCCGAGCTTGGTGTGCAGGTAGACCAGGCCGCTATCGGGCGTGGTCACGGCCTTGCCGAGCAGGATGTCGTTCGGGCGTGCGTCGGGGGTCGGGGCCATGTCCGCGTCCGTGGTTCGAGTGGAGAGCAAGGGGCCGATTCTAGCGGCAGGCGTGGGTGGTTCGTGAACGCCGGCAGCGTGTTGATGGCCGTCAAGACCGCCTGACGACTCGCCACGCACGGAAAACCCGATCGCGTCGCAGTTCTTGCCGCGCGCGGACCCGCGCCGTTACCCTGGCCCCCCGCAACAAGGACCTGCCGCGCGCCCTCATGCCCGTTTCCTTTAGCTTCGCTTCGTTCAATGGCCGCGCCTTGTTCGCGCCGCTCGCCGCCGCACTGGCCCTGTGCAGTCTCGCTCCGCAAGCCGCCGCGTTGTCCAAGCGCGATCAGGCCGCGGTCGACGCGCTGACCCAGCGCATGCAATCGGCCGAGACCCGTTATCAGTCGGCCCTGGTCAAGATCCGCAACGCCGATCCCAGCGGCCGCCAGGACAGCGACGCCGCGCTGGAGGACATGGAGGACGTGATCGCGGTCTGCCTCAAGCAGAAGGGCTGCCAGGTCAACACCATGCTGGCCGGCTACAAGCGCCTGCTCAAGGCCAACGCCGATGCTTCGGCCGCGACCAACGAGGATAGCGACGACGCGACCGCGCTGGACAGCGACAACTTCGCCGCCGACGTGCCCGAGGCCGCGCGCGCGGCCGCGCTGCTCAGCGACGACGGCCAGCGCTTCGTCAAGATGGTCCAGTACAACCCGGCGGTGCAGGCCGGCATCCGCCGCTGGCTGACCGACATGCGCGGTCCGCTGATGCAGAGCTACGATAACTACCAGTACATGCGCCAGATGATGTGGCCCTCGTTCGAACGCGAAGGCCTGCCCGAGGCGTTGCTGTTCGGGATCATGGCCAAGGAATCCAACGGCCGCGTGCATTCGACCTCGCGCGCCGGCGCGGCCGGGCCGTTGCAGTTCATGTTCGCCACCGGCAAGCGCTTCGGCCTGGGCGACGACGGTAGCGGCTTCGACACCCGCTACGACCCGCGCGCGTCCTCGCAGGCGGCGGCGGAGTACTTGAACGAGCGCCTGGGCCAGCTCAACAACAGCATCGAGATGTCGCTGGCCGCCTACAACGGCGGCGAAGGCCGCGCGCTGCGCATCAACAACGCCAGCGGCGGGCGCAATTTCTGGGACGAGTCGGTCTATAACCAGTTCCCGGCCGAAACCCGCGACTACGTGCCGATGGTGATCGCCGCGGCCTGGCTGTTCCTGCATCCGCGCGAATACGGCCTGCAGTTCCCGAAGATCGACAACAAGGCCGCGACGATGCGCCTGGTCAAGCCGACCTCGATCTACGAACTGACCATCTGCATGGGCAGCAGCGGCAGCCGCGACGGCTACATGCGCGCGCTGCGCAACCTCAACCCGCGTTACAAGGGCGAAAGCTACCTGGCCGCGGGCACCACGCTCAACGCCACGCCGAAGATGGTCAGCCTGTACAACCGCTGGTGCGTGCAGGGCAAGCGCGCCGAACTCGCGCGCACCCTGGTGATGAGCGATGCGACCACCGCGATCGTGCGCACCGGCCCGCTGACCGTGTTGCCGGCCGAGGCCACGGGCGAAGACGGCACCGTGCCGGTCACCGTCGCCACCGGCGTGCCGACCACGGTGGCGACCGGCAAGCCGGCCCCGGCCAAGAAGCCCGCCGCGCCGCGCACCCACAAGGTGCAGCGCGGCCAGACCCTGACCGACGTCGCGCAGAAGTTCCAGTGCGACACCAAGCAGCTGGCCAAGGCCAACGGCATCAAGGGCCCGCGTTACATGGTCAAGCCGGGGCAGACGCTCAAGTTGAACGGCTGCGGGGGCTAGTCCGCACTGCGCGCAACGCAGTGACCTGGACGCATGGACGCGCATGGACCCAATGAAGAAGGCTGCGTCGCTGAAGCGAGGCAGCCTTCGGTTTCAAGTCCGGGCGAAGCCACTACATTCCGCGATCTGTCGCCGCGCTGGTCGCGGCTGTCGACATGGATCGCCAACGTCATCGGCGCGTTGATCCTGCCGATGATGTTCATCCTGGCGTATGCGCTCGCCCGCCAACACCATTACGGCCTGCCGTTCGTGCTCACCGCGATCTTGGTGCCGGGCTGGCTGTCGGTGTTGGTCGTGCATGAAGGCGGGCATTGGTGGGTGGCGCGCCGACGCGCGATGACCGTCACCCAGGTCGTGATCGGGCCGGTGGAAATCCAGCCGCGCCGACGCGGCGTGCGCATCCGCCTGCACCGCAACCGGCAACGTGGCGTCGGCGGCTATGTGATGGCGTATCCGGATCCGGGCCGCGATATGCGCCGCGATCTGATCGCTCTAGCGTTGGGCGGCCCGTTGGCGAATCTGGCGGCTGCGCTCGTCCTCGCCGTGCTGGCGTGGTGGCTGGGTCACTCGTTTGCCCAGGCCTGGTGTTTGCTGCTCGGTCTGCTGCATCTGTTGGCGGCGCTGTTCAATCTGCTGCCGCGCAGCTTGAACGGAGCCATGGTCAGCGACGGTCTGAATGTGCTGCGCGCGTATGTGAATCGAGTCGAGGATCTGCCCGGCGCGACCTTCATGGCGATCAATGGCCGTTTATTGCGTGGCGAGTCGGCAGGCGATCTGCCCGAGGCGTTGATCCGGCGTCTGGGTGAGGAGCCCGCGCCGATGCCCGCGCTGCACGATTGGCTGACGGTGTACCTTGCGTTGGGCGCGCACGAGCTGGACGCGGCGGAGGCGGCGCTGGAAACGCTGCATGCGCGCATCGACGCCTACGAGGAGCCGATCCGGCAAGCGCTCGGCGACCTGTTGATCATCACCCAGGCCGATTGCGTTTTCGCGCGGGCCCTGGACCGTCGTGGCGCCGAGGATCTCGCCGCGATCGCTGCCCTGGATCTGGATGCGCGCGGCTTTTGGCATGCACCGCAGCTGGCGCCTCGCGTGCGTGCGCTGGCCGCGGCACTGCGCGGCGACTCGATGGCTGCGCGCGAGCAGTTGCTGCGTTCCAGGCGCCATGCCGATAACTCGGCGTTCGCTTCGACCGTGGCGAGTGAGGCCGGTTTGCGCGAATGCATCGAGGCCATAATCGACGAAGCGGATATTGCGGACGGCACCGCGCCGGCCCGTGCCCCCGGTGCGATTACTCAGGATGCAAGCGCATGAACCAGATGGTCGACAATTCCATGGCCGCGCCGCGCGCATGGCTGACGGCAGTGGCGGTGGCGGCCCTGCTCGCGATCGCCGGCGCGTACGCTTCGCCGTGGCTGCACTACCTGTTCAAACCGCTGACCACGCTGCTGATCGTGGCGATGGTCTGGCGTCACGGCCGCGCGGCCGAACCCGGGTATCGACGCGCGATCGTGATCGGCCTGCTGCTATCGACCTGCGGCGACGTGTTCCTGATGCTGCCCGGCGACTGGTTCGTGTTCGGCCTGGGCTCGTTCCTGTGCGCGCACATCGCGTATCTGCTCGGCCTGGCGCGGCGCGCGCGCTGGTTCGCGCGGGGCTGGCCGTATCTGGGCTACGCGCTGCTGGCCGGCGCGGTGCTGAGCGTGCTGTGGGCGCATCTGCCGGGTGACTTGCGCGTCCCGGTGATCGTCTACGTGACGGTGCTCGCGGCGATGGCGGCGCAGGCGGCGGTGGCGTGGCGATGCGCGCGCTCGCAGTCGACCGCGCTGGCGGCCTTGGGCGGTGCGTTCTTTGTCGCTTCCGATGCGACGCTTGCGATCGACCGCTTCGCCGCGCCGTTCGGCGCGGCGCCGGCGGTGGTGCTGGCGACCTACTGGATCGCCCAGACCCTGATCGGTTTGTCGGTTTGCACGCCGCACCCTGGCAAAGCGCCGCACGCGGCGTAGAAACACCGATGTGGCATCGTTAGCAAGGGATCGAAACCGATCCGGGAAAGCACCCGCGACGCGACGACAACCGCGCAACCGCGTTCCGATTCCCCATTCCCTATTCCCTATTCCCGCTTCTCATCCGCAGGCGCCACCGCCTCGCGCGCCTTGTTCCACCATTGCGCCGCGGCGGCCGTGGCCTTGCCGGTGCCGTCCTTGACCGAGCCGCTCAGCGCCGCCCAATCGGCCTGCTGCTCGGCGAAACCGGTGGCGGTGCGCAGCAACTGCGGGCCTTCGGCGGCGATCATGTCCCAGGTCAAGGTCGCGACCAGGCGCGGCATGAAGATCGCCGAGTCGACATCGCCGCCCTTGGCTTCGACCTTCGCGATCAACGCGACCAGTTCCTTGCGCACTTCTTCCGGCGCGCTCGGATCGACGCTGAGCTTTTTCAATACGATCAGGCCGTCGCGGGTGCGGCCTTCCTTGAACGCGATACCGGCCTGCGGCAGCTGCGCGAACCACGGCTGTCCCATCAACTGGCCGAGCGCATCGAAATGCAACTGTGCGCGCTCCCATTCCTGCTCGCTGGCGGCGAAGTAGGCCAGCGCCGCGTGCAGCACCATCACGTGCTCGGCCGGCGGCAGGTCTTCGCCGGCCTGGGTCGGCAGCGCCCAGGCTTTCTCGCCTTCCAGCTTGGCCAGCCCGGGCCATTGCTCGCGCTGGAACACGACCGCGCGCAGCGAAGTCGCGGCGGCGCGGTCGAACGCGCCGCAGGACTGGGCCTGCACGATGTCGCTTTCGGCCAGGGCGATGGTGTTCTTGTTGGCGATCAACGCGCCGTAGGCGAGCAGCACATGCACCACGCACAGTTGCGCTTCGCTGTATTCGCCCTTGGGCAGGTCGGCAACCGGATTGTTCGAGATCCCGCTTCTGGAAGCCAGGTTGTTCGACGCCCAGTTCTCGCCGGTCCACTGCAGGCCTTTTTGATACGCGCTCAGGCCGCCGGGCAAGCCGTTTTCGGACAATCGGCGGTACTGGGTGTAGGTGATCCCGTCGCGCAGTTCGGCCAGTTGTTCGGTTTCGCTCTTGCTGCCGCACGCGGCCACGGCCAGCGTCAGTAACGCGATGGTCGCGGTCAGGCAGGCCCGGCGCAGGGCCGGGCGGTGGGTCGATGGCATGGTCCCTTCCTTAGGAAAGCGTTGATGAGGTTCAGTCGCTGCGCCGGGCCAAGGCCTGGCCCAGGCGTACCGCGGTTTCGGCGCCCAGGCCCGCGTCCAGCGCGGCCACGCCGGGCGGCAGCAGCACGATCACGGTCGAGCCGTAGTTGAAGCGGGCCATTTCGGCGAAGCGCTCCAGGGTGATGGTTTCGCCGCGATAGTCCTTGGTGGTGACGATGTCGCCGTAGCGCGGAATCTCCACGCCGCTCCAGACCGTTTCCACGCCCGAGACCAGCAGCGCGCCGACCATCACCATCGCCATCGGCCCGAACTCGGTGTCGAAGTGGCAGACCAGGCGCTCGTTGCGCGCGAACAAACGCGGCACGTTGCGCACCGCGTCGGGGCCGACGCTGAACAAACGGCCCGGCACATGCACGGTTTCGCGCAGGGTGCCGGTCCACGGCATGTGCACGCGGTGGTAGTCCTTCGGCGACAAGTACACGGTGGCGAACACGCCGTCGCGGAACGGCGCGGCCGCCGCTTCGTCGCCGCCGAGCAGTTCGGTCGCGGTGAACGACTGGCCCTTGGCCTGGAAGATCTCGCCGTCGCGGATCGGCCCACACTGGCTGATGCGGCCGTCGGCCGGCATCAGCAGCACGCGCGGATCGGGATCGGGTACGCGCGCGCCGGGCTTGAGCGCGCGGGTGAAGAAGGCATTGAAGGTCGGGTACGAGCGCGGGTCGGCGTTGGCCGCTTCGCCCAAGTCGACGCCGAACTTGCGCGTCACCGTGTCGATCAGCCAGCGGCTGACGCCCGGCCGGTCGGAATAAGCCAGCGCGCGCGCAAGCGACGACATCAGGCGATGCGGCAGGACGTAGGTCAGGGTGGTGACGAGGCTCAAGGCGCGGCCTCCGTCAGCACGGCCATGTCCTTGGCGATCACGTTCGGGTCGAACGGCGGACGCAGCAGCCCGGCCATGCGGCCCTGCGGGTCGAGCACGACCATGCTGGCGCTGTGATCGAGCGTGTACTGGTCGGCCTGGGCGCCGTCGGGCGCCGGCACCTTCGCGAACACCATGCTCAGCGACTTGGCGAAGCTCTCCAGCGCCGGGACATCGGCGGTGGCGGCCAGGGTGTCCTTATGGAAGCCGTGGGCGTACTCGCCGATCTTGTCGGGCGTGTCGCGCTCGGGGTCGACCGAGACGAACAGCACCCGCGGCCGGGTCGCTTCGGGAATCGACTCCCAGGCTTTCTGCGCGACCGACATCTGCGCCAGGGTGGTCGGGCACACGTCGGGGCAGTGGGTGAAGCCGAGGAAGACCAGGGTCCAGTGCCCCTTGAGTTCGCCGGGAATCAGCTGGGTGCCGTCGGACTGGCGCAGCGAGAACGCGGGCAGGGTGCGGCGCGGTTCGATCAGGCGGACCGCTTCGGTCTGCGGCAGCGAGGCGTGGCGCACGCTGCCGAAATACTTCTGCGAGGCCCACAGGCCGAGCGCGGCGGCGAGCGCGGCGATGAGGACGATGGCGGTGGTGCGATTGAACATGGCGGTTCCAGCGAATGAGCCGGGCCATGATACCGGCGATGGCCGGCGAGGCGGGTTTGCGTGTGTTCGAGGCGTCTTCAGCCCGCCAGCACGTGCTGATTCCCCTTTGACAGCCCGTGCTTTCCCCCCCTTTGAAAAAGGGGGGCAGGGGGGATTTGCTTTTCGCTTTGCAGAAACGACGTGCTCCGAGCCAAGAGCAAATCCCCCCCGGGCTCCCCTTTTTCAAAGGGGGGAACCCGTCGGGTGGGTGCGGCCGGGAACCGCGGGTTCGCGCCGCCACGGCCGCGCGACACGCATCGCAACCATGAGCCAAAACCTGCGAAAACCGCGCAACCGCCGCGATAACGCCCCCCGCCGCCGGTATACTGCGCGCCTTGTTTCGCCCTGGACTCACCGTGCCCGCTTCCGTCTCCTTCGAATCGCTGACCCTCGTCGACCTGATCCGCTACGGCGCCAGCCGCTTCAGCGCGGCCGGGCTGACCTTCGGCCACAGCTACGACAATGCCCTGGACGAGGCCACCCAGTTGGTCCTGCACGCGCTGCACCTGCCGCACGACCTGAGCCCGGTCTACGGCCAGGGCAAGGTCACCAGCGAGGAGAAGGACGCGGTGCTGGCGCTGTTCGAACGCCGCATCGCCGAGCGCATCCCGGCCGCCTACCTGACCGGCGAAGCCTGGTTCGCCGGCCTGAGCTTCAAGAGCGACCGCCGCGCCCTGGTGCCGCGTTCGCCGATCGCCGAACTGATCGAATCCGGCTTCGGGATCTGGCTCAACGGACTCGAGGTCGAGCGCGTGCTGGACCTGTGCACCGGTTCGGGCTGCATCGCCATCGCCACCGCGCATTACCACCCCGACTGGCAGGTGATCGGCGCCGACATCAACGACGCGGCGCTGGCGCTGGCGGCCGAGAACAAGGAACGCCTGCACGCCGGCAACGTCGAGCTGCGCAAGTCCGACCTGTTCCAGGGCCTGCAGGGCGAGGTCTTCGATCTGATCGTGACCAACCCGCCGTACGTGACCAACGAGGAAACCGACGCGCTGCCGCTGGAGTATTCGCACGAGCCCGAACTGGGCCTGCGCGCCGGCGACGACGGCCTGGACCTGGCGCTGAAGATCCTGCGCGACGCGCCCGATCACCTCAGCGAGCACGGCGTATTGATCTGCGAAGTCGGCGAAGCCGAGCGCGCCCTGGTCGAACTGCTGCCGCAGCTGCCGCTGGACTGGGTCGAGTTCAAGGTCGGCCAGATGGGCATCTTCGTGGCCCAGCGCCACGACTTGGTCGAACACCACGACGCCATCAAACGGCTCGCCGACGCGCGAGCCTGAGCCACGCGCGTCGGCGGCCGGTAGCGAAAGGCGGTTGACGCCTTTCGCAGCGCCGCGCGTTGCGCTGATTCCCAGCGTTGCGTCCCGGCGCCGAGCCGGTCGGAACTTGTCTGTTGTTGACGGGCCTGCTGTTGCTGGGTCCGTCGCGAGCGGGTGAGCGCCGGAAGTGACTTTTTCCGTCGAATGCCCGCGGGGTTCGCCCACCGTGGCGGATGCGCGTGGGCCTTCGTTACAGCGGAAACCGGCCATGTCGGCTATCGTGGCTTGGGCCGGTGGTGCGTTCGCGGCTGTGCTTTGCGGGTGTTGGCGGAAGGGTTCATGGCTTGAGCCTTCGGCCCTCACCCCGGCCCTCTCCCGCAAGCGGGAGAGGGAGCAGTTCATCGTCGCTTGGAGTGACGCGCCTATTCGGATTTCGCGCCTATTCGGGTTTGCCGCGCCTCAGGCTCCCTCTCCCGCTTGCGGGAGAGGGTTGGGGTGAGGGCCAGCGCCAGCCGCCGCGGCGGCATCAGCGATGGTTCTCAGTCCGCACCAATGCTCATTTCCGCTCACCAACCCCGCGTCATACCATCGAAGCGATACGCGCCACGCAAGCCGCGACCCACTTCATAAAAAGCACACGCGCAGCACCGAACATTCTCCTAGCCCCACACGCCGGCCGCGACCGGCACGCACCAGGAACCCCGTCGTGTCCAGCAACAGCTTCGGAAAGCTCTTCACCGTGACGACCTTCGGCGAAAGCCACGGTCCGGCGATCGGGTGCGTGGTCGACGGTTGCCCGCCCGGGCTGTCGATCGCGCCGGAAGATTTCCGTCACGACCTGGACCGCCGCGCCACCGGCAAGACCCGTCACACCTCGGCGCGGCGCGAGACCGACGACATCGAGATCCTCAGCGGCGTGTTCGAAGGCCGCACCACCGGCACCCCGATCGCGCTGCTGATCCGCAACACCGATGCGCGCAGCAAGGACTACGGCTCGATCGCCGAACAGTTCCGCCCCGGCCACGCCGACTACAGCTATTGGCAGAAATACGGCCTGCGCGATCCGCGCGGCGGCGGACGCTCCTCGGCGCGCGAAACCACCATGCGCGTGGCCGCCGGGGTGATCGCCAAGAAGTGGCTGGCCGAACGTTTCGGCGTGGTCGTGCGCGGTTTCATGTCGCAGATCGGCGAGGTCGTGCCGAACGGGTACGACCTGTCGGCGGTGGAAAGCAATCCGTTCTTCTGGCCCGACGCGGCCCAGGTCGCCGAGCTGGAAACCTACATGGACGCGCTGCGCAAGTCCGGCGATTCGGTCGGCGCGCGCGTCGACGTGATCGCCGACAACGTGCCGCCGGGTTGGGGCGAGCCGATCTACGGCAAGCTCGACGGCGAACTCGCCGCGGCGCTGATGAGCATCAACGCGGTCAAGGGCGTGGAGATCGGCGACGGCTTCGCCTCGGTCGCGTCGAAGGGCAGCGCGCACCGCGACGAGATTTCCCTGCAGGGCTTCGCCAGCAACCACGCCGGCGGCATCCTCGGCGGCATCAGCACCGGCCAGCAACTGCGCTGTTCGACCGCGTTCAAGCCGACCTCGAGCCTGCGCCTGCCGGGCCGTAGCGTCGACATCCACGGCAACGAAGTCGAGGTGATCACCACCGGTCGCCACGACCCGTGCGTCGGCATCCGCGCCACCCCGATCTGCGAGGCGATGGTCGCGCTGGTGTTGATCGACCAGGCCCTGCGCCATCGCGCCCAGTGTGGCGATGTCGGCACGATCACCCCGCGCATTCCGGCCAACCCCGGTTTCGACCGCCACGAGTCAGGCCACGATGACTGACCGTCCGCGCGTGTGGGTCTCGCAGCCGCTGTTCGACGACGTGATCGCGCGGCTGGACGAGTATTTCGAGGTATCGGCGACGACCGCGGTGACCCAGCACGCACCCGAGGCCGTCGCCGCCGCGCTGCGCGAGGCCGACGGCGCGCTGGTCACCCTCAACGATCCGATCGGCGCGGCGCAGATCGCCGGCGCCACGCGTCTGCGCGCGATCGCCAACGTCGGGGTCGGCTACAACAATCTCGACGTGCCGGCGCTGAGCGCGGCCGGCATTCTCGCCACCAACACGCCCGACGTGTTGACCGAGACCACCGCCGATTTCGGCTGGGCGCTGATGATGGCGGCCGCGCGGCGGATTTCCGAGGCCGAGCGCTGGCTGCGCGAGGGCCACTGGCAGCGCTGGAGTTTCGACAGCCTGCTCGGCGGCGACGTGCACGGTGCGACCCTGGGCATTCTCGGCATGGGCCGGATCGGCCAGGCGATCGCGCGTCGCGCGGCCGGGTTCGGCATGCGCACGCTGTATCACAACCGCAGCCGGTTGCCCGAGGCGGTCGAGCGCGAATGCGCCGCGGGCTACGTGAGTTTCGACGAACTGCTGGCCCGCGCCGATCACCTGATCCTGGTGCTGCCGTATTCGCCGCAGTCGCATCATCTGATCGATGTCGCGGCGCTGGCGAAGATGCAGGCGCATGCGACGCTGACCAATATCGCGCGCGGCGGCATCATCGACGAGAACGCGCTGTGCGACGCGCTCGAACAAGGGCGGCTGGCCGCGGCCGGACTGGATGTCTACGAAGGCGAGCCCAGGCTCAACCCGCGCCTGCTCGAACAGCGACGGGTCGTGCTGACTCCGCACATCGCCAGCGGCAGTCTGGCCACGCGCCGGGCGATGGTGAGTCTGGCGGTCGACAATCTTATCGCCGCGCTGGGCCATGGCCCGAACGCCGGCAAGCCGCCGTCGCTGTTGAATGCCGGGATTCGAGATTAGGGATTGGGGATTGGAAAACGGAATGCCGCGAAGTGACGCAGCGCTTTTACGACTCCCGATTCCCGATTCCCGCTCCATAGCAACACCCGCCGGAAATGGGTCCGGCGGTCCCCACAAGTCAGGTAACTCAGAACAGATGAACGCCAAGACGTCCTGCAATGTCGCCGTGGTCGGTGCTACCGGCGCGGTCGGTGAAACCATGCTCAAGGTGCTGGCCGAGCGCAAATTTCCGATCGGCAAGCTGCATGTGTTGGCGAGCGAACGCTCGGCGGGAGAGAAACTCGAGTACGAGGGCAAAACCATCGTGGTCGAGGATCTGGCGTTGTTCGATCCGAGCGGCGTGGACATCGCGCTGTTTTCGGCCGGCGGTTCGGTGTCGAAGGCGTACGCGCCCAAGTTCGCCGCGGCCGGCGCGGTGGTGATCGACAACTCCTCGGCGTTCCGCTACGACGACGACGTGCCGCTGGTGGTCAGCGAGGTCAATCCCGAAGCGGCCCGCAACCGTCCGCGCGGGATCATCGCCAATCCGAACTGCTCGACCATGCAGATGCTGGTCGCGCTGGCGCCGATCCACCGCCAGGCCAAGATCGAGCGCATCAACGTGGCGACCTACCAGTCGGTGTCGGGCACCGGCAAGCGCGCGATGGAAGAACTCGGCAAGCAGACCGCCGCGCTGCTGAGCTTCCAGCAGATCGATCCGCAGGTGTATCCGGTGCAGATCGCCTTCAACGTGATCCCGCACGGCGGCGATTTCACCGACAACGGCTACACCACCGAGGAAATGAAGCTGGTCTGGGAGACCCGCAAGATCCTCGGCGACGACAGCATCGGGGTCAACGCGACCGTGGTGCGGGTGCCGGTGTTCTACGGCCATTCCGAGGCGGTGCATATCGAAACCCGCGACAAGCTCTCGGCGGCCGATGCGCGCGCGCTGCTGGAAAAGGCGCCGGGCGTGGTGGTGGTCGACGAGCCGGTCAACGGCGGCTACCCGACCCCGGTCACCCATGCCTCCGGGCAGGACCCGGTGTTCGTCGGCCGCATCCGCGAGGACATCTCGCACCCGCGCGGGCTGTCGCTGTGGGTGGTGTCCGACAACATCCGCAAGGGCGCGGCGACCAATGCCGTGCAACTGGCCGAGTTGGTCTGGAACGAGCGCTGATCGCCGGGCTTGGTCCCCGCGGGGCTGGCGGTAGCCATTGAAGATCGGGCCCTGCGGGGCCCGATCTTGTTGGTGGCCGGTGGTTAGAGGTCGACCTTATGAGGTCGGCCTTATGTAGTGGCCGAGACGTTGGTGGCCAAAGATGCGGTGCTCATGGAAAGGGTGAATGCCCGCCGCGCTCAGGCAACAACCGGACGAGCGCGCGAGTCTTTTGTGGGAGGGGCTTCAGCCCCGACGCTCTTTTATCAGCCGCGGTGAAACTGCACTGAGCGCTGAGCGCTGATCGAAAAGCGTCGGGGCTGAAGCCCCTCCCACAAAAGACCTCGATGCTTCGCCGCCGCCGGTAGGTTCGCCGCGGCGCGATAGCGTGATCGCAAGCAACCAACCCGCCGTCCGACACCCGGATCGCCCCGCGTGCGCAACGAAATCTTCACTCCGCGTTGCGCATGACGCCCGCTGACCGCTAGAGTCGCCGCCTGACTTTGGGTAATGGGATCGTCCGTGAGATCAGGTTTCGCACGCACCGCCTTGGCTCTGGCGCTGGCTCTGGCCAGCGGGGCGGCCTGTGCGCTGGGTCTGGGCCAGATCGAGGTGAAGTCGCGCGCCGGCCAACCCTTGCTGGCGGAAATCCCGGTGATCTCCAGCGGCCCGGACGAACTGGCGCAGCTGCGCGCCGGCCTGGCTTCGCCGGAAACCTTCCGCCGCATCGGCCTGGACGCGCCGCAGGGCATCGTCACCGACCTGCGCTTCACCCTGGCGCTGGACGCCGCCGGCAAGCCGGTGATCCGCGTCACCAGCACCCAGCCGGTCAACCAGCCGGCGCTGACCTTCCTGATCGAAGTCGATTGGGGCCAGGGCCGCCTGACCCGCGAGTACTCGGCGCTGATCGACGCGCCGCGCACGGTGTCCGCGCCGATGCAGCCGCCGATCCAGGCCGCGACCGGCGCCAACCCCAACACCATCGAACGTCCGCTGGAAGCGCCGCTGCCGTTCGGCGCGCAGCCGCAGGCGACCGATCCGCTGGCGGTGGAAAACCAGCTCGACCGCTACGACCCCGGCAGCGTGATCGCGCCGGGCGACCCGCAGGCGCAGCCGCTGCCGGCCGAACCGATCGCGATCGCGGCCGACCCGGTTCCCGCTGCGCCGGCGCAGCAGTCGCCGCAGCGTCCCAACGCCGGCAAGATTGCGCGCGAGCCGCGCGAGCCGCGCGAGCCGCGCCCGGCCGCGGCCGCGCCGAAGCTCGCCGCCGAAGGCGACATCACCGTGCAGGGCGGGCAGACCCTGTCGGGCATCGCCGCCGGCCTGAGCGGGCCGCATACGCTCAACCAGACCATGATCGCCTTGCTGCGGGCCAACCCCGAGGCGTTCATCGGCAACAACATCAACCGGCTCAAGCAGGGCGCGGTGCTGCGCCTGCCGCCGACCAACCAATTGGCCACGCTCGATCCGCGCGAAGCCAGCGAGTTGGTGCGGGTCCAGGTGCAGCAGTGGCGCCAGGGCGTGGCCAGTGCGCCGGTGCCGCAGCCGATCAGCCTGGAGTCGGACGCAGTCGCCAAGGCGCCGGTCGCCCCCGCGGCCACCGCCGCCGGCAAGGCGCGCAGCGACGATGCACGTTTGGAAATCGTTCCGCCGGGCGCCAGCCGCGCGACCCAGGCCGGGGCACAATCCGGCATCAGCGCCGGAGGCGAGGGCGACATGGTCCGTCAGGACACCCAACAGACCACCGAGACCCTCGCCGCGCGCGAGCAGGAACTGGCCGAACTCAAGAGCAAGGTCGCCGACCTGGAGCAGTTGCAGAGCAAGCAGCAGAAGCTGATCGCGATGAAGGACAGCGAGCTGGCCGCGAGCCAGCAGCGCCTGGCCGAACAGCAGGCGCGCAACGACGGCGGTTCGCCGCTGCCGTGGATCTTCGGCGGCCTGGGCGTGCTGGCGTTGCTGCTCGGCGGCTGGGCGATGAGCCGGCGCGAACCGAAGAAGCCGGCGTTCCGCGCGCCGTTGCCGGTTTCCGACGCGGCGAGCGAGCGCTCCGGGCCGCTGGCCGATCCGGTCGATTCGCTGCGCCGCCGCACCGAGCCGGCCGCGCCGCTGGTCGATCCGGTCGCGCAATTGCTCGGCGAATCCGCGGCCGACAGCCCGGCCAGGCCGAACGAACCAGTCGAACCGGTCCCGGCCGTTGCCGCGGCGGCCGCCGAAGAACCGGCCAGCGCGCCGTTCTGGACCGCGCCGAAGGCCGAGCCGCAAAACAAAACCAAGGTGCCGACCTGGCATTCCAGCGAAGTCGGTACCAGCGCGTCGCGCAGCGGCGCGGCCCCGGCGCGGGTCGAACCGGCGCTTGCGCCCGCGGCGGCCGTCGCCGCGGCGGCTCAAGCCAATCAGGCCCCGGCCAGTCCGGCCCCGGCCAACCCCGGCCAGGAGCGGATCGAACTCGCCCGCGCCTACCTCGACCTGGGCGATCAAAGCAGCGCCCGCCAGTTGCTCGGCGAAGTGCTGATCAACGGCGATCACGCCGCCCGCCAGCAGGCCGCGCGCCTGCTGCGCGAAATCGAGGCGTCCAGCTGAAGCGCGCCAGCGCGGCGAGCGGGCAGGGCAACGACCGATGGCGGTAGAGCAACAGCAGTCTCCGATCAGCGACGGCGCCGCACCGGTGCGGCGCTACGCCCTGGGCGTGGAATACGACGGCAGCGAATACTCCGGCTGGCAGCGCCTGGTGCGTCCCGGCGAGCCGGACCTGCGCGGCGAAGCGACCGTGCAGACCACCCTGGAGCAGGCGCTGAGCTTCGTCGCCGGCACGCCGATCGAGGTGACCTGCGCCGGACGCACCGATTCGGGGGTCCACGCGGCCTGCCAGGTCGTGCATTTCGACAGCCCGGTCGAACGCGAGCCGCGCGGCTGGGTGCTGGGCACCACCTCGCGCCTGCCGCCGTCGGTGTGCGTGCGCTGGTGCGTGCCGGCCGCGCCCGGGTTCCATGCGCGCTTCTCGGCGCGCGCGCGCCGCTACCGCTACCGCATCCTCAACCGGCCGGTCCGGCCGGCGCTGCAGCGCCAGTACCTGACCTGGGAGCGGCGTGCGCTCGACGCCGACGCCATGGACCGCGCCGCCCAGGCCCTGCTGGGCGAACACGACTTCTCCGCGTTCCGCACCGTGCATTGCCAGGCACCGCATGCGCGCCGCGACCTGCAGTACATCCGCATCCGCCGGGACGGCGACGTCGTAGAAATGGAAGTCCAGGCGAATGCCTTTCTTCACCATATGGTGCGCAACATTGTTGGAAGCTTGCTGCTGGTCGGCCGCGGCGAACAACCTGAGACCTGGATCGCCGAGTTGCTGGCCGGTCGCGACCGCACGGTCGCCGGCCCGACGGCGCCCTCGTCGGGCTTGGTGTTCGTCGGGCCGCGCTACCCCGTCGAGTGTCAGTTGCCTGCCGAGGTCACCCTTTGAGCCAGCCCCGTACCCTGTTCCGCACCCGTATCAAATTCTGTGGTTTCACCCGTCCCGGCGATGTGCGCCTGGCCTGTGAGCTCGGCGCCGACGCGATCGGCTTCGTGTTCGCCGCCGGCAGCAAGCGCCGGGTCGCGCCCGAAGAGGCGCGCGCCATGCGCCAGGCGCTGGCGCCGCTGGTCGACGCGGTGGCCTTGTTCAGCGACAACCCGGTCGACGAGGTGCGCGAAGTCGTGCGCCAGGTCCGGCCGAGCCTGCTGCAGTTTCACGGCAACGAGGACGATGCGTTCTGCCGCGGCTTCGGCGTGCCGTATCTCAAGGCGATCCCGATGGGCGGCGAACTGGCCGATCAGCATCCCTCGGCGCTGCACATGCGCTACCCGGGCGCGGCCGGCTTCCTGTTCGACAGCCATGCCCGCGGCGGCAGCGGCGGCAGCGGCAAGACCTTCGACTGGAAGCGCATCCCGGTCGGCGTGCAGAAACCCTTCGTGCTGGCCGGCGGAATCACCCCGGACAACGTGTTCGAAGCGATCCTGGCGACCTTGCCCTGGGGCGTGGACGTGTCCAGCGGCATCGAGAGCGCGCCGGGCTTGAAGGACGGCGACAAGATGCGTCACTTCGTCGAACAAGTGCGCAAGGCCGATTGCCACGTCGATTGATCGAAGTTGCACAGTCTCGTCGCGGTGCTTTTCCCCCTTTGCAAAAGGGGGAAGGGGGATTCGCTTTTACCCTCGAGTGCGCCGGGTCGTGCGAATCAAAGCGAATCCCCCGCGCCCCGATTGTTCGCCTCGAAACATATCGACGCCGGGCGCTCGCCCCCTTTTCCAAAGTGGGCGATGGGGTTCGCGGACCGCCACGGTGGGCCAGCCGCGCTGTCTTTCCGGATACGTTCCCGATTTGAAAGAGGGGCGTGGGTAGGAATTCGCGCCTGCCCACCCGATCACAACCCAACCACGCAGCCCATTCCGACACGCCCGGATGCGTACGGTCACCGCCGCGATGCCCTAAACTGGCGCTTCCGCCGCGCGCCGCGTGGCGTCTGCCGAACGAACGCCAGCCGATGTCCGCCGATCCGATCGCCCCGCCAATCGACTTTCATGCCTATCCCGACGCCAACGGCCACTTCGGCCGCTACGGCGGACGCTTCGTCGCCGAGACCCTGATCGCGCCGATCGAGGAACTGGCCAAGGCCTACGATGCCGCCCGCGTCGATCCGGCCTTCATCCGCGAATTCGAAAACGACCTGGCCCATTACGTCGGCCGGCCGAGCCCGATCTACCACGCGCAGCGATTGAGCGACGAAGTCGGCGGCGCGCAGATCCTGCTCAAGCGCGAAGACCTCAACCACACCGGCGCGCACAAGATCAACAACACCATCGGCCAGGCCCTGCTGGCCAGCCGCATGGGCAAGACCCGGATCATCGCCGAGACCGGCGCCGGCCAGCACGGCGTCGCCAGCGCCACCGTGGCCGCGCGCCTGGGCCTGGAATGCGTGGTCTACATGGGCGCGACCGACATCGAGCGGCAGAAGATCAACGTCTACCGCATGAAGCTGCTCGGCGCGACCGTGGTGCCGGTGACCAGCGGGTCGCAGACGCTCAAGGACGCGCTCAACGAGGCGATGCGCGACTGGGTCACCAACGTGCGCGACACCTTTTACATCATCGGCACCGTCGCCGGCCCCGATCCGTACCCGCGCATGGTGCGCGACTTCAACGCCGTGGTCGGGCGCGAGGCGAGGGCGCAGATGCTGGCCGAATACGGCCGCCTGCCCGATGCGATCACCGCCTGCGTCGGCGGCGGCAGCAATGCGATCGGCCTGTTCCATGCGTTCTTGAACGATCCCGCGGTGCGCATCGTCGGCGCCGAAGCGGCCGGCGACGGCATCGACACCGGCCGTCACGCCGCCTCGCTCGCCGCCGGACGCCCAGGTGTGCTGCACGGCAACCGCACCTATGTGCTGTGCGACGACGACGGCCAGATCATCGAGACCCATTCGGTCTCCGCGGGCCTGGATTACCCCGGCGTCGGCCCCGAGCACGCGTTCCTGAAAGACACCGGCCGCGCCGAATACGTCGGCGTCACCGACGAGGAAGCGCTCGACGCGTTCCGTACCTTGGCGCGCACCGAAGGCATCCTCGCCGCGCTCGAGTCCAGCCATGCGATCGCGCAGGCGATCAAGCTCGCGCGCACGATGCCGAAAGACCAAGTGGTGCTGTGCAACCTGTCCGGTCGTGGCGACAAGGACGTGCATACCATCGCCGGGCGCGAAGGCTTGCACTTCTGATCGTCGGATTTTTCTTCTCCCGCTCGCGGGAGAAGATGCCCGCAGGGCAGATGAGGGCAACGCAGCTGCGATATACGCACGGCATTGTTGCTCCAATGTTCGAATTCTCGAACTCCACGCCCGCCGCCGGTCCCTCACCCCAACCCCTCTCCCGCACGCGGGAGAGGGGCTTAAAGCAGAAGCTTTGACCAACGCATGAATCGAATCGACGCCAAGTTCCAACAACTGCACGCCGCCGGCCGCAAGGCCCTGATCCCGTTCGTCACCGCCGGCGATCCGTCGCTGGAGGCGACCGTGCCGGTCATGCACGCGCTGGTCGCCGCCGGCGCCGACGTGATCGAACTCGGGGTGCCGTTCTCCGACCCGATGGCCGACGGCCCGACCATCCAGCGCAGCTCCGAGCGCGCGATCGCGCGCGGCGCCGGTTTGAGCTGGGTGCTCGACGCGGTGCGCGAGTTCCGCGGCCGCGACGCCGAGACGCCGGTGGTGCTGATGGGCTATCTCAATCCGATCGAGATCCGCGGCTCGACCCGCTTCGCCGACGACGCGGTCGCCGCCGGTGTCGACGGCGTGCTGCTGGTCGACCTGCCGCCGGAAGAAGCCGCCGAACTGCGCGCGGCCTTCGCCGCCGCCGGACTGGCGCTGATCCTGCTGGCCTCGCCGACCACCACCGAAGCACGCATCGCCTTGCTGTGCGACGACGCGCAGGGCTATCTGTACTACGTCAGTTTCGCCGGCGTGACCGGCGCGGCCGACCTGCTCGACACCGGCGCGGCCAACGACCGCCTGCACCGCATCCGCGCGCGCAGCAAGGTGCCGGTGGTGGCCGGTTTCGGGATCAAGGACGCCGCCAGCGCCGCGACCATGGCGCGCGAGGCCGACGGCGTGGTGGTCGGCAGCGCGTTGGTCGCGGTGCTGGCCGAAACCGCCGATGCCGCGGCCGCCGCGCAAGCGGCCGGCGCGTTCCTCGCGCCGCTGCGCCAGGCCCTGGACGGCGCCGCCGGCTGAACGCGGGCGCGGCGGGCGCTGCGGCCGGCTGCGTTAGACTGAACCCATCACGTGCCGGCGAGCATGGCTCGCGGCGCTCCGGTCCGCACCATCGGGACCGCCTGAACACGTTTGAATAGGAAACCCCCAACGCATGTCGTGGCTAAAGAAACTCATGCCGTCCGGCATCCGCACCGAAACGGTCGCGGCCAAGCGGCGCAGCGTGCCCGAGGGTCTGTGGGAGAAGTGCGACCGCTGCGGCGCCGTGCTGTATCGCCCCGAGCTCGAGGAAAACCTCGAGGTCTGCCCGAAATGCAGCTTCCACATGCCGATCCGCGGCCGGGTCCGGCTGAACGCGTTGTTCGACCCGGGCAGCACGATCGAGATCGGCGCCGAACTGGGCCCGGTCGACGTGCTCAAGTTCAAGGACCAGAAGAAATACTCCGAGCGGATCAAGGCCGCGCAGAAAGCCACCGGCGAGCGCGACGCGCTGATCGCGATGCGCGGCACGCTCAAGCAGCGGCCGCTGGTCGCCGCGTCGTTCGACTTCGCCTTCATGGGCGGCTCGATGGGTTCGGTGGTCGGCGAGCGCTTCACCCTGGGCGCCGAGACCGCGCTGCAGATCGGTAGCCCGTTCGTGTGCTTCTCCGCCAGCGGCGGCGCGCGCATGCAGGAAAGCCTGTTCTCGCTGATGCAGATGGCCAAGACCTCGGCCGCGCTCGGCCGCCTGCGCGCGGCGGGCCTGCCGTACATCTCGGTGATGACCCATCCGACCACCGGCGGCGTGTCGGCCTCGTTCGCGATGCTCGGCGACATCAACATGGCCGAGCCCGAAGCGCTGATCGGCTTCGCCGGCCCGCGCGTGATCGAGCAGACCGTGCGCGAGAAACTGCCCGAAGGCTTCCAGCGCAGCGAATTCCTGGTCGATCACGGCGCGGTCGACCAGATCTGCGACCGGCGCGAACTGCGCGATCGTCTCGCCCATCTGCTGGCGATGATGATGAAGCAGCCGCAGCCCGAGGACGACGTCGAAGCGGCCTGAGCGGCCGCTTCGACGGGAATCGGGAATGGGGAATGGGCAATCGGAAAAATCAAAGCCAAAGCCGCAGCGCGCGCTTTGGCTTTTTCGATTCCCCATTCCCGATTCCCCATTCCCGCGTTGGAACTGTGAACCCGGAGGCGCTACGCGGCCTCGTTCAGCTGCGCGGCACCGTAGCGCACGCGGCATGCGGCAAACTCGGGTTGCGGCGATCCCCCGACGGCACTGCGCCGTACCGCGCCGCCTGGCTTTGATTCCCCATTCCCGATTCCCCATTCCCGAACCGAATACATGACTCGCAAATACTTTGGTACCGACGGCATCCGCGGACGCGTGGGCGAAGGCGCGATTTCCGCCGATTTCGTCCTGCGCCTGGGCAACGCGTACGGCCACGCGCTGATCCGGCGCGGCTGGCGCAACCCGATGGTCATCATCGGCAAGGACACGCGCATCTCGAACTACATGTTCGAGGCCGCGCTCGAAGCCGGCCTGGTCGCCGCCGGCGTGGACGTGCAGTTGATGGGGCCGATGCCGACCCCGGCGGTCGCGCACCTGACCCGCTCGCTGCGCGCCGACGGCGGCATCGTGATCTCGGCTTCGCACAATCCGCATTACGACAACGGCATCAAGTTCTTCTCGGCCGAGGGCGAAAAGCTCGACGACGAAACCGAGCTGGCGATCGAGGCCGCGCTGGAAGAACCGTTCCGCACCGTCGACTCCGAACGCCTGGGCAAGGCCGTGCGCACGCGCGACGCGATCGGCCGCTATCTGGAAGCGTGCAAGAACTCGGTGCCGCGCGGTTTCGACCTCAGCGGCATGCGCATCGCGATGGATTGCGCCAATGGCGCGACCTACCAGACCGGCCCGCTGGTGCTGCGCGAACTCGGCGCGCGCGTGGATGCGATCGGTATCGATCCCAACGGCTTGAACATCAACGACGGCGTGGGCTCGACCCATCCGCAGACCCTGGTCGAACGCGTGCAGGCCACCGGCGCGGACCTGGGCATCGCGTTCGACGGCGACGGCGACCGGGTGCTGTTCGTCGACGGCGAAGGCCGCATCTGCGACGGCGACGATCTGCTGTACGTGCTGGCGACCGACTGGCAGCGCAGCGGACGCCTGCAGGGCCCGGTGGTCGGCACCTTGATGACCAATTACGGCCTGGAGCGCGCGTTCGAACAACGCGGCATCGGTTTCCTGCGCGCCAAGGTCGGCGACCGCTACGTGCATCAGCAATTGATCGCGCACGGCGGCACCCTCGGCGGCGAAGCCTCCGGCCATCTGCTGTGCCTGGACCGCACCAGCACCGGCGACGGCATCGTCAGCGCGCTGCAGGTGCTGGAAGTGCTGGGCCGCACCGGCCTGACCCTGCGCCAGGCGCTGGACGGACTGAGCCG
The DNA here is from genome assembly GCF_018732085.1 of Lysobacter capsici. Lineage (NCBI taxonomy): Bacteria > Pseudomonadati > Pseudomonadota > Gammaproteobacteria > Lysobacterales > Lysobacteraceae > Lysobacter > Lysobacter capsici. The sequence goes on along the minus strand of NZ_CP076103.1, from coordinate 3,480,763 downwards.
GGTGCCGCAGAAGACCGTCAACGTGCGCTTCGAAGGGACGTCCAAACCAACCGAAGCGACGTCGGTGAAAGAGGCGTTGAAGCAAGCCGAAGTGGCCGTCGCCGGCCATGGCCGCGCGTTCCTGCGCCCGTCCGGTACTGAGCCCGTGGTCCGCGTCACCGTCGAAGCCGACGATGCGACGTTGATGCAGAACACTCTCGACAGCCTTGCGGCGGCGGTACGCGCGGTGGTTTGAGTCGCGCGGGTGGATTCCCCCCTTTGAAAAAGGGGGGCTAGGGGGGATTTGCTTTTACCTTCAATCGCACCGCGTCGTGCGGGAAAGCAAATTCCCCGCGCTCCAGTTCTTCGCGTCGAAACGCACCGACGCCGGGCGCTCGCCCCCTTTTTCAAAGTGGGCGATGGAGTTCGTTGGGGCTCCGATCACCAAGATGCATTCCCCTCTTTGGAAAAGGGGGGCTAGGGGGGATTTGCTTTTACCTTCAAGCGCACCGCGTCGTGCGGAAAAAGCGAATCCCCCGCGCTCCAGTTCTTCGCGTCGAAACGCACTGGCGCCGGGCGCTCGCCCCCTTTTTCAAAGTGGGCTATGAAGTTCGTTGGCGCTCCGATCACCAAGATGCATTCCCCCCTTTGAATAGGGGGTGCTAGGGGGATTTGCTTTTACCTTCAAGCGCACCGCGTCGTGTGGGAAAAGCAAATCCCCCGCGCTCCGATTCTTCGCATCGAAACGAACTTGCGCCGGGCGCTCGCCCCCTTTTCCAAAGTGGGCGATGGAGTTTGCGCGTCAGTGGGTGATCAAGTTCGCGGATCGCCGCCATAACCCGCACGCGCAACAGGGCAACACCCAAGCCCTTTGCCTCAACGCTGCTGAAACCGCGTCAACATCTCCCACGACTGACTCACCGCCGCCGGATCGACCTTCGCGTCCGGCAGCGGCCGGTAGTTGCGGTCCACCACCGTCGCCGCGCCGTAGTTGTCGAACAGATAGATCCGGTCGCCCTGGCGGATGCCGCGCTGCGACCAGCTTTCCACCAGCAGCGGACGCGCCGCCTGGGCCGGGCCGAACAGGTCGCGGCCGGTGCTGTAGTCGTTGGGATCGTTGCGGCAGCCCAGCGCGTGCTGCATCACGGTCGGCACGAAATCCTGATGCGAGGTGGTGTGGCTGAATTTGCGCGGCGGCTTGCCCGGCCAGTGCAGCACGAACGGCGTGCGCAGCTGGTAGTCGGAAAAATTGCCGTTGTGGCCCCAGTAGTTCTGCTTGAGGTCGTTGAACTCCTCGCCGTGATCGCCGGTGATCAGCACCACCGTGTCGTCGGCGAAGGGACTGGCCTGCAGGCTGGCCAGCAACTCGCCGATCAGCGAATCGCTGTAATGCACCGCGGTGCGGTAGCGGTTGAAGTCCGGGATCGGGTCGTGGTCCGGGCCGAATTCCAGCGGATTGATCGACTCGGCCATCGGCTTGAACAGCGGCGGGTAGCCCTCGGGCATGTAGTAGGGCTGGTGCGGCGAGTCCAGGAACACGAAGCCGAAGAAGCGTTGGTCGGGCCGGGTCGCGGCGAGGTCGCGGCGCAGGCTGTCGACGATCGCGCGGTCGCGTTGCGCGCTGTGGCGTTCGCGCGGGCCGTTGACGATGTGATCGCGCACCTCCGAGAACACGGTGCGGTCGAACTCGGGGTTGTACAGCGGCGCGCTGCCGTAGATGTGCATCGCGTAGCCGTCTTTCTTCATCTGGCCGATGAAGGCCGAACCGCGCTGCTCGGCCAGCATCGGATGCCAGTAACCGCCGGGCAGGCCGTACAGCAGGCCGAACAGGCCGAAGCGGGTCGCGTTGCCGGTGCTGTAGTGGTCGTCGAACCACTGCGATTGCTGGGCGTAGCGCCAGGTGTTCGGCATCACGGTCGGATCGAGCGCGTCGTGGCGCAGCGATTCGAGCAGGATCACCACCACGTTGAGCTTGGGCGCGGCCTCGCAGTCCAGCGGCTTGCGCGGATACGCCAGCAGGCCCGAGCCGACCCCGGGCAGGGCCGAGTTGGGATCGTTCTTGACCCCGAAGCGGTGCAGCGAATCCTTCAGCGTGATCGGCTGCGCCCACGGGATGTACGGCAACTGCGACAGCACCGCGCGATCGCCGCGCGCATCGTAGTAGGCGACCATGGCCTGCCCGAACAGCATCACCGCGATCGCGACCCACCAGGCATGCACGATCTTCACCGCGCCCGGACGCCGCGCGACCCAGCGCCAGCACAGCCAGGCGGCGGCGATTTCCAGCGCCAGCACCGTGCCGACCGCCAGCGCGATCAGGCCCCAGACCGTGCCGGAAAACACCACCTGGTCCTGCATCGCGCCGCCGAACACCATGTTGGCGACCATCGCGTTGAGGTGGAAGCGGTACAGCGCGAACACCTTGGCGTCGGCGACCAGCAGGCATAGCCAGGCCGCCTGCAGGATCACCGCGGCCACCGTCATCCAGCTCGCGCGCCGGCTCAGGCCGCCGAGCAGCAGCGGGATCAGCCCGAGCAGGGCGCCGAAGAACACGAAGTGGCCGGGCAGGGCCAGGGTCAGGAAGAACGCCGCCTTCCAGTGCTCGGCCAGATGGGCGAAGGGAATGTTCGAGGCGGCGATCGCGATCGCGACCGCCGCATTGCCCAGGGTGAAGCCGGTCAGCCAGGCCAGGGCACGGCGTGCCGGGGTGGCGGGGCGAACGGCGGGGTCTTGCATGCGGTGCGGGCCTCGGCGGGCGTCGTTGCAACCGGCGGGCAACGCCGGGTCGGGGCGCGACTTTATCGCGTAGCAAAGCGGTAAGACACCACCTTTGGGCGGGCCGGTCGATCCGGTCACGGCTTGTGTGCCAAGCGGTTCAGGCTGGGGCGGTTTCGTTCATCCCCGCGCCACCGCGCCGGGGCGTTCGGCGTGCCGCCAGGTCGGGCTTGCGCGCCGGTGGCGGCTTTGAGCGAAGATAGCGGCCTATTCGGACGAGACACCAACAGGACAACCACGTGAGTCAGATTCCCACCCTGGACATTCGCCGCTTCGACACCGACCGCGAGGCGTTCGTCGCCGAACTCGGCGCGGCCTACCGCGAATGGGGCTTCGCCGGCATCAACGGCCACGGCATCCCGGCCGAGCAGATCGATCAGTCCTACGACGTGTTCAAGCGCTTCTTCGCGCTGCCTGAAGACGTCAAGCGCAAGTACCACGTGCCCGGCGGCGGCGGCGCGCGCGGCTACACCCCGTTCGGCGTGGAGACCGCCAAGGGCGCCAAGCACTTCGACCTCAAGGAGTTCTGGCACGTCGGCCGCGAGATCCCGCGCGACTCCAAGTACGCCGCCGACATGCCGGCCAACCTGTGGCCCGACGAAATCCCCGAGTTCCGCGAGCAGGCCTACGGCCTGTACACCACCCTGGACCAGCTGGGTTCGCGCGTGCTCAGCGCGCTGGCCCTGCACATCGGCCTGCCGCAGACCTATTTCGCCGACAAGACCGATTTCGGCAATTCGATCCTGCGCCCGATCCACTACCCGCCGATCACCGCCGACGACATCCCCAACGAGCGCGCCGGCGCGCACGAGGACATCAACCTGATCACCCTGCTGGTCGGCGCCAGCGCCGCCGGCCTGGAAGTGAAGTCGCGCAAGGGCGAGTGGGTGCCGTTCACCGCCGACGCCGACACCATCGTGGTCAACATCGGCGACATGCTGCAGCGCCTGACCAACCACGTGTATCCCTCGACCACCCACCGCGTGGTCAACCCGCCCGGCGAGAAGGCGCGCCAGCCGCGCTATTCGACCCCGTTCTTCCTGCACCCGAATCCGGATTTCCTGATCGACGTGCTGCCCTCGACCATCAGCGCCGACAATCCCAGCCGCTATCCCGAGGCGATCACCGCCCAGGGCTATCTGGAAGAACGCCTGCGCGAGATCAAGCTGAAGTAAGCGTCCGCCGCGATGGCGTTCGTCGCGAAGCCGGCCTTGCGCCGGCTTCGTCGTGTCCGGCCCGGGGCGACGCCGCACGCGGCCGGTTCGGGCGATCCGTCAGACCATCCAGAAGAACACCGCGGCCATGCGCATGGTGTCCAGGGTCCGGCCCCAGTAACCGCTGGCGCTGTGGATCAGGTTGGCGCGGTACAGCAGCAGGCGGTTGTAGCGGTGAGGCACCACGACGTCCTCGACGAAGGCGTCGGGCGCGACGAAGCGGGTGCCCAGGGCCTCGACCAGATTGGCGTGCGGCGGCGACACGGTGTTGCCGCCGCGCTGACCGTTGCCCAGGCGCTGGCGGTAGAAACCGGTGCCGCAGTGGTCCGGCACCGTGGGGTTCAAATACAGCACCGCGGCGTAGCGGCACATCGTGCGCGAATCGGTGTGCGGGCGCGGCTCGCATTCGTCGATGCCGACCACCTGCACGCAGTTGTGATTGAGGGTCTGGCCGTCGGGCGCGGCGCCCACCCATAGGCGCGTCGCGCCGAGCGCATCGCGCACCCGGGTCTCGACGATCGCCAGTTCGTCCTCCTGCAGGCCCGGCATGGCGCGCTGCCCGGGCCAGCTTTCGGGTTTGTACGGATAGCCCTGGCTCCAGTCGGTCTTGGCCAGAAAGCGCGCGCGCACGCCGTCGGGGTCGGGCAGGATGTCGTCGACGACCCAGTAATCGCGGCCTGGCGTGGGTTTGCGATACGGCAGGATCGGCAGCAGCGGGCGGGGCGGGGTCGGTTTCATGGTGCTCACTCTAACCACGCCGATCGCCTGCGCCGGCTCGCGGGACAGGCGGTTTGCATCGATATTGCGACGTGATGCCGCATCGTGTGTACGCAACCTGGGCTGCGGACGTGTCCGGCGTGCGGATTGTCGGGAGGCCGGCTGCGCTCGCCCGTGTCCGCGCGCGGGGCCGCGACCTCCGGGTTTCATCGCTGCATTCGCTGCGGACATGACGAAGCCGGCCTGTGGCCGGCTTCGTCGTCGTACAAGCGGGCGTCCTTGCCCCAGCCCGCGACCGCGATAGTGGGCCGCGCGGCGAGCCCGCCTCCGGGGCCCCGATGGTTCGGCCGATCCTTCGGCCCGATGCGCGATCCCTGCGATGGCGGCGGACCCGATCCCTCGCGCCCGCCGCCACGGTGCGGTCAAGCCGCGATCAGCAACCGATCGCGGTGCACAGCGCGACGATGTTGTCGTCGTTGAAGCGCGCGCCCACCCAGGCGGTGCCGAAGGCGCCGATGTGCGGGCCGCTGACCACGCTGTTGACCTGGTTGCCGGCGCTGGAGTTGGGCGTGTAGTTGATCAACCACGCGCCGCCGCTGGCGCCGTAGGTCATGTCGCAGCCCTGGACCACCACGTTGGTGCCTTCCGACGGCGCGTCGTAGGTCTGGCCGGCGCAGATGTTGGTGTACTGCGTGCTCAGGTTGCTGGCATAGCCGTGCGAGTAGGTGAACAGCGAATACGGCTGGTTCCAGGCGCGGCCGAGCCAACCGACGTAGCTGGTCACCGGGATGCCGCTGACCTGTTCACCGGTCAGCTTGATCACCGCCACGTCCCAGCGGCGGGTGCCCTGGTTGATCCAGTTGGTCGGCACGCGCGCGGTGCTCCAGCCGAACTTGCCGTACGGCGCCTCGCCGTAACGCTCGGCCGGCACGAACAGGAAGTTCGAGTTGAAGCCCGCGCCGAAGGTGTAGACGCAATGCGCCGCGGTAGTCAGCACCGCGGTGCCGCTGGAGACCTGCGCGGTGCAGTAGGAACTGCCGCCGCTGGGCGTGGTGAAGTACAGCTTGCCGATCTTGTTCCACGGCGACGCCTTCCACTGGGTGGTGTAGTAGTTGCCGAGAGTGCGGGTGTAGCCGTAGTGCGCGCCGTCCTTCTCCTGCGAGATCGAGACGTCCGGGGCGGCGCCCTGGCGCGCATCCAGCGCGTCGAGCTTGTCCCAGGTGGCACGGAAATGGCTGCGGGCGAGGTAGTTGCCGAACGCCGGCGCGTCGCCGCCCGGCGCGCTGCCGGCGGTGCGGACCAGCTTGTCGGTCAGTTCGGCCGAAGCGGCGGGGCCGGCCTTGCTGTCGCGGTCGACCCAGACCGCCGGCTTGGCCGCGGCGCGCTGGCGCGCAGTCGCGAACGGATGGGCCTGGGCGGTCTTGGCGTTGAGCTGCTGCGACTTGGGCGCGTCGATCGAGGTGACGTCGCCGTAGGCGGTGCGGATCACTTTTTCGCCGGCCATCGCGAGGGCGGCGGAGGAGAGCAGCGCGATGCCGCTGAGCAAGGCGAGCTTGCGGGACAGGCGGCACGGGGGATTGATGCGATGCGACTTCATGATGGTGGAGCTCCTTGTGGTATCGCTTCCATTGGCGATTGACGGGTCGAGGACTGCGGAACCGGCGCGCTCGACCCGAACGGCGCGCCGGCGTTGAAACCCGGGTCACCGGGCGAGCGCGAAGCGGCGGGCAACAGCCCGGCGCCCCACGCCGCCAACACGGCGGCGCAAGCGATCGTTCGGCGGTGACGGCCCCCTTGTGGGCGGCTAACCCCAGGAAACGGCGGTGCAGGCGCCCGCAGGACAGGCCGGCAGCGAAAAGAAACCGCGATCGCGGCCGCGTCGAGCCGCGGCCGGGTACCGGTTCATCGGCCGCAAAGCCTGTGGCGGCAAGGGTTTGCGCCCAGCGGCCGAGGTGGTTGGGCGGAACTGGGATGTTTCAGCCATGTAACCTGATTTGGCCTGCGCGCCTTATGCCGAGTCCACGCTCATGGGGCGGCTACTTTTGTGGGAGGGGCTTCAGCCCCGACGCTTTCCGCTCAGCCGCCGCGCAACCCGGCTTCTGAAAGGAAAGCGTCGGGGCTGAAGCCCCTCCCACAAAAGACCTCGATGGGCCGAAGCGATCGGGCGATCTACGCAGCACCGCGCCAATCCGCGCCACGACCGACAGGCAAGATTGCGACAGCCCAACCAACGACATCGATGCAAGCAACGAAGTCTCTAGTGGGAGGGCCTTCAGGCCCGATGCTTTCTTCTCAGATCGCCGCGAATCGAGCTTCGTCGCAAACAGTCCGGCAAAAGGCGATGCGATCTCAGACAAGACCACAGGGGCTGAAGCTCCTCCCACAACAGACCTCGCCGCGGACGATCAGGCGTCCCGCACCGCGACCCCGGCCGCGCGCAAGGCCTCGCGCCAGGCCGACAGCTTCATGTCGTGGCGTTGCGAGGCATTGGCCGGGCTGGTCGAGGGCAGGCGCAGCAGGGTCAGGTCCGGACGCGCCAGCGACTTGTGTACGAACCGGCGGAAACTCGCCTCGGCCTTGGCGCCGTTGAACAGCACCGTGGCGACACGCGGATGGCCGGCAAAGAAGCCGGCGAAGTCGTTGGCCACCGCGGTGTCGTCGCGGATCGCCGAGTCCAGGCTGCCTTCGCGCTCGCACTGGGCGAGCACGTCCCACAGCGCGATCCCGGCCGCGCGCAGGGTCTCGATCCGCTGCGGGTACTCCAGCTCCGGCCCGGCGCCGATCAGCGCGCCCATGATCGGCCAGAACCTGTTCTGCGGATGCGCGTAATAGCGGCCGGCGGCGAGCGAGGCCGCGCCGGGCATGCTGCCGAGGATCAGCACCCGCGCCTGCGGCGACTGGATCGGGGCGAAGCTGTGCAGCACGGGCGGGTTCGAGGTCGGGACCATGGTGTATGCAATGGGGACGAAACCGCGCTCGCCAAAGGCGGGCTGGGGCCGTCGGCCGCGGGCGTGACGCCGGTCGCGGACTGCGCGCGCGGACTGCGTCGCAGTTCGCCGCGTCGCGGCCGGGTTCGCCCAAACGCCGCCCAGCCGCTAGACTGCGCCGTCTTCGCACCAAGGGAGTGGCCATGCGCCGCAGGATCGTCGCCGGAAACTGGAAGCTGCATGGCAGCCGCGAATTCGCATTCGCCCTGCTCGATGAAGTCGCGGCGCAGACGCCGCCGGCCGGGGTCGAACGGGTGATCCTGCCGCCGCTGCCGTACCTGGGCGAACTGGTCGAGCACTACGGCGAGCGCGGCCTGAACTTCGGCGCGCAGGACGTGAGCTGCAACGTCAAGGGCGCCTACACCGGCGAAGTCTCCGCGGCGATGCTCAAGGAAGTCGGCGCGGTCTACGGCCTGGTCGGCCATTCCGAGCGCCGTCAGTACCACGGCGAAAGCAGCGAACTGGTCGCGCGCAAGTTCGCCGCGGCCAAGGCGGCCGGGCTGGTGCCGATCCTGTGCGTGGGCGAGACCCTGAGCGAACGCGAGGACGGCAAGGCGCAGTGGCGGCTGCAGGAACAGCTCGCGCCGATCTTCGAACTGGTCGGCGTGCTCGGCCTGGACGGCGCGATCCTCGCCTACGAACCGGTCTGGGCGATCGGCACCGGCAAAACCGCCAGCCCCGAGCAGGCCCAGGAAATGCACGCATTCATCCGTAGCGAAATCGCGGCGCACGATGCTAGAATTGCTGGCTCGCTACCGATCCTTTATGGCGGTAGCGTGAAAGCCGACAATGCCGCCGCGCTGTTTTCCCAGCCCGACGTCGATGGCGGCCTGGTCGGCGGCGCCTCCTTGGTCGCAGCGGACTTCAACGCCATCGCGGCAGCGGCGGCACCCTGATCGCGACGTTCCGGCGAACCACTCCGGGCCGACGCGGTCGTAACGAGTTCCACCCAGCGAAGAATCCCTAACGATGCTGTTGTTCCTCAACGTCATCTATGTGTTGATCGCGATCGCCATGATCGCGCTGATCCTGATGCAACGCGGCGCGGGAGCGCAGGCGGGCTCGGGTTTCGGCGGCGGTGCCTCGGCGACCGTGTTCGGCGCCCGTGGCTCGTCCAACTTCCTGTCCAAGGCCACCAAGTGGCTGGCGATCGCGTTCTTTGTGATCAGCCTGTTCATGGCCTGGCAGGCGAGCCGCGTCCCGAGCGCCGCGCCGAGCAAGCTCGATCAGAGCGTGATGAATCAGCAGATCCCGGCGACCCAGCCCGCTCCGGCCGCCGGTACTCCGGCCGCGCCGGCGACTGGCGTCCCGGCCGCTCCGGCCAGCACCGCTCCGGCCGGCACGGCCCCGCAGGTTCCGTCGGGTCAGGCCGCTCCGGCAGGCACGGTTCCGTCCGCGCCGTCGGCGACACCCGCGCAGGCGCCGGCCCAGCAGGCAGTCCCGGCAAAGCAGCCGGCTACTGGCGGCTGAGATAAACAGGTTAAAATAGAGTTCCAGTATCCTGCTTCGGATGGCAGGGTCGGTCAGCGATGACCAGGCGGCTTCGCAAAGCGCTTACGAAGTCCAGGCCAGGATGGCTAGGTTGGTAGCAGTGCCCAGATGGCGGAATTGGTAGACGCACTACCTTGAGGTGGTAGCGACTTAGGTCGTGGGGGTTCGAGTCCCCCTTTGGGCACCACATCCAACTGTCAGCTTTATCGAGTTATTCGCAACTCGCACCACGGTACGCAGGTGCGGCACGCACGGCGGGCCGCGCCGCGTGTCCACACGACTGGGCGCTGTGGCGCCAAGCCAAGGTCGCGGAAACGCGCCCATGTAGCCGAACAAGTAGCCGAGAGAACACCGCGTGCTGGCCGAATACCTGCCGACTCTGCTGTTCCTGATCGTCGCCGGTGGTATCGGCGTCGCCCTGTTGGTGGTAGGCAATGTGCTCGGGCCCAAGCGCCCGACCGCGGAGAAATTGTCTCCCTACGAATGCGGCTTCGAAGCCTTCGAAGACGCGCGCATGCAATTCGACGTGCGCTATTACCTGATCGCCATCCAGTTCATCATCTTCGATCTGGAAATCATCTTCATCGTGCCCTGGGCCACCGTGTTCCGCGATCTCGGTCCGGTCGGGCTCATCGAGATGGGCATTTTCGCCAGCATGCTCCTGCTCGGCTTCGTTTACGTCTGGAAGAAGGGAGCGCTCGAATGGGAGTGATCCAAACCGTCAGCGACACCGTGTCGGGCCTGATGCACAACCCGATTCCGGAAGGACGCCTCGACGACATCCTGCGCCCGGAAGGCGAAAACCCGCTGCTGCAGCAGGGGTTCGTCACCACCAACCTGGACACGCTGTGGAATTGGGCGCGTACCGGGTCGATGTGGCCGATGACCTTCGGTCTGGCCTGCTGCGCGGTCGAGATGATGCACGCCGGCGCCTCGCGCCTGGACCTGGACCGTTACGGCGTGGTGTTCCGCCCGTCGCCGCGCCAGTCCGACGTGATGATCGTGGCCGGCACCCTGGTCAACAAGATGGCCCCGGCGTTGCGCAAGGTCTATGACCAGATGCCCGACCCGAAGTGGGTGATCTCGATGGGCAGCTGCGCCAACGGCGGCGGCTACTACCATTATTCCTACGCCGTGGTGCGCGGCTGCGACCGCGTGGTCCCAGTCGACGTCTACGTGCCGGGCTGCCCGCCGACCGCCGAAGCGCTGGTCTACGGCATCCTGCAGCTGCAGCGCAAGATCCGCCGCGGCACCAACTTCGGCGACAACAAGCAGGGCGTGCGCGAATGAGCGGCGTTGCTCCGAGCAGCGCGCAGCTCGCCCAGCGCTTGAACGAACGCTTCGCCGGCGCGTCGGTCGTCGTGGCGCAGCCGCGCGGCGAAATTACCCTTGAAGTGGCGCCGACCGAATGGCTCGCCGCAGCGCTCGCGCTGCGCGACGAATTCGGTTTCGAACAGTGCGTCGACGTCAGCGGCGTGGACTACCTGAGCTACGGCAGCGACGAATGGGACACCGACGTGTCCTCGGAAGGCTTCTCGCGCGGCGTGGAAGGCAAGAGCGCCGGCCGTTTCCGTTGGGGCGAGTCGCCCAACGGCGCCGCCGATTCGCTGCCGGCGCGTCGGTTCGCGGCGGTCGCGCATCTGCTGTCGTGTCAGCACAACCAGCGCGTGCGTCTGAAGACCTTCGCGGCCGACGACGACCTGCCCGTGGTTGGTTCGCTGTGCCACATCTGGCCGGGCGTGAATTGGTTCGAGCGCGAAGCGTTCGATCTTTACGGCATCGTGTTCGAAGGCCACCCGGACCTGCGCCGGATCCTCACCGACTACGGTTTCGTCGGCCATCCGTTCCGCAAGGATTTCCCGCTGATCGGCAACGTCGAAGTGCGTTACGACGCCGAAAAGCGCCGGGTGATCTATGAGCCCGTATCGATCGACCCGCGGGTCGGCGTGCCGCGGGTGATCCGCGACGACGCGCGCTACCAGACCGCGGTGGGCGAGATTGCCCAGCGCGAGGTGAAGTGATGAGCGAGCCCGCTACCAACATGCCGCTGGTCAACAGCGGCACCTCCGGCCTCAACAACGCCGAGATCCGCAACTACACCTTCAACTTCGGTCCCCAGCATCCGGCCGCGCACGGCGTGCTGCGCTTGATCCTGGAGATGGACGGCGAAGTGGTGCAGCGCGCCGATCCGCATATCGGCCTGCTGCATCGCGGCACCGAGAAGCTGGTCGAGTCCAAGCCGTTCAACCAGTCGATCGGCTACATGGATCGCCTGGACTACGTGTCGATGATGTGCAACGAGCACGCTTACGTGCGCGCGATCGAAACCCTGCTGGGGATCGAAGCGCCCGAACGCGCGCAGTACATCCGCACCTTGTTCGACGAAATCACCCGCATCCTCAACCACCTGATGTGGGTCGGTTCCAACGCGCTCGACCTGGGCGCGATGGCGGTGTTCCTGTACGCGTTCCGCGAGCGCGAAGAGCTGATGGACTGCTACGAAGCGGTCTCCGGCGCGCGCATGCACGCGGCGTATTACCGTCCCGGCGGCGTCTACCGCGACCTGCCCGAGCGCATGCCGCAGTACAAGGAATCGCCGTGGAAGAAGGGCGCCGGCCTCAAGCGCTTCAACGCCTGGCGCGAAGGCTCGATGCTCGATTACCTCGACGCCTTCGCGAATGACTTCCCCAAGCGCGTCGACGAATACGAAACCCTGCTGACCGATAACCGCATCTGGAAGCAGCGCACCGTCGGCATCGGCGTGATTCCGCCCGAGCAGGCCCTGGCCTGGGGCATGACCGGGCCGATGATCCGCGGTTCGGGCATCGCCTGGGATCTGCGCAAGAAGCAGCCCTACGCCAAGTACGCGGAAGTCGATTTCGACATCCCGGTCGGCGTCAACGGCGACTGCTACGACCGCTACCTGGTGCGCATCGCGGAAATGCGCGAATCCACCCGCATCATCAAGCAGTGCGTGAAGTGGCTGCGCGCCAACCCCGGCCCCGTGATCGTCGACAACTTCAAGGTCGCCCCGCCCAAGCGCGAGGAGATGAAGGACGACATGGAAGCCTTGATCCATCACTTCAAGCTGTTCTCGGAAGGCTATTGCGTGCCGGCCGGCGAGACCTACGCCGCGGTCGAAGCGCCCAAGGGCGAATTCGGCTGCTACCTGGTCTCCGACGGCGCCAACAAGCCGTTCCGCTGCAAGCTGCGTGCGCCGGGCTTCGCGCATCTGTCGTCGATGGACGAAGTCGTCAAGGGCCACATGCTGGCCGACGTCGTGGCGATGATCGGTACCTACGACATCGTGTTCGGCGAGATCGATCGGTGAAGACGGGAATCGGGAATAGGGAATCGGGAATCGAAAAAGCTGAGGCTGCGCGAGGTCGCGCCGAGCATCGATCGTTCCGGATTTTTCAATTCACCGCGTCCTGTTCCAACCGATTCCCGATTCCCAATTCCCGATTCCCGGCTTTACCCCTATGAAAGCGACAGGCAATTTCGAGGCCGCACAGCACGTCGATCCGATGGTGGCACTGTCGGACGGCACGCGCGCGCACATCGACCACTGGCTGGCCAAGTTTCCGCCGGACCGCAAGCGCTCGGCCGTGTTGCAGGGCCTGCATGCGGCGCAGGAACAGAACGGCGGCTGGTTGACCGATGAGCTGATCGCCGCGGTCGCCAAGTACCTGAGCCTGCCGCCGGTGTGGGCCTACGAGGTCGCGAGCTTCTACTCGATGTTCGAGACCGAAAAGGTCGGCCGCAACAACGTCGCGTTCTGCACCAATATCAGCTGCTGGCTCAACGGCGCGGAAGACCTGGTCCGCCACGCCGAGAAGAAGCTGGGCTGCAAGCTCGGCGAATCCACCGCCGATGGCCGCGTCTTCCTCAAGCGCGAGGAAGAATGCCTGGCCGCGTGCTGCGGCGCGCCGGTGGTCGTCGTCAACGGTCATTACCACGAGAAGCTCGACGCGACGAAAGTCGACGAGCTGCTCGATGGTTTGAAGTGAGGTCGGGCGAGATGGCTCACGGTCACCACGACTATTCCAAGGGCTACGGCCCGGTCGGCCCGGCTCCGCAGGAGCACCAGGTCGTCTATACGACGCTGCACTACGACACGCCGTGGTCGTACGAAAACTATCTGAAGACCGGCGGCTACAGCGCGCTGCGCAAGATCCTGACCGAGAAGACCCCGCAGGACGAGATCATCAACGCGGTCAAGGCCTCGGGCCTGCGCGGTCGCGGCGGCGCGGGTTTCCCGACCGGCCTGAAGTGGAGCTTCATGCCCAAGGGCAGCGGCACCCAGAAGTACATCCTGTGCAACTCGGACGAATCCGAGCCGGGCACCGCCAAGGACCGCGACATCCTGCGCTTCAATCCGCATTCGGTCGTCGAGGGCATGGCGATCGCCTGCTACGCGACCGGTTCGACGGTGGCCTACAACTACCTGCGCGGTGAATTCCATCACGAGCCGTTCGAGCATTTCGAGCAGGCGCTGAAGGAAGCCTACGAGAACGGCTGGCTGGGCAAGAACGTGCTCGGCAGCGGCGTGGACATCGACATCTACGGCGCGCTCGGTGCCGGCGCCTACATCTGCGGCGAAGAAACCGCGCTGATGGAATCGCTGGAAGGCAAGAAGGGGCAGCCGCGCTACAAGCCGCCGTTCCCGGCGAACTTCGGCCTGTTCGGCAAGCCGACCACGATCAACAACACTGAGACCTACGCCTCGGTGCCGGCGATCCTGCGCAACGGCGCGGAGTGGTTCTTGAACCTGGGCAAGCCCAACAACGGCGGCCCGAAGATCTTCTCGGTGTCCGGCCACGTCGCCAACCCGGGCAATTTCGAAATCCGCTTGGGCACTCCGTTCGCCGATCTGCTGCAGATGGCTGGCGGCGTGCGCAACGGCAACAAGCTCAAGGCCGTGATTCCCGGCGGTTCGTCGATGAAGGTGCTGCCGGCCGAACAGATGCTGGCCTGCACGATGGACTACGACTCGCTGCAGAAGGCCGGTTCCGGCCTGGGCTCGGGCGCGGTCATCGTGATGGACGAAACCGCCTGCATGGTGCGCGCGTGCCAGCGCATCGCGCGGTTCTATTTCAAGGAAAGCTGCGGCCAATGCACGCCGTGCCGCGAAGGCACCGGCTGGATGTACCGCATGCTGACCCGCATCGTCGACAAGCACGCGACCTTGGAAGACCTGCAGATGCTGCGCGCCGCCGCGGGCCAGATCGAAGGCCACACCATCTGCGCGTTCGGCGAAGCCGCCGCGTGGCCGGTGCAGGGCTTCCTGCATCACTTCTGGGACGAGTTCGAGTACGCGATCGTCAACAAGCGGTTCCTGGTGGACGATCAGGCCGCGGGCACCGTGGTCGAGAAGAAGGTGGCTGCATGAGCGCCCAGCCGGTAAACCCGAATCTTCCGCCCGACCACGTCACCGTCTTCATCGACGGCGTCGAGATGGCCGCGCCGAAGGGTTCGATGATCATCCAGGCCGCCGACAAGGCCGGCATCCCGATCCCGCGTTTTTGCTATCACGACAAGCTGGCGATCGCGGCGAATTGCCGCATGTGCCTGGTCGAAGTCGAGAAGATGCCCAAGCCGGCGCCGGCCTGCGCCACGCCGGTCATGGACGGCATGAAGGTCGTCACCCGCAGCGAAAAGGCGTTGAAGTCGCAGCGCAACGTGATGGAGTTCCTGCTGGTCAACCATCCGCTCGACTGCCCGATCTGCGATCAGGGCGGCGAGTGCGAGTTGCAGGACCTGTCGATGGGCTACGGCCGTTCGGTCAGCCGTTTCTCCGAGCGCAAGCGCGTGGTGCCCGACGAGGACATCGGTCCGCTGGTCGCGACCGAAATGACCCGCTGCATCCAGTGCACGCGCTGCGTCCGTTTCACCGCCGAAATCGCCGGCACGTATGAACTCGGCGGCATGTACCGCGGCGAGAACCTGCAGATCGGCACCTTCGACGGCAAGCCGTTGACCACCGAGCTGTCGGGCAACGTCATCGACGTGTGCCCGGTCGGCGCGCTGACCAACAAGGTGTTCCAGTTCAAGGCGCGTCCGTGGGAACTGACCGCGCGCGAGTCGCTCGGTTATCACGACGCGCTCGGCAGCAACCTGTTCCTGCATCTGCGCCGCGGCGACGTGCTGCGCACCGTGCCGCGCGACAACGAAGCGGTCAACGAGTGCTGGCTGTCGGACCGCGACCGTTATTCGCACCAGGGTCTGTACGCGGAAGATCGCGCGCAGCGGCCGTTGGTCAAGGAAAACGGCGAGTGGCGCGAGGCGTCGTGGGATGAGGCGCTGGCGCGCGCGGCGAAGATCCTGCGCGACAACGCCGGCGACAATCTCGGCGTGCTCGTGCATCCGGCGACGTCGAACGAAGAAGGCGCGCTGCTCGCGGGCCTAGCCGAAGCGCTCGCTACCGGCAATATCGATCACCGCATTTCGCAGCACGATCTGTCCGACGCTGCCGTGGCCGAAACCTTCGCCATGCCGGTCGCCGAGATCGACCAGGCCGATGTGGTGGTGATCGTCGGCAGCAACCTGCGTCACGAACTGCCGCTGGTGCATCAGCGCGTCCGCAAGGCGTTCACCCGCGGCGCCAAGATCCACGTGGTCAACCCGGTCGATTTCGACTTCACCTTCGACATCGCCAGCAAGCGCATCGTCGCGCCGTCGCAGCTCGCCGCCGCGCTCGGCGACAGCGCGCTGAGCGAGATCGTCAAGGCCGGTTCGCACGCCGCGATCATCGTCGGCGCGCTGGCCGAGAACGGCCCGTACGCCGCTTCGATCCGCGCCGCCGCGAAGTCGCTCGCCGATGCGACCGGCGCCAAGCTGTGCCGCATTCCGCAGGGCGCCAACGCCGTCGGTCTGGCCCAGTACGGCGTATTGCCGAGTTCGCGCGACGCTGTCGGCATGCTCAGCGATGCGCGCAGCGCTTACGTGATCTACGGCATCGAGCCGGGCCTGGATTTCGCCGATACCCAAAGCGCGCTGCGCGCGCTCGGCGCGGCCCAGGTCGTGGCCTTCAGCCATTACGCCTGCCGTTCGACCAAGGCCGTCGCCGACGTGATCCTGCCGATCGGCCTGCTGCCCGAGGTCGATGCGACCTTGACCAATCTCGACGGCATCGCCCAGAACGCGTCGGCCGGCGGCAAGCTGCCGGGCGAAGCGCGTCCGGGCTGGCGCGTGCTGCGCGCGCTCGGCGGCGAATTGAACGCCGATGGCTTCGCGTTCACCGATCTGGCCGGTCTGCGCGCCGGCATCGCGCCGCGCGCCGTCACGCCGGCCGCGGGCCGCGCGCCGACGGTGACGGTGACGGTGACGGTGACGGGCGAGGGGCTCGAAGTCGCCGTGTCGACCGCGATCTACCGCAGCGACGCCACCGTACGCCGCGCGCCGGCGCTGCAATCGCATCCGCTCAACCTGGAACCGCGCGCCGTGCTCAATCCCAACGATGCGGCCGCGCTCGGTTTCGGCGACGGCATGGTCGGCAAGTTCAGCGCCGAGGCCGGCACGGCGACGTTGCCGGTCGTGCTCAGCGCGCAGGTCGCGCCGGGCACGGTGTGGATCGAAAGCGGGCATGGCGCCACCGCACCGCTGGGTGCCGGCCGCGTGCAGGCGGGGAGGGCTTAAACCATGGCCGATGGAATGTTCTTCACCCAGGTCGTCGACCCGACGCGCGAATGGTTCCTGTCGTTCGGCATGGCCGGCGCGGTGGCCTGGATCGTGCTCAAGATCCTGCTGATCGCGATGCCGGTGATCATCACCGTCGCGTTCTACGTGGTCTGGGAACGCAAGCTGATCGGCTGGATGCACGTGCGCCGCGGTCCGATGTACGTCGGCATGGGCATCCTGCAAGCCTTCGCCGACGTGTTCAAACTGCTGTTCAAGGAAGTGATCCAGCCGACCAAGGCCGAGTCGTTCCTGTACAAGCTCGCGCCGCTGCTGACCCTGGCGCCGGCGTTCGCGGCCTGGGCGGTGGTGCCGTTCGATGCGAAAGCCGTGTTGTCGAACGCCAACGCAGGCTTGCTGTACTTGCTGGCGATGACCTCGCTGGGCGTGTACGGCATCATCCTCGCCGGTTGGGCGTCGAACTCGAAGTACGCCTTCCTCGGCGCGATGCGCGCCGCCGCGCAGGTCGTGTCCTACGAAATCGCCATGGGCTTCGCCATGGTCGGCGTGATGGTCGGCGCCGGCAGCCTGAATCTCACCGACATCGTGATGGCGCAGTCCGGCAACGCCGGCGCGCTGGAATGGTTCGCGCTGCCGATGCTGCCGCTGTTCGTGGTGTATTTCATTTCCGGCGTGGCCGAGACCAATCGCGCGCCGTTCGACGTGGTCGAGGGCGAGTCGGAAATCGTCGCCGGTCACATGGTCGAGTATTCGGGTTCGGCGTTCGCGCTGTTCTTCCTGGCCGAATACGCCAACATGATCCTGATCAGCTTCTTGACCGCGATCTTCTTCCTCGGCGGCTGGCTGAGCCCGTTCCAGGGCCTGGGCATTCCGCTGCTGTCGGTCGACGGCTGGTGGTGGCTGTTCGCCAAGGTGTTCTTCTTCGCCAGCTGTTTCATCTGGTTCCGTGCTTCGTTCCCGCGCTACCGCTATGACCAGATCATGCGGCTGGGCTGGAAGGTCTTCATCCCGCTGACCATCGCCTGGATCTGCGTAGTCGCCGTCATGGCGTACTACAAAGTGTTCCTGCCGAACGTGTAAGGACAGGCATCCTCGACATGAATCGCATCGTTTCCTATTTCAAGAGTCTGCTCCTGATCGAGCTGATGCAGGGCCTCGGGCTGACGCTCAAGTACCTGTTCAAGCCCAAGTACACGCTGATGTACCCGATGGAGAAGACCCCGCAGTCGCCGCGTTTCCGCGGCATCCACGCGCTGCGCCGTTATCCCAACGGCGAAGAGCGCTGCATCGCCTGCAAGTTGTGCGAGGCGGTGTGCCCGGCGCTGGCGATCACGATCGACTCGGAAAAACGCGCCGACGGCACCCGCCGCACCACGCGTTACGACATCGACCTGTTCAAGTGCATTTTCTGCGGGTTCTGCGAGGAGTCCTGCCCGGTCGACTCGATCGTGGAAACGCATATCCACGAATACCACTTCGAACAGCGCGGACAGAACATCGTCACCAAACCGCAGCTGCTGGCGATCGGCGACCGTCTCGAAACCGAGATCGCCGAGCGCCGCGCCGCCGACGCCGCCTTCCGCTGAGTACTGATATGGATCTCGCCCAGATCGCCTTCTTCGTCTTCGCCGCCGCGGCCACGCTTTCAGCCGTGGCCGTGATCAGCGTCAAGAACCCGGTCCATGCCGCGCTCAGCCTGGTGCTGACGTTCTTCTCGGTCGCCTGCGTGTGGATCATCGCCGGCGCCGAATTCCTCGGCGTGGCCCTGATCCTGGTCTACGTCGGCGCGGTGATGGTGCTGTTCCTGTTCGTGGTGATGATGCTCGACATCGACGTCGCGCCGCTGCGCGAAGGCTACGTCCGCTATCTGCCGGTCGGCCTGCTGGTCGCGGTGGTGATGCTGGTGGAGATGGTCACCCTGATCGGGGTCAAGGCCAGCATCGTCGCGCCGCTGACCGCCGACGCCTCGGGCGGCTCCAACACCAAGTGGCTGGCGATGGCCTTGTTCACCGACTTCCTGCTGCCGTTCGAGGTCGCCGCGGTGATCCTGACCGTGGCGGTGATCGCCGCGGTGATGCTGACCCTGCGCCGCCGTCCCGGCGCCAAGCACCAGAATCCGAGCGAGCAGTCGCGGGTCCGCGCCAGCGACCGCGTGCGCCTGATCAAGATGGACGCAACCAAGCCCGCGGTGGTCGAAGAACCCACGCCCACCGAGCCCGCCGCGCAGGAGGCCAAGCCATGAACGAATTCATCGGGTCGGGCCTGGCCCTGGGCCACTATCTCGCCCTCGGCGCGGTGCTGTTCTGCATCAGCGTCGCCGGCATCTTCCTCAATCGCAAGAACGTGATCGTGTTGCTGATGTCGATCGAGCTGATGCTGCTCGCGGTCAACATCAACTTCGTCGCGTTCTCGCGCCAGTTGGCCGATCCGGCCGGTCAGGTGTTCGTGTTCTTCATCCTCACCGTCGCCGCCGCCGAGGCCGCCATCGGCCTGGCGATCCTGGTCACGCTGTTCCGCAACCGGCGCACGATCAACGTCGCTGAAATCGACACGATGAAGGGCTGATCCGGCATGGAACCCGCAATCTCCAAGTCCATCCTGCTCGCGATCGTGCTGGCGCCGCTGATCGGCGCCATCGTCGCCGGCCTGTTCGGACGCAAAGTCGGCCGCGCCGGCTCGCACACCATCACCATCCTCGGCGTCGCGGCCAGCTGCGCGATGTCGATGTACGTGTTGTGGCAACTCGTGGGGCAGGGCGCCTCGCCGTTCAACGAGAACGTCTACACTTGGTTCCAGATCGGCGGCTACGAGGCCCACGTCGGCTTCATGGTCGACAAGCTGACCGCGATGATGATGGTGGTCGTCACCTTCGTCTCGCTGCTGGTCCACATCTACACCATCGGCTACATGGCCGAGGATCCGGGTTACCAGCGCTTCTTCAGCTACATCTCGCTGTTCACCTTCTCGATGCTCATGCTGGTCATGAGCAACAACTTCCTGCAGCTGTTCTTCGGCTGGGAAGCGGTGGGCCTGGTGTCGTACCTGCTGATCGGTTTCTGGTTCAAGAAGCCAACCGCGGTGTTCGCCAACATGAAGGCGTTCCTGGTCAACCGCGTCGGCGACTTCGGTTTCCTGCTCGGCATCGCCGGGGTGCTGTCGATCCTGGGTTCGCTCGACTACGGCACCGTGTTCGCCAACGCCGGCACCCTGGCCGACAAGACCATTCCGATCTGGAGCGGCAGCATCTCGCTGTTCGGCCACACCTGGACCTTGCTGGACCAGCCTGTCGCATGGTCGGCGCCGACCGCGATCTGCATCTGTCTGTTCATCGGTGCGATGGGCAAGTCGGCGCAGGTTCCGCTGCACGTGTGGCTGCCCGACTCGATGGAAGGCCCGACCCCGATCTCGGCGCTGATCCACGCCGCGACGATGGTGACCGCCGGCATCTTCATGGTCGCGCGCATGTCGCCGCTGTTCGAGATGTCGCAGACCGCGTTGAACTTCGTGCTGTTCATCGGCGCCACCACCGCGTTCTGGACCGGCCTGATCGGCATCGTGCAGAACGACATCAAGCGCGTGGTCGCGTACTCGACCCTGTCGCAGCTGGGCTACATGACCGTCGCGCTCGGCGTGTCGGCGTACTCGGCGGCGGTGTATCACCTGATGACCCACGCCTTCTTCAAGGCGCTGCTGTTCCTGGCCGCCGGCTCGGTCATCATCGGCATGCACCACGAGCAGGACATGCGCAAGATGGGCGGCCTGCGCAAGTACATGCCGATCACCTACTGGACCAGCCTGCTCGGCACGTTGGCGTTGGTGGGCACGCCGTTCTTCGCCGGTTTCTACTCGAAGGACACCATCATCGAAGCCGCCGCGCACGCCGCGCACGGCGAACACGCCAGCTGGATCTCGCAGTACGCCTACTGGGCGGTGCTGCTGGGCGCCTTCGTGACCGCGTTCTACAGCTTCCGCCTGCTGTACATGACCTTCCACGGCAAGGAGCGTTTCCGCGACGCGCATGCCGATCACGGTCATGACGCGCACCACGACGACGCACACGCGCATGACGATCACGCCGCGCATGCGCACGACGGCCATGGCAAGCACGACGATCACGCCCACGACGATCACGGCCACCATGGCCCGCACGAGCCGCACGAATCGCCGTGGGTGGTGACCCTGCCGCTGATCCTGCTGGCGATCCCGTCGGTGCTGATCGGTTTCTTCACCGCCGGCCCGATGCTGTTCGGCACCGACTGGCTCGGTCACGAGAAGCAGCTGCCGTTCTTCCTCGGCGCGATCGACCTGGCGGCCGCGCGCGACACCATCGCCCAGGTCGGCGAAGAAGCCTGGCACGGCCCGATCAAGTTCGCGCTGCACGGCTTCACCGCGCCGGCGTTCTGGCTCGCCTTCTCCGGCTTCGCGCTGGCCACGATCATGTACCTGTGGAAACCGGAACTTCCGGCCAAGGCCGCCAAGCTGTTCAAGCTGCCGATCCGCATCCTGGAAAACAAATACGGCATGGACAATCTCTGGATCGACGGCTTCGCCGGCGGCGGCGTGCAGATCGGCAAGGCTTCGCGCGCGATCGACAGCAAGCTGATCGACGGTGCGATCGTCAACGGCAGCGCCGGCTTGGTCGGCTTCATCGCCAACCTGACCCGCCGGGTCCAATCCGGTTACCTCTACCACTACGCCTTCGCGATGATTATCGGCCTGATTGTTCTGCTGGCCGTCGTCATCCGGTTCTGGCAATAACCACACAAGGACCCGAGACGTGAGCCCCGTGCCCTTGCTTAGCCTCCTGATCTGGCTGCCGATTCTCGGCGGCTTCGCCACCCTCGCGTTCGGCAACGAACGCGCCAACGCCGCGCGCTGGTTCGCGCTGATCGTGGCCATCGTCACCTTCGGCCTGAGCCTGACGATGTTCACCCACGGCGACTTCACCAGCGCCTCGATGCAACTGGTCGAGCAGCGCGCGTGGATTCCCAGCTACGACATCCGCTATCACCTCGGCGCGGACGGCATCTCGGCGGCGCTGATCGCGCTGACCACGCTGACCTCGACCCTGGTGCTGATCAGCGCCTGGACCTCGATCGACAAGCGCGTCAGCCAGTACTACGCCGCGTTCCTGATCCTCGAAGGCCTGATGGTCGGCGTGTTCTCGGCGCTGGACTCGCTGCTGTTCTATGTCTTCTTCGAAGGCATGCTGATCCCGATGTTCATCATCATCGGCGTGTGGGGCGGCCCGCGCCGCGTGTACGCGTCGGTGAAGTTCTTCCTGTACACCTTCCTCGGCTCGGTGTTCATGCTGGTCGGGTTGATCTACCTGTACCTCAAGGGCGGCAGCTGGCAGCTCGCGGACATGTACGCGCTGCAGCTCACCGCGACCGAGCAGATGTGGATCTTCTTCGGCTTCCTGATCGCGTTCGCGGTCAAGGTGCCGATGTTTCCGGTCCATACCTGGTTGCCGGACGCGCACGTGGAGGCGCCGACCGCCGGTTCGGTGATCCTGGCGGCGATCATGCTGAAGATCGGCGGCTACGGTTTCCTGCGCTTCGTCCTGCCGATCGTGCCCGATGCCGGCCACGAGTACGCCGGGCTGGTGATCGGCCTGAGCCTGATCGCGATCATCTACGTCGGCCTGGTCGCATTGGTCCAGGAAGACATGAAGAAGCTGATCGCGTACTCGTCGGTCTCGCACATGGGCTTCGTCACCCTGGGCACCTTCATCGCCTTCACCCTGGTCCACAACGGCGACGTGCATGGCAGCGATGCCGCGCGACTGGGCCTGCAGGGCGCGATGGTGCAGATGATCAGCCACGGCTTCGTGTCGGGCGCGATGTTCACCTGCGTCGGCGTGCTGTACGACCGCATGCACAGCCGCATGATCAAGGATTACGGCGGCGTGGCCAATGTCATGCCGTGGTTCGCCGCGTTCGTTGTGCTGTTCGCGATGGCCAACTCCGGTCTGCCGGGCACGTCAGGTTTCGTCGGCGAGTTCATGGTGATCCTGGCCTCGTTCCAGGCCCATCCGCTGATCGCCTTCGGCGCGGCGACCACGCTGATCGTCGGCGCGGGCTACACGCTGTGGCTGGTCAAGCGAGTGATCTGGGGCGAAGTGGGCAACGCGCACGTCGCCGAGCTGGAAGACATCAACCCGCGCGAAGCGCTGGTGCTGGGTGTATTCGCGGCCGGCGTGCTGGTGCTCGGCCTGTGGCCCAAGCCGCTGACCGACCTGATGGAGCCGGCGATCGCCAATCTCGCCACCCAGATCGTCGCCAGCAAGTTGTAAGGCGCGGGCGTTGCCCGCGCGCAAGTGAGTAGAAGCGAGCAGTGAGGAACGAGAGGCAAGCGCGGGCACCGCAGCTCGCTTCCCACTCCTCTCCACTCGTTCCTAGAGCAAGGCTCGCCAGGGCCTGATCCGCCAAGAGATTCACTAATGAACATGCCCGTACGGACCTTCGCCGACCTGATGCCCCTGCTGCCTGAACTGGTGGTGGTCATCGGCGCGTTCGCGCTGCTGATGCTCGATCTGTTCGTCGAGGAGCGCAATCGCATCGTCACCCACGTCGCCTCGATCGTCGTGGTCGCCATCGCGACCGCGCTGATCGCCTTCGACGTGGGCGGGCAGGGCACGGTGCTCAGCGGCATGTTCGTGCGCGACACCGCCGCCGACGGGTTGAAGCTCGGCATCGGCGTGGTCGGCATCCTGTCGCTGATCTACACCTGGCCCTACCTGCGCGCGCGCAACCTGTACAAGGGCGAGGTCGCGGTGCTGATGCTGTTCGCGATCGCCGGCATGATGTTCCTGGTCTCGGCCGGCAGCCTGGTGATGGTCTACGTCGGCCTGGAAATGCTGGCGCTGTGCTCGTACGCGCTGGTCGCGGTGGACCGCGACAGCCCGCTGGCCTCGGAAGCGGCGATCAAGTACTTCGTGCTCGGCGCGCTGGCCTCGGGCTTGCTGCTGTACGGCCTGTCGCTGATCTACGGCGCCACCGGCAGCCTGATGCTCGATCAGATCGCGGTCGCCGGCTCGGTCGGTCCGTCCTCGCTGATGATGGTCACCGGCGTGGTGTTCGTGGTCGCCGGCATCGCCTTCAAGTTCGGCGCCGCGCCGTTCCACATGTGGCTGCCCGACGTCTACCAGGGCGCGCCGACCCCGATCACCTTGTTCATCGGCGCCGCGCCGAAGCTGGCCGCGTTCGGCATGACCTACCGCCTGCTCGATGTCGGCGCCGCCGGCCTCGACGACCACTGGCGCCTGCTGCTGGCCGGGCTGGCGGTGATCTCGCTGGCGATCGGCAATCTCAGCGCGCTGGTCCAGACCAATATCAAGCGACTGCTCGCGTACTCGACCGTCTCGCACGTCGGCTTCCTGTTCATCGGCATGGCCGGCGGCGGCCCGCAGGGCTTCGCCGCGGCGATGTTCTACGTGATCAGCTATTCGCTGATGACCGCCGCGGCGTTCGGCGCGATCATCGTGATGTCGGGCCGCGGCTTCGAGGCCGACAAGATCGACGACTACAAGGGCCTCAACGCGCGCAACCCGTGGCTGGCGGCGATGATCCTGTGCGTGATGGCCTCGCTGGCCGGCCTGCCGCCGTTCCTGGGCTTCTGGGCCAAGCTGGCGGTGCTCAAGGCCGCGCTGCACGGCGACATGCTGTGGCTGGCGATCGTCGGCGTGGTGTTCGCGGTGGTCGGCGCGTTCTACTACCTACGCGTGATCAAGGCGATGTACTTCGACGAACCCGAGGGCAAGATGCCGGCGCCGAGCGAGGACCGCCCGCTGCGGGTGGTGTTCGCGGTCAACGCGCTCGCGCTGCTGACCCTGGGCCTGACCTGGAATCCGATCATGGAATGGTGCCTGCGTGCGTTCCAGGCCTGATCCGGGCCAAACGTATTGATTCGCCATCGGGCCGGCCTTATGCCGGCCCGATGCGTTTGGGCGGCGCGAACCTGCAGCGGCGTAAGCCGCGACGCGACCGCGATACCTCGCTCGCGGCGCAGGTCTCGGCTCGATCGGACAGCTCGCGGTCGCGGCTCACGCCGCTCTTACCCCAATGCTGCCGGCGCGTCGAAGCAATTTGGGCTCGCGAACCTACCCCTGTAGGAGCGGCGCAAGCCGCGACCACGACACCGCGCCCGCTGCGCAGTCTACGACGCGATCGGCCACCCCACGGTCGCGGCTCACGCCGCTCCTACCCAAGGCGGCCCGCGTGCCGATGCCATGCTCGTCGCGGCAACGATTACGCACGCGATTGTCGTGCCCGGCGCCTCGCTGTTCCTCGCGCGCGATGCCATTACCGAAAAAAGACTTGAAATATTTTGAACACGCTCTATTATTGCGGGCTCACGTAACGACATCGTTTCCACGCAGTTTCTCGCGGAAACAAACGGTCTCGAAGCGGCAGGCGCGAATCAAGTAAATCTGATTAAACGCTTGCAGGAAGTTCCGCCGGCCGTTATAGTGGTCGGCCTGATGCGGGGTGGAGCAGTCTGGCAGCTCGTCGGGCTCATAACCCGAAGGTCGTAGGTTCAAATCCTACCCCCGCTACCAGCTTCGGCTGATGGAAAGCCTCTCACGAGGCTTTCTTTTTTGGCCGCAAGCTTGGGCTTTGTGATCGCGCTCTGCTCGCGCGAACACACCGAAATCCAGTTGTACGGACAAGGGGCCCAATGGGCCCCTTGTTGTTTTTCGGTTTCCGCAATTCGCTACGTACCGCGCGGTCGCTTTTCCGATCGCGCCGGAGCACGCAACAATTGCCGGAAACCTCGCGTACGAAGATGGGCTGCACCAGTCGCACCCGGTCTGACAACGCTACATCCCTACCTACAAGCGCTAACGGAGAGCTGGCGAGTGACGGACAAGGCAACGCAAATCGCCGCATTGCTGGCCCCGACGGTCGAGTCGCTGGGCGTGGAATTGCTCGGCATCGAATATCTGCCGGCGGCGGGCAACGCGACCCTGCGCATCTACATCGACGTGCCGGCCGCGCATGTCGACGCCGAAGGCGAGCAGCCGCGCTCGGTCACCATCGAGGAATGCGAAGCGGTCAGTCGCGAAGTGTCGGCCCAGCTCGACGTCGAAGACCCGATCAGCAGCAACTACACCCTAGAAGTCTCCTCGCCCGGCATCGACCGTCCGCTGTTCACGCTCGAGCACTACCGCCGCTTCGTCGGCGAGACCGCCAAGGTCACGCTGAAGCTGCCGCACGAAAACCGCCGCCGCCTGCAGGGCGAGATCGTCGCGGTGGAAGGCGAGCAGGTGACGTTCGCGATCGAAGGCTCGCCGGACGGCAGCCATTTCACCGTGCCGTTCAGCAATATCGACAAGGGCCGCATCGTGCCGGACTGGGCCGCATTGGGTTTCGCGCCGAGCAAGGGCGAACCGCCGCCTGCTCGCGCCGACAAGCCCAAGCCGAAGGCCCGGCCGGGCAAGAACAAGCCCTCGAAGCCGGGAGCTTCGCGAAAGAAATAAGCATTGAGAAGTACGAGAATTTAGAGCGGTACCAAGCTTCAGCCTATTACCAACCCGAATAGCCGGCGGCCGCGAGCCGACCCGTGCGGAGTGACGAAATGAGCAAGGAACTGTTGCTGGTGGTGGATGCGGTCGCCAACGAAAAGGGCGTGCCGCGCGAGGTCATCTTCGAAGCCATCGAAGCGGCGCTGGCGTCGGCCGCGAAGAAGCGCTACCACGACGAAGACGTGCTGGTGCGCGTGAGCATCGACCAGAAGGACGGCAACTACGAAACCTTCCGCCGCATGGAAGTCGTCGCCGACGACGTGGTCATGGAATCGCCGGACCGGCAGATCCGCCTGATGGACGCGATCGACGAAGTCGAGGGCGTGGAAGTCGGCGACTACATCGAAGAGCAGATCGAAAACCCCGATTTCGGCCGTATCGCCGCGCAGGCCGCCAAGCAGGTGATCGTGCAGCGCGTACGCGAAGCCGAGCGCGCGCAGGTCGTCGACGGCTGGAAGGATCGCGTCGGCGAGCTGGTCACCGGTATCGTCAAGCGGGTGGAGCGCGGCAACATCTACGTCGACCTGGGCGGCAACGCCGAGGCGATCATCCCGAAGGACAAGGGCATTCCGCGCGACGTGCTGCGCGCCGGCGACCGCGTGCGCGGTTTCCTGTTCGACGTGCGCACCGAGCCGCGCGGCCCGCAGCTGTTCATCAGCCGCGCCGCCCCGGAATTCATGATGGAGCTGTTCAAGCTCGAAGTGCCGGAAGTCGGCCAGGGCCTGGTCTCGATCAAGGCCTGCGCGCGCGATCCGGGCGACCGCGCCAAGATCGCCGTGCTCGCGCACGACAACCGCACCGATCCGATCGGCGCCTGCATCGGCATGCGCGGTTCGCGCGTGCAGGCGGTGTCGAACGAACTCAACGGCGAGCGCGTCGATATCGTGCTGTGGTCGGACAATCCGGCCCAGTTCGTGATCAACGCGATGGCGCCGGCGGAAGTGCAGTCGATCATCGTCGATGAAGAAAAGCACTCGATGGACCTGGCCGTGGCCGAGGACCGTCTGGCCCAGGCGATCGGCAAGGGCGGGCAGAACGTGCGCCTGGCCAGCCGCCTGTCGGGCTGGCAGCTCAACGTGATGACCCAGGACCAGGTGACGGCGAAGTCGGAAGCCGAGCAGAATTCGGCCCGCCAGCTGTTCCAGGACAAGCTCGAGGTCGACGAGGAAATCGCCGGCATCCTGGTCTCGGAAGGCTTCAGCACGGTCGAGGAAATCGCCTACGTGCCGGTCGGCGAGCTGTTGGCGGTGGAGGGCTTCGACGAGGACATCGTCGAGGAACTGCGCGCCCGCGCCCGCGACGCCCTGCTCAACGAGGCGCTGGCCGCCGAGGAAGAGCTCGACGAGCACCAGCCGGCCGCCGACCTGTTGTCGCTGGACGGCATGGACGAGGCGCTGGCCTTCACCCTGGCGGCGCGCGGCGTGGTCACGCGCGACGACCTGGCCGATCTGGCGACCGACGAGTTGACCGATATCGAAGGCGTGGACGAGGAACGTGCCGCCGCCCTGATCATGGAAGCGCGCAAGCACTGGTTCGAATGAGGTGAGATGCGTCGCAAGAGGCCCGGCGAGGCGTCTTGCGGCAAACCGGGGGACGGTCTTGGGCCGGCCTCGGATTCGCAGGATCGGGCATCGGCCCGGTCCGCGGGCAGGCCGGAAGGCTTGCGCGAGCCGGTGCAAGGGCGCGCGCGGGGCTAGAATGGCGCCATCACGCGCGGGATGCGTCCCACGCCAAGAAGGACACGGAAAACCGAATGTCGCAGCAAACCACCATCCGCAAGCTGGCCGAACTGGTGAACACGCCGGTCGAGAAGTTGCTGGAACAGCTGGCCGAGGCCGGCATGAAGTTCAGCGGCCCCGATCAGGTCGTGACCAGTATCGAGAAAGTCAAGCTGCTCGGCTTCCTCAAGCGCTCGCACGGCAAGGCCGATAAACCGGCCGAAACCGACGAAGCGGCGAAGAAGATCACGCTCAATCGCAGCCGCAAGCAGGAAATCACCGTCGGTGGCGGCAAGAACCGCACCACCGTCGATGTGGTCGTGCGCAAGAAGGTGACGCTGGTCAAGCCGAACGACGGCCCCATGTCGCCGAGCGATGAGCGCGCCGACATCCTGCGCAAGCTCGAAGAGTCCAAGCAGCGCAACCTCGCCGAGCAGGAAAAATTGGCCGCCGACGACAAGCGTCGCGCCGATGCTGCCGCGGCGGTGCGACAGGCGGCCGAAGACGCCGCGCGCGCCAAGGCCGAGGAAGAGCTCAAGCTCAAGCTCGCCGACGCCAGCGCGGCCGCCCCGAGCGTCAGCGATGCGCCGACGGCGGCGACGCCGGCCGCGGTGCGCAAGCCCGCAGCGGCGCATGGTCACGGCCATCCCAAGCCGCCCGCACCGGCCACGCCGGCGCGCGTCGACCACAACGCGCCGCGCAACAAGACCCGCGGCTCGCACGCGATGGTCGCCGGGGTCGAGGACGACGATGCGGCCAACCGCTTCGCCGGCCAGTTGCACCTGAGCCCGTCGGACCGCGCGCGTCGCACCACCAATTCGCGCGGCAAGGGCGGCAACCGTCCGCAGCAGCGTCGTTCCAACGAGCAGGCGCGTTCCGGCGGCGGTCAGCACGGCTTCTCGCGTCCGACCGCGCCGATCGTGCGCGACGTCGCGATCGGCGACACCGTCACGGTCGCCGACCTCGCCCAGAAGCTCGCGCTCAAGGGCGGCGACGTGGTCAAGGCGCTGTTCAAGATGGGCGTCATGGCGACCATCAACCAGAGCATCGACTTCGACACCGCCGCGCTGGTCACCGAAGAGCTCGGCCACACCGTGGTGCGCACCAACGCCAACGCCGCCGAGGACGCGCTGATCGCGCACGCCGAGGAAGTGCAGGGCGAGAAGGTCGCGCGTCCGCCGGTGGTCACGATCATGGGTCACGTCGACCACGGCAAGACCTCGCTGCTGGATTACATCCGCCGCACCAAGGTCGCCTCCGGCGAAGCCGGCGGCATCACCCAGCACATCGGCGCGTACCACGTGGAAACGCCGAAGGGCGTGATCAGCTTCCTCGACACCCCGGGCCACTCGGCGTTCACCTCGATGCGCGCGCGCGGCGCCAAGCTGACCGACATCGTCGTGTTGGTGGTCGCCGCCGACGACGGCGTCATGCCGCAGACCAAGGAAGCCGTACAGCACGCGAAGGCCGCTGGCGTTCCCTTGATCGTGGCGATCAACAAGATCGACAAGTCCGGCGCCGATCCGCTGCGGGTCAAGAACGAACTGCTGGCCGAGGAAGTGGTCGCCGAAGATTTCGGCGGCGACACCCAGATGGTCGAGCTGTCGGCCAAGACCGGCGACGGCGTCGACGATCTGCTCGACGCGATCTCGCTGCAGGCCGAAGTGCTGGAACTGCGCGCGGTGCCGGTCGGCCGCGCCATCGGCACGGTGATCGAATCCTCGCTCGACAAGGGCCGCGGCCCGGTCGCCACCGTGCTGGTCCAGCAGGGCCAGCTCAAGAAGGGCGATTACCTCGTGTGCGGCGTGCAATACGGCCGCGTGCGCGCGCTGTTCGACGAAACCGGCAAGCAGGTCGAAGAGGCCGGTCCGTCGATTCCGGTGCAGGTGCTCGGTCTGTCGGGCGTGCCCGATGCGGGCGATGACTTCGTCGTGGTCGAGGACGAGCGCCTGGCCAAGGACGTGGCGCAGCAGCGCGACGCCAAGCGCCGCGAATCGCGTCTGGTCGCCGCCGCCGGCAACCGCATGGAAGACATCATGGCCCAGATGGGCAAGGGCGAGGGCCAGCTGAGCCTCAACCTGGTCATCAAGGCCGACGTGCAAGGTTCGGTCGAGGCGCTGCGTCAGGCCCTGATCGCGCTGTCCAACGACCAGATCCGCATCAACGTGATCAGCTCGGGTGTCGGCGGCATCACCGAGTCCGACGCCAACGCCGCGGCCACCGCCAAGGCCACGGTGATCGGCTTCAACGTCCGCGCCGACGCGTCCGCTCGCCGGATCATCGAAGGCAACGGCGTCGACCTGCGCTACTTCTCGATCATCTATGACGTGATCGACCAGGTGAAGCAGGTGGCGTCGGGCATCCTCGGCGTGGAAATCCGCGAAGAGATCATCGGCATCGCCGAGGTTCGCGACGTGTTCCGCAGCTCCAAGTTCGGCGCGGTCGCCGGCTGCATGGTGGTCGAGGGCGTGGTCAAGCGCTCCAAGCCGATCCGCGTGCTGCGCGACAACGCGGTCGTGTTCGAAGGCGAACTCGAATCGCTGCGCCGCTTCAAGGAAAACGTCGACGAAGTCCGCAATGGCACCGAATGCGGTATCGGCGTGAAGGCCTACAACGACGTCAAGCCGGGCGACCAGATCGAGTGCTTCGAGCGCATCGAGGTTCAGCGCACGCTGTAAAGCCGGGAATGGGGAATCGGGAGTCGGGAATCGTTGCTGACGATTCCTGCTTGCCCCGATTCCCCACCGGCTTTTGACTTTCCCGATTCCCGATTCCCGATTCCCGATTCCCGATTCCCGATTCCCGGACACCAATGCCAAGCAGCAAATCGTTCCACCGCACCGATCGCGTTTCCGCACAGCTGCGTCGCGAGCTGGGCAAGATCGTGCATGAAGCCGTGCGCGAGCACGGCCTGCCGTCGGTCAGCGTGTCCGACGTGGAAATCTCGCGCGACCTGGCCCATGCCAAGGTCTTCGTCACCGCGCTGCAGCCCGAGCGTTCGCTCGAGGCGGTCAAGGACCTCAAGGAACTCGCGCCGAACCTGCGCTACCAGCTCGGCAAGGCGATGAAGCTGCGGCACGTGCCGGAGCTGCATTTCCACTACGACGACTCGGTCGATCGCGGCGAAAGCATCGACAACTTGTTGCGCGATCATCCCGATCTGGTCGATCGCGAGGAAGGCAGCGAAGGCAGCGAAGGCGGTGAGGGTAGCGGCAAGCCGGAGTGACCGGCGCTTGCCGAGACTGGCTTGATGGGATTCGGCAGGTCCGTCGATAGACTTCGAGGCTGCGAGTCGGGGCTGAAGCTCCCTCCCACAAAAGACTTCGAGGTTGCGAGTGGACTAAAAGCTCCCTCCCACGCAGACCTCAAGGCTGCGAGTCGGACTGATGGCTTTGGCTGCATGAGAAAACTTCGGAACCTGACGCGCCACGGGTGAGCGCTGCCGCAGTTGGCTGCCGCCAATCGCCCGGCACGCTTCGAGCCCACGAAGTTTTTTGTGGGAGGGAGCTTCAGCCCCGACTGTAACCCGCTTGCGATTCCGGCCCGGCGCAGCAACGCCTTCCCACGACCGACACCCCCGTCCTCACCCGGACGGCCTGCCATTCGTGCAAGCCGCACCCCCCGTCCCAGGAGCCCTGGCATGTCGCAGCTGCCACCGCGTTACGGTCCACCGATAGCTCTGGAAACCGCCAGCCGGGTGATGCGCGCCGCGCAAGCCGCCGCCGAGCGGCAAGGCTGGCCGATGGTGATCGCCATCGTCGACAGCGGCGGCCACTTGGTGATGTTGCACAAGCTCGATCAGGCGCAATATGGGAGCATTCCCGTGGCGCAGGCCAAGGCCGAGACGGCGGTGAAGTTCCGCCGCCCGACCAAGGTGTTCGAGGATGCGGTCGCTGCCGGCGGGCTGGGCATGCGCTTGCTCGGCATGGACAATCTGCTGCCGTTGGACGGCGGGCTGCCCTTGATCCGGGGCGGCGAAATCATCGGCGCCATCGGTGTGTCCGGCATGCAATCGGTACAGGACGCGCAAATCGCACAGGCAGGGGCGGACGGGTTGCTTGAACACGACGCGTAAACGCAATTGGCGCAACGTCGACGGCATCTTGCTGCTCGACAAACCCCAGGGCCTGAGCTCCAACCAGGCCCTGCAACAGGCGCGCCACCTGTTCCGCGCCGAGAAGGGCGGCCACACCGGCAGTCTCGATCCGTTGGCCACCGGCCTGTTGCCGCTGTGCTTCGGCGAGGCGACCAAGATCGCCGGCCTGCTGCTGGGCGCGCGCAAGGCCTACACGGCCACCGCGGTGCTCGGCCTGACCACCGACAGCGACGACGCCGACGGCGCGCCGCTGCTCACGCGCCCGGTGCCCGACCTCGACGATGCCGCGGTCGAAGCCGCATTGGCGCCGCTGCGCGGCCCGATCCGCCAGCGCGCGCCGATCTACTCCGCGCTCAAGCAGGGCGGCGAACCGCTGTACGCCAAGGCCCGCCGCGGCGAAGCGATCGAGGCGCCCGAACGCGACGTGATCGTGCATGCGCTGAGCCTGACCGGCCGCGACGGCCCGCGCCTGGAACTGCACATCGAATGCGGCTCGGGCACCTACGTGCGCAGCCTGGTTCGCGACCTCGGCGAGACCCTCGGTTGCGGCGCCCATGTCAGCGTGCTGCGGCGGCTGTGGGTCGAGCCGTTCATGCAGCCGCGCATGATCACCCTGGAACAACTGCGCGCGCTGGCCGAGCAGGGCAGCGACGTGGCCCTCGACGCCCATCTGTTGCCGATCGAAGCCGGCCTGAGCGAATTCGCCCGGGTCTCGATCGATCTGGCGGCCGCGCACCGGCTCGGCCAGGGCCAGGCGGTGGCCTGCGAGGCCGGCGAACCGGGTCAGGTGGCGATCTTCGGCGAAGCCGGGCGCTGCCTCGGCCTGGGCCTGCGCCAGGCCGACGGGCGGCTGCAGCCGCAGCGCCTGTTCCGCTGGGCGGCGCAGGGCGGTTGATCGAGCGTTGGGCCGACTGTCGGATCGGCCTTCCGCAAACAATGGTTTCAAGTGCCGACGGCGTCGAACGCACGCAGCTGGAAGCCACAAGGCTTGAACGAACGCGGCAGAACGGAGCAAGGACGCAATGAACATCAAGCGCGTAGGCCCTCTGGCGCTGGCCGCAGCCATCGCCCTGGCCGGGACCACTTCGGTTTCAGCCGCTGCGGTGGATGCCGGCGGCCCGCAAGCCGTGGTCGAGGCCAGCGTCGAATGCAGCACGCGCCAGGACTGGCTGTGCATGGCCCGGCTGATGGACCCGGTCGCGCTCAAGGACGTGCGCAGCCTGTTCGCCGAGATCTTCCAGGGCGATACGCTCGATCCGCGCATCCAGGCGATGTTCGGCGGCAAGACCGGCGAACAGATCGCGCGGCTCAGCGATACGGAATTTCTGGCGGCCTTTCTGGGCGGCGTGATGCGTCAGGCCGGGGGAATCACGATCGAAAAGGTTCAAGTGCTGGGCGGCGTCGCCGAAGGTCAGGATCAGTATCATGCGGTCACCCGCTCGGTCGCCCGTCTGGAGCTGGCCGACACCGCGCTGACCACGGTGGACGTGATCAGCGTGCGCAAGGTCGACGGGCAGTGGCGTCTGCAGCTCAACGGCGATGTTCAGGCGGTGATGGCCGGCCTGCGGCGTCTGCGCGCGCAGCGCGAGCAAGCCGCCCCGCCGGGCGGATCGGCCGACGGCAGCGTGTTCAGGGTCCCGCAATTGGAGAAATTTCGGCGCGCCAGGGAGGCGGCGGCCAAGAACAGGGCGCAGGCCGAGGCGGCGCTTGAACAA
Organism: Lysobacter capsici; assembly: GCF_018732085.1. NCBI lineage: Bacteria > Pseudomonadati > Pseudomonadota > Gammaproteobacteria > Lysobacterales > Lysobacteraceae > Lysobacter > Lysobacter capsici. The sequence goes on along the minus strand of NZ_CP076103.1, from coordinate 3,446,907 downwards.
GCTGCCGCGAAAGGCGCGCAAAAAACTGAACGGGCCAAGGCCGGAAACTGAGCCGCGGCCGGCGCGAACCATGGGGGTCTCGATCCAGCGCCGCAGCGGGGCACGCCCGATGTATATCCAGGTCGCAATCGTAGCCGCGGGCTGTTACAATTCCGCCGCTTTTCAAGCACTTCGCACCGGCCCTCGGTTCGAAGGCCCGCTTGGACGGCAATCCTCACCTAAAGCAAGCGGCGGGCCAGGCGGTGCGTCGGGGCGGTAACTCCGCAACCGATTCGCTTCTGCGGGCCCCGCATCTACAGAGAACATACGTCATGTCGATCGACACCAGCAAGGTTATTGAAGACAACAAGCGCGGCGCCAACGACACCGGTTCGCCGGAAGTCCAGGTCGCTCTGCTCACCGCTCGCATCGAGCAGCTCACCGGTCACTTCAAGCAGCACAAGCAGGATCACCACAGCCGTCGTGGCCTGCTGATGATGGTCAACCGCCGTCGCAGCCTGCTCGATTACCTCAAGCGTAAAGATGCCGAGCGTTACAAGGCCCTGATCGAGAAGCTCGGTCTGCGCCGTTAATCGGACACCCAACCGCGGCGCAGCGATGCGCCGCGGTTTGTTTTGGCGGGCATGAAAGTCCGCAGGCTCTGCAGGATGCAGCGCCGCCAGCGCCGGTACGCAAGCGCGACCGTCGAACTGGACCGGCCCCACGAGGCCACGTGCGACGCTGCGCACCGGAACGCGCGCGAGACACACCAACCCTAGGTCGCTGCGCCGGCGGCCGACCGGAGCGGGGCAAGGGCCCCGACCGGAACGCATAGATACCGAAGGAACCCAACGTGGCAAAAATTACCAAGACCTTCCAGTACGGCAACCATCAGGTAACCCTGGAGACCGGCGAAATCGCCCGTCAGGCCGGCGGTTCCGTGATCGTCAAGATGGACGACACCGTATTGCTGGTGGCAGCCGTCGCCGCCAAGAGCGCGCGCGAGGGCCAGGACTTCTTCCCGCTGACCGTGGATTACCAGGAGAAGTTCTACGCCGGCGGTCGCATCCCGGGCGGCTTCTTCAAGCGTGAAGGCCGTGCGACCGAGAAGGAAACGCTGATCTCGCGCCTGATCGACCGTCCGATCCGTCCGCTGTTCCCGGAAGACTACAAGAACGAAGTCCAGATCATCGCGACCGTCATGTCGATGAATCCGGAAGTCGACGGCGACATCCCGGCGCTGATCGGCGCGTCCGCCGCGCTGGCGCTGGCCGGCACCCCGTTCCAGGGCCCGATCGGTGCGGCCAAGGTCGGTTACAAGAACGGCCAGTACCTGCTCAACCCGACCGCGACCGAACTGCTCGACTCCGAGCTCGAACTCGTCGTCGCCGGCACCTCCAACGCGGTGCTGATGGTCGAATCCGAAGCCAAGATGCTGTCCGAAGAGGTCATGCTCGGCGCGGTGATGTTCGGCCATCGCGAAATGCAGAAGGTCATCAACATCATCAACGAGCTGGTCGTCGAAGCCGGCACCAAGCCGTCCTCGTGGGAAGCTCCGGCCAAGAACGACGCGCTGATCGGCGCGCTCAAGGAAGCCGTCGGCACCCAGCTCGACCAGGCCTTCCAGGTGCGCGACAAGCTGCAGCGCCGCGACGCCATCAGCGCGATCAAGAAGGACGTGCTGCAGGGCCTCGCCGGCCGCGCCGAAGCCGACGGTTGGCACGGCGCCGAGCTGTCGAAGGAATTCGGCGAGCTCGAGTACCAGACCATGCGCAACTCGGTGCTCAGCACCAAGGTCCGCATCGACGGCCGCGCGCTCGACACCGTGCGTCCGATCGCCTCGCGCGTCGGCGTGCTGCCGCGCACCCACGGCTCCTCGCTGTTCACCCGCGGCGAGACCCAGGCGATCGTGGTCGCCACCCTGGGCACCGCGCGCGACGGTCAGATCATCGACGCCGTCTCGGGCGAGTACAAAGAGCACTTCCTGTTCCACTACAACTTCCCGCCCTATTCGGTCGGTGAGTGCGGCCGCATGATGGGCCCGAAGCGTCGCGAAATCGGCCACGGCCGCCTCGCCAAGCGCGGCGTGCTCGCGGTGATGCCGACGATGGAAGAGTTCCCGTACACCATCCGCATCGTGTCGGAAATCACCGAGTCCAACGGCTCGTCCTCGATGGCCTCGGTCTGCGGCAGCTCGCTGGCGCTGATGGATGCCGGCGTGCCGATCAAGGCGCCGGTCGCGGGCATCGCGATGGGCCTGGTCAAGGAAGACGACAACTTCGTCGTCCTGTCCGACATCCTGGGCGACGAAGATCACCTCGGCGACATGGACTTCAAGGTCGCCGGCACCGCCACGGGCATCTCGGCGCTGCAGATGGACATCAAGATCCAGGGCATCACCGAAGAGATCATGAAGGTCGCGCTGGACCAGGCGAAGGCCGGCCGTCTGCACATCCTCGGCGAGATGGCGCATGCCCTCACCGAGTCGCGCACCGAGCTGTCCGAGTACGCGCCGCGCCTGCTGACCATGAAGATCCATCCGGACAAGATCCGCGAAGTGATCGGCAAGGGCGGCTCGACCATCCAGGCGATCACCAAGGAAACCGGCACCCAGATCGACATCCAGGACGACGGCACCATCGTCATCGCCTCGGTCAACGCCGCCGCCGCGCAGGCCGCGAAGGCGCGCATCGACCAGATCGTGTCCGACGTCGAGCCGGGCCGCATCTACGAAGGCAAGGTCGCCAAGATCATGGACTTCGGTGCGTTCGTGACGATCCTGCCGGGCAAGGACGGTCTGGTCCACGTGTCGCAGATCTCCAGCGAGCGCGTCGAGAAGGTCAGCGACAAGCTCAAGGAAGGCGACATCGTCAAGGTCAAGGTGCTGGAAGTCGACAAGCAGGGCCGCATCCGCCTGTCGATCAAGGCCGTGGAAGAAGGCGAGGGCGTCGCGGCCGAGTAATCGCCGCGCGTCATCATTGTCGGATTCGAAAAAACGGGCTTCGGCCCGTTTTTTCGTTTGTGGCGGTCCGTCTGGATTGTCCGAGGGTTTGCCGCTGCAGCGGCGCCCACCCCAATCGGTGTCTGCGTCCACAAGACCCGCTTGCCGATCCGTTCGACCGGCGGCGATGGACGCGATCGACCACGTCATGTCCGGGTCGCCGGGCTTTCGGCGATAGCAAGCAATAAGGCGGATTTCGCCACTGCAGTGCTAGGGGATGCAATGGGCAAGCGATCTGGAAACGTAAACGGGCGCGCGGGTTGCGCGACCTCAGCGGCAGGCTTGAACCGCGCGGCGGGGCGTCGCGAAGTGGCGCGGCAGGCGGCGGTATCCGGCACACGCCGAGGAACACTTGCACTGTTGCTTGCCTGCGGCCTGGGCGTGGCCTCTCCCGTCTATGCGCAGACAGCCATCTTCCAGGAGACGTTTACCGGGGGCACCGTCACCTCGAGCGGCACTCCAGTCACGCCTGCCGGCAATCCAGCGTCGATCACCAACTTCACCGGCGCCGCTCCCACCAACATGACCTACACGGCCAATAACCCGGTCTGGTCGGGGACCGCCAATAACTGCAACGGCCGGATATCGTCCTGGGCGATGGCCGACAACAACGCCACGGGCTCCACGGCCTGTGGCGGCCAGGTGAACTGGAACCGCGTGCAAGGCCTCGCGCTTAGCCTGGGCGCTTACCAGGCAAATCTTCCAGGCGGGCAAGATCCCACCAACGCGGGCGTCGCAGCGACCCAGAACCTGGCCCTGACCGCTTATACCGGCGGCGACCCGGGCGCCCCGAATACCGTGATCACCAACGCGGCGACGATCGCGCTGCCTGCCCGTCCGCCCGGTGGCAACAGCCGCTTCGTGACCTTCAGTTTCATCGCCGCCGCGCAGAGCTGCCAGGCGGCCCATCCGCTGATCACGTTTTCGCTCAACGGCACCCAGCTCGGTGCCGGCAATACCGATTTGTGCACCATGGGCTCGGATGTCAGAACCTACAACATCCCACCCAAGGGAGTGTCCGCCGCGATGCCCGGCCGGGTGGCCACTTACTTTCCGGCCGGCACCGGCGCCAGGCTGATCAACGGCCCGATGACCTTCAGCATCGCCAACCAGCAGGCCTCCGGCGCGGGCAACGACTGGGCCTGGGACAACTTCACCGCGGTGGACGTTTCGCCCACGTTGTCCAAGGCGGTGGATGGGATCGACTACGTCACCCAGACCAAGCGAATCACCTTCACCATCACCAATACCGCGGGCGACAACCTGCTCAAGAACGGCTGGGCCTTCACCGAGACCTTGCCGGCCGGGGTGACCATCGCCGCCACGCCGAACATCGCGGTCGGCGGCACGGCCGGTTGCACGGCCACCACCAGCGCCACCGCCGGCGGCACCACGCTCACCGTCACCAACGGCAATCTGCCGGCCGGCACCCCCAGCGGCAACGGCGGCACCGCCACCGCCTGCACGATCGCCGTGGACGTGGTCAGCAACACGGCCGGCGTGTTCAACAACGTGGTCAACAACGGCGACGGCGCGGTGGACAACATCACCACCTCGACCGGCCTCAACCTGGCCCTGCAGACCGTTGCGATGGAATGGGTGGTCAACCGCCTGACCGTCACCAAGATCTCGCAGGACACCACCGGCAGCTTCAGCTTCAGCGGCAACAACGGCGTCGCCAACCACACCATCGTCACCACCGCGGCCGGCGCGCCGGGCACGGCGGGCGCGGCGCAGACTTTGACGATCGCGAGCCTGACCGCGAACACCACGGTCACCGAAACCACGCTGCCGGCCGGTTGGGACGTGAGCGGCACGCCGTCATGCACCGGTCTGGCGGCCGGGCAGAGCGCGACCTACGCCGCCGCCACGCGCACTTTGACCTTGCCGTTCGCCGGCCTATCGGTGACCACGGGCGGGCGTCAGGTCCAGTGCACCTTCACCAACGCACCGCGCGCCGTGAACTTGACCCTGCGCAAGCAATGGGCCGCCGCGGTGGTGGGCGACGACGCGACAATCACGGCCTCGCGCGGCGGCACGGTCATCGACACCTTCGATTCCGACGCCGGCGCCGCGGGCGAACTCGATACCGACGCCACGCCGACGGTGAGCTTCGTCGGCGACAGCCTGACCCTGGCCGAGACCCTGGCGGCGGCGAACGGCGGTGTATACGACACCACCCTGGCCTGTACCGGCGCGGCCGATACCGATCCGGCCGACGGGTTGAGCGTCGGCGCGGCCGATACGGCGATCGTCTGCACCTACACCAACACCCACCGCAGCACCGATCTTGCGATCACCAAGACCAATACGCCGGCGGCCGGCCCGTTGGACCAGGCGGGCGACACGGTCAACGCGACGCAGACGACGACCTACACCCTGGTGGCGACCAACCACGGCGTGACGCCGATCACCGGCGCGGTGGTGCGCGACGCGCCCACCGCGGGCATCACCTGCGCGCCCGGCAATCCGGTGACCATCACCGGCAATGGCGTCCCGCCGGGCTCGTTCACCGTCGCGGATTTGACCGGCGCCACCGGCATCGTGCTGGCGACGCTGGCGGCGGGTCAGAGTGCGACCTTGAGCTTCGCCTGCCAGGTGAATTGATCGGGCGGTGCGGGCGGGGTGGCAGGGACGTGGCGGCGGTCGTCGCCACGTCTCGGCGGGCATGCGATGGCGGCCGAGTTGCCTTCGTTCTCCCAGGTTTGCGCCGATAGATACGCGCCGGTGTCGCCCGCCTGCCCGGAACGTCCTTCAGCACGTGAGCCGCGAAGCGATCGGCGGAACGGCGTGATCATCCCGGTACCGGTCGAATCGGCGCAGAGCTGCGCCCGTGAGTGCCGCCGGACCGCACGGGCGATCCGAGCGCGCGGCCTGTGTCGCCCGGTCGCATAGAGAACGCGACGAACCGCTTCGTTCGCGACGAGGCACTTTCCGATGAAGCCGGCGATGGTCGCGACGGAACCGGCGTCGCCGCGAAACATCCTGGACTAGACTGCGCTATGCACGCTTGGGCTGGAGTCGGCGTTCCTCGCGTACGCGGTCGCGATGGGCGCCGGAGCGGTCTAAGCTTGCGGCATCGTCGTGTCGTGTCGCGATGGTTCTTGCCCCGCCGCTTGTCGAAACCGATCGCCGATCGAACGGGCAGGGCGATCGCTCGGGCGATGACCGGCGATGAATCTGGCGGACCGAATCGATGCTGTCGGTCGTTGCCGCTTCGGCTCTCATGCAATCGGAATGCACCCCATGAAATCCGCACCGGGCAGCGCACCACCGAATCGACTGATCGCTCGCTTGCGCTTCGAATCGCCCGGTGCGGCCTCGATGCGCAAGCGCATGCCTTGGGCACTGCTTGCGATGCTCTCGGTTTCGGGCTGCGCCACCACGCCGGACTTCGATTCCAGCGGAACATGCAGCAAGGAAAACAGCGATTTCTGCGATGTCTACGACGTGGCCGCCGCTTCCGAACGCGACCTGCGATCCAACGACGCCGCGGTCGCCGTCGATTGCCCGATGCATTTCGACATGCCGCCGGCGGCGGCGATCATGCCCGAATGCGTTGCCCTGGTCGGCGCGGCGCTGGTTCTGCTGAACCATCGTTTCTCCGGGGATCTGCAGCCTGTCGAACCCTCGGCGGTGCGGTACAGCGATCGCGCGGCTTGTCTGGATACGTTTGTTTCCGGGCGCGAAGGGTCGGATTGTTTTACCGCCATCCGCGCCAGCCTTCCGTTGAAGTGGATCAGGCCGCCGCGCACGCGATGAATCATTGCGCGGGCAACCTGAAGGCGTTGCGCTGCTTGGCGGCGGCGTTCGCTCGCGAACGAATCTGCATCGGCCGCGTTCGGGATTCCATTGGATCGTCATGAGTGAAATCACCCACTACATCTTGAAGCGGCCACGCTGCCCGTGCTGCCGCGGCGAAGGCGCCTTGGTCCTCGCATGCTGTCCTCAGTGCCGTGAACTGTTCGGCGTGTGCGACGAAACCGGCGAGATGGTCGATCTGCGACGGCCCGAGGTCATCGCATTCGCCTGTCCCGGTTGCGCCCGGCCGATGGCGACCTTCGCCGATATGACGCCGGCTTCGTATGCGCAGTTGCGGGCGTCGGGCTACGCGGACAGCCAGATCAGTGCGTGCTCGGGCCGGGCGTTCAATTAGGTTCGGTGGCGGCAAGACTCGACGGCGGCGACGACGCGGCCACGGGGCTCGAAACACCCGGCCCCGCCACGCCATCGGACGTGGCCGAGCGACTCAGACGTTCATCGAAACCGGTTTGCGCTCTTGCTGCTGATCGGCCGCCGCTACCTGCTGGGTACGCGCTTGCTCGGCGTTGTTGGCGGCCACTTGCACCGAGGTGCCACGCGCTTCGTTCTCGCTGACGCGCGCATGCGCCGGGCCGAGCGGGCCGGCGCTGCCGCCTTCCATCACGAAGTAGTTGCGGTCGGGTTGGCCGCGGGCGTCGTTGACCGGCTTGCCGATCTCGATGCTCGCGACCGCCGTTAGGCCCTCGCGGGTCGCGCCGGCATAGAAGTTCGCGGCCAGGCCCTCGTCGCGCAGGCCCTTGGCCTCCATCGCCGCGACCACTTGCGCGTACATCGGGTCCTGACGCATCCGTTCGACGCTGCCGGACGGGTCGGCCGCGGCCAGGCGGGTTTCGGGCTGGCCGGGCGCGGCCGGCGCGGTGTTGGCGCTGATCGAGGTGTCGGTGGACACGACCCCGGGCGTGCGCAGATGCGGCCCGATCACTTCGTCCGGCGCGAGTCCGTGCTGGCCCTTGGCGACCCGGTCGCTCCATTCGAGCTGGCCGTTGCGATCGATCACCACCAGCTTGCCCTGGTTCAAGGATTGCTCGACCAGATCGGCGAGTTCCTTCGGCGTGGCATTGGGATGGCCGGCGCCGATCGAGCGTCCGATCTGGTTGTTGTACAGATCCATCGCTTCGCGATTGGCGGTGTTGCCCGGCACGCCTTCGTGCGCGGTGGCGAAGGCCTCGGACCATTGCGAACCGTACTTCTGCGCCATCTGCGCGTTCCAGAACGCATGGCGGAAGGCGTCGCGGTGGCCGTCGTTGCCTTGCCATTCGCGCGCGCGGTCCGGCGGGATGTTGGCCGGCAGCGGATTGTCGGGAAAACGCGCGACGCCTTCGCTGAAAGCCAGCTTGCGGATGCCGTCGAAATCCTTCAGCCCCATCAGGCCGTGATCCTGGGTGAGCTTATCGAGCAGGGCGCCTTCGGTCTTGGTGACCTTGACCGAATCGGTGAACGGGATATCGACCGCGCCGTACAAGCGCGGCCGGTAATCGATCATCTGATCGTCGGCGACTTGGTAGGTGGTGCGCACGTTCGCCAGATCGGGCCGGGTCGGCATGGCAGGCTCCCTGATTGTTCAGTCGTATGCGTCGGTCGTATGAGTGGCGGCGCGGCTCAGCGCCGGCCCCAGCGATGGGAGGCGACTTTCCCGTCCTGGTACTGGATTTGGTAGAACTCTTCGTCGACGCCGTACTGGGCCACGCCGAGTTCGTATATATCGGTCGAGGTGGCCGCATCGGTGGAGTCGGGTTCGCCGAGCAGGGCGAGCACCTGCTCGCGCGACATGCCGACCGCGATCGATTTTTCCAGCGCGGCGACCATGGTCCCGCGCCGGTTGTCCTGGGCGTCGGCGCCGCGTTGGGATTTCCAGCTGGCGGAATCGAATGAGCTAGTGGTTTGCATGGTGCAGGCCGATAGGAAAAAGGTAAGGAGCACGGCGCAGCGCAGCGCGCTTGCGCGCACGGATCGGAGTTGCAGGGACGGCAGTGCGCGGCGCGATCGCGCAGTGGGCGGCGCGGTCGTGGCGGCAGGGTGGAACAGGCGCGTGGTCAACGGGGTCCTTGTCACATTCGCGGCCGTCTCGATCCGGGTTAAGTGCGGCTGGGCGCGAACATAACACAGGTTTTCCGCGTTCATGATCAGCGCCGGGCGCGGCGCGCGGCCCGTCGACCCGGCTGGCCGGAGCAAGGCGAAGACCGCGTTTTTGCCGTTTTGCGATGGCCGGCATGGATCGGCCGCGCGGATTGGGGAATGCGCACCGCGGCGGCAGCGCCAAGGCGCGCGCCGGCTTCGTTCACAATGTTCGCCACACGCGCCCGAGATGCCGTCATCGAAGCCAATTTGACCGAGCAGGAATACCTCGATTACCTCGAAAGCGAGCGGCACATGTATGCGTGGTGCCTTGTCGCCTACGCAGGCCTGTTGCCGTCCGATGCGCGCGAGGCCGCGCGGTCGTTCTATCCCTGCGAGCCGGCCGGGAAACATTTACGCGGGCTGGTGTTCCACGACCCTGCATGGCACTGGGCGATGCTGCGCATCGTCGGCGAGTCGTACTGGCTGAAACGGCCGGACCTGCTGGAATGGTCGGCCGAATACCGGGCCGAATCGGATGCGTATGACGCTCGATTCGCCGCGCGCGAGCGCTGACGGCGGTGTTCGCCCTTTCGATACGTACTGGCGTACAGCGGCGCGTACGCGCGGCAGCCGGCGGCGGTCACGCCGGTGGATTGTGCCAGACGCCTGTTGCGATGAGGCGCAAGGCGCGCAACGCACTGGCCGATCCATGCGTTCGGCATCCCGCCAGAACGTAGTCCGCCTGTATCCGCCAGGTAGCGTTCCGCGCTACCTCGGCGACGCGCCGCGAACCGCGTCGGCTTGCTGTTAGATTCCGGGCGTCACTCAATGGAGTCGCCCGCATGGCCTCGGCAAGTCTGGAACTGGACGGCTTCGTACGCGAAGCCCTGTTACGTGGGCAATCGAAACAGGCGACCGCGCAGGCGCTGGCGGCGGCGGGCTGGAGTCCCGAGCAGACCCGCGGCGCGCTCGACGCTTACGCCGATGTCGATTTCGTGGTGCCGGTGCCGAAGCCGCGCGCTTCGCTGTCGGCGCGCGAGGCCTTCGCCTATCTGGTGATGTTCTCGACCCTGTACTTCGTCGCCTATCACCTGGGCAGCCTGCTGTTCGATCTGATCAACCTGGGTTGGCCGGACCCGGCCGACAGCAGCTACGGATTGTGGTATCGCAATGCCGCCGATTCGCTGCGCTGGTCGGTGTCGGCGCTGGTGATCGCGTTCCCGGTGTTCGCGTTCGTTTCGCACCGGGTCGCGCGCGATGTCGCCCGCTACCCGATCAAGCGCCTGTCGCCGGTGCGGCGATGGTTGACGTACCTGACCTTGTTCATCGCCGCGGCGGTGCTGATCGGCGACATGACCTCGCTGGTCTACAACCTGCTCGGCGGCGAATTGAGCGTGCGCTTCGTGCTGAAGGTGTTGGTGGTGGCGGTGATCGCCGGCACCGTGTTCGGCTATTACCTGTGGGATCTGCGTCGCGAGGAGAGTCAGGCATGAGCGCATCGGTCGGACGTGGGCTGCTGATCGCGGCCGCAGCGGTGATCATCGCGGCGATCGCGATGGCGGTGGTGAAGATGGGCGGGCCGGGCGCGCAGCGGCAGATGCGCCTGGATGAGCGACGGGTGCAGGATCTGAGCCGTATCGATCAGGAACTGCGCAGCTATTTCGACGCACACAAGGCCTTGCCGCCGGACCTGGCCAGACTGGCGGCGCAGCCGGGCCTGTCGCTGGCGATCAGCGACCCGGACACGACCGCGCCGTATGCCTATCAGCCGGGCCAGGACGGGCATTTCCGCCTGTGCGCGAGGTTCGCCACCGACACCGCGCAAGGACCGACACAGATGCGCGATCCGACACCGTGGCTGGGCACGCAGTGGCGTCATCCGGCCGGCGATCATTGCTACGAACTGGATGCGTCCGCGGCAAAGCCTTGAGCAGGCACGGGGACGGTTGGTACCGTTCCCGAGTCGATCGCAGCGTCAACGCAATCTGCCTAGGTTTGGTTTTGCTTGGCTTGAGTGGGAAGCCACGCCTACCTCCCAGTGCTGCGACGCTTGTAACTCGCGCTAGCAAAAGCACACCCGAAGGGCGACGCGCAGGGATGCGCGTCGCGCGCCACCGGGACATGAATGTCCCGTGTGGCGCGTGCCCGCGTAAGCACCGCATGCGCGGGCCTTTGATTCAAAGAAAAGCGTTTTTCTTTGGTTACCTTTTGACCGAAGCGAATCCAGACGGACTTTTGTTGCTTTAGACAAAAGAAAGTGACCCGCCGCTTCAGCGGCGGAAGCTGTTGATGTTGCTTCAAGCTTCGAGGCTCTCAAGGCTCTCAAGGCTCTCAAGGCTCTCAAGGCTCTCAAGGCTCTCAAGGCTTTCAAGGCTTTCAAGGCTAGAAAGCCCTGGACGCCCAGAGCTTTTGGCGACCGATATCAAGCATCGCGCTTCAGGTCGGCCCACATTCCTGCCGCTGCACATCCGGCACCGCCCCCTGAAACAGAAACATCGGCGAAGGCGGCGCCCCGGCGGCTGCCGGCGCAGTGGCCGCAGCCGGCGCAGTCCAGCTCTGCGCGCGCTCAGCCGCAGTCGCGCGCGCCTGACTGGCCTGTTCGGGCGACAGATCGCGGCTGAGCGCATTGATCTGCGCATCGATCGCCTCGCGCGGCGGCAGGCTGCCGAAGCCGCCGCCCCCACCGAACCCGCGCCGCCCGCCACCGCCGCGCCAGCCGCCGCCGGGCGCAACCGGTTCGGGCGTCGCCCCGGGTTGCGGCGCCGGCAGCGAATCGCGCAATTGCAGGAACAGGCTCAGCGATTCGACCGGATTGGGCTGCACCGCCTGGCTCAGCAGACTCCGACGGCCGCTGTCGCGGCCCGGCGAATACGCATAGGCCAGCGACGCGATCATGCGCGAGTCGCCGCGTTCGGCGGCTGCGCGCGCGACCGATTCGGCCTCGTTGCGGTACACCGCGAGCGCCGGCAGGTTGTCGAGCAGTTGCGGGAAACGGAAGGCGTTGCCGCTGGCGTAGTGGCGCATCGCCGCCGGATGGCCGGCGAGCGCGGCGCGGCGCCAATAGCCGGTGCGCTGTTCGGGGGTGATCGGCGGCACCTGCGCGCAGTGTTCGGATTGGCTCAGCAGTTTTTCGGTCATCGACTGGTAGCCGTCGGCCATGCGCTGGCGTTGCTCGCGCTGTTGCGCGGTGTCGTTGGGCATGCGTTCGAGCTGGCGTTCGAGGTTGTCGAGATTGTTCTCGGCCCCGGACAGGCGTTGGCGCAGACCGTCGCAATACTCCATTTCCGCGGCGAGGCGGCAGGCCGCGGCCGGCTCGTCGGCGGCGCGGCGTTGCAGTTCCGGCAGCACCAGCCGCAGCGGGGTGTCGAGCGAGGGCAGCGGCCGGGCCGCGGTGCCGGTGTAGCGGGGGATCGTCGCCGGGGCCGATCCGGCAGCGCCGGTCGGCGCGTTGCGACTGCCACCCTGCGCGGCGACTTCGGCGGCCGGCGCGCGCGCGCCGAGTTGCTGTTCGCCGCTGCGGCGTCCCCAGTAGTACATGCCGGCCGCGGTCGCGGCCAGGGCGAGCAGCCAGATCACAATGCGTCCGTGCCGGGTGGTGTCGCTCATGGTCGATATCGTTCCGTCGAGGTGATCGGCGGATCATAGAAGCGATTGGGGGTGTGTGCGTGTGCCGTCCGATTGCCGGTTGGGTCGGGTCAGGCTGACGGGGTTGCGTCGCGGGTAGGGATGCTGGGCGGGAGTCCATTAGTCGGCCACACCGATGTGAGGCTGGCTCTCGGCTCTAGCTCTGGCTCGAGTCTGAAGCAGAGGCTACCTTCCAGCGCTGCGAAGCCATTGACTCGCGAGAGAAAAGGGACACCCGAAGGGCGGCGCACATGGATGTGCGCCGTGCGCCACCGGGACAGGATGTCCCGTGTGGCGCATGCCTGCGTCGGCACCGCACGCGCGGGCCTTTGATTCAAAGAAAAGCGTTTTTCTTTGGTTACCTTTCTTTTGTCGCTTTTGACAAAAGAAAGTAACTCGGCCGCTTGCGGACGAAAGCTGTTGATCTTGCCTTTGGCTTGAAAGCTTGAAGCTTCAAAGCTTGAAGCAACATCAAAAGCTTCCGCCACTAAAGCGGCGGGTAACTTTCTTTTGTCCGGAGCCACAAAAGAAAGTCACCAAAGAAAAAGGCGTTCCTGTTTCGAATCAAGAGCCGCACGATCGGTGCCGACGCGGGCATGCGCCACACGAGACATCCTGTCCCGGTGGCGCACGGCGCACATCCATGTGCGCCGCCCTCCGGGTGTGCTTTTGTTCTCGCGAGTTGGAAGCGTCGCAGCACTGGATGAACTGCGCGGCTTCGGGCTCAAGCCAAAGCCACCAGCAAGGTCAGGGCCAATGTTTGAGGCAATCGTTATCGCGATGGGAAATACAAAAAATGCGATAACGAGTCACTTCACTTCGCGTCGGAATCGACGGATGCAGCTCGACCCATCCGCGGCGCAAGCAAGTCGCCCAGACCAACCCGACGCAGAAATTCCGCGCGAACCCGATCGCCCACCGCATTGACCACCTCCGCGCCATCGCTGGCCGGATCGATGTGGACACGGAACGGACGCCGGCCGTAAGGCGCGCCGACGATCGCGACGATCGCATCGGCCACGCTGGCCACGTCGGCGTCCTCGGGCACGCTGCCGGCGAGCTTGCGCAGGATTTCCTCGCCGAATCCGGCGGTCGGGCCGGTGTCGTAGTCGGCCAGTCGCGCGCCGTCGGCCGGGGTGCCGGCATGGGCGAAATGATTGGTGCCCGAGGTGAAGGCGCCAGGCACGACGATCGAGGTTTCGATGCCCCAGCGCGCGAGTTCGCCGGCGTAGCTGACCGCGAGCGAATCCATCGCCGCCTTGGCGGCGAAGTACGGCGCCAGGTACGGCGGCGTGCCGCCGCGGCTGCTGCTGCTCGACACCCACAGCAACAGGCCGCGACGCTGCGCGCGCAACTGCGGCAACGCGGCGCGGTTGACCCGCTGCGCACCGATCACGTTGCTGTCGTAGAGCTGGGCGAACTGCTCGGGCGTGAACGCTTCGGCCGGACCGAACACCATGTGGCCGGCGTTGTGGATCAACACGTCGAGACGGCCGTGGGCGGCGACGACCTGCGCGATCGCGGCGTCGGCGGAGGGTTGCGAGGCGATGTCGAGTTCGAGCGTGCGCAGGTCGACTCGATGATCGTCGGCATAACGATGCGCCGCCTCGACCTGGGCGGCATTGCGGCCGCCGGTTTCGCGCATGCTGGCGTAGACGGTGTGGCCGGCGTGGGCGAGGGCGCGCGCGGCGAGGGCGCCGAACCCGCTGGAGGCGCCGGTGATGAGGACGATCTGCGGCTGGTTCATGGCAAAGCTCCGCTGGCGGGCGCCGTGAGGGCGCCCGGGAGTGAGGGAAAGGGATCGATTCGCGACGAAAATTCAGTCGCGGCGAAGCGGACGCGGCCGCCTCGCGAGGTACTGCGGATTTTTTTGTGGGAGGGCCTTCAGGCCCGACGCTTTCGTCTCAGATCACCGCGGCCCGGTCGACCCGAAGCCCGTCCCACGGCGCGACATCCACGCGCGCCGCGCGCACGAAATCAGAACACGTAGCCGCCATTGACCCGCAGCACCTGCGAGTTGACCCAACTGCCGTCCGGACCGGTCAGGAACGCAACCGCCGAAGCGATTTCCTCGGGTTGGCCGAGGCGTTCGAGCGGCGCGAGGCTGACGAAATGGGCGATCTGCTCTTCGGTCTTGCCGTTGAAGAACAGCTCGGTGCCGACCGGTCCCGGCGCGACCGCGTTGACGGTGATGTTGCGGCCGCGCAGTTCGTTGGCGAGCACGTGGACCAGGCCTTCGACACCGGCCTTGGACGCGATGTACGGGCCGTAGTTCGGAAACGCCTTGCCGATCACGCTGGTCGACACCGCGACGATGCGGCCGCCGTCGCCCAGGTGCTGCGCGGCCAGGCCGAGCACGATGAAACTGCCGCGCAGGTTGGTGTGGATGACGCGGTCGAATTCGCCCAGATCGCCGCCGGCGATCGGCACGTACGGCATCACGCCGGCGCTGTTGATCACCGCGTCCAGACGGCCGTAGGTCTGCAGCGCGAGTTCGAACACGCGCTGCATGTCGGCCGGATCGGCGACGTCGCCCTGGGCGGCGATCGCCCGGCCGCCGTTGGCTTCGATCTGCGCGACCACCGCATCGGCCGAGGCCGCGTTGCCGGCGTAGTTGATCACCACCGCATAGCCGTCGGCGGCCAGGCGCAGGGCGATGGCGCGGCCGATGCCGCGCGAGGCGCCGGTGACCAAGGCGGCCTTCGTGGCTACGGTTTGAGTGGACGATTGAGTGGTCATGACGGCTCTCCGGGGTAGGGCGGGCTTGGCGGGATGCCATGGGGTTCCGCGATGGACACAGTCTGCTGGTTGCGCGTGTCTGGATAAATAAGGCGCGATTGGCAATACAATTCAACAATCGCCAACAATGGCCGCCCGCTGGGTAGCCCGGGAGCCGTCATGGACCGTTTCGAGGCCTTGCGCCTGTTCACCCGCATCGTCGAACTGGGCAGCTTCACCCGCGCCGCGGCGGTGCTGGACCTGCCGCGCGCCACCGCGACCCACGCGATCAAGGAACTGGAAGCCCGTCTGGGCGTGCGCCTGCTCGAACGCACCACCCGTCAGGTGCGCCCGACCCTGGACGGGCAGGCCTATTACGAGCGCTGCATGCACGTGTTGGCCGAACTCGACGACGCCGAGTCGGCGCTGCGTTCGCTCGCGAGCAACCCGCGCGGCAGCCTGCGCCTGGACCTCCACGGTACCCACGCGACCGGCATCATCCTGCCGCGCATCAACGAATTCCGCGCGCGCTATCCGCATATCGACCTGGTGATCAGCAGCGGCGACCGCCTGGTCGACCTGGTCCGCGAAGGTATCGACTGCGTGGTGCGTTCGGGCAATCCGCGCGATTCCTCGCTGATCGCCAAACGTCTGGCGACGATGCCCGAAGTGGTGTGCGCGAGCCCCGAGTACCTGCAGAACTTCGGCACGCCGCGGCATCCGGACGACTTGTCGGCGCATCAGGCGGTCGGTTTTTTCGCCAGCAACCGCGATCTGCGTTATCCGTTCGAACTGACCGTGGACGGGCAATTGCGCGAGTACCAGCTCAGTTCGTGGATCAGCGTCAACGACGCGGCCTGCTACACCGCCGCGGCGTTGCGCGGCTGCGGGTTGATCCAGTTGCCGCGGCATGGGGTCGAGACGTATCTGCGCGACGGGCGTCTGGTCGAGGTGTTGAGCGATTTCGCTAGCCCGGGGGTGCCGGTGTCGGTGTTGTATCCGCAGCATCGGCAGTTGTCGCCGCGGGTGAGGGTGTTTGTGGATTGGGTGTCGGGGGTGTTTGCGGACAGGTTTGGGAGTTCTGCGGCGTTGGTGTAGTCGTTGCCGATTGGTGGACGCGCATTGTTTCTTGTGCCGTCGCGATATCGTCCAATTGTCGCCATCGCCATCGCCATCGCCATCGCCATCGCCTTCGTCGTTGCCTTTGCTTCTAGTTTGGCTCGGGTCCCGATTTCCCAGATCACTTCCAGCACTGCGAGGCTTGTAACTCGCGTTAGCAAAAGCACACCCGGAGGGCGGCGCGCATGGATGCGCGCCGCGCGCCACCGGGACATGGATGTCCCGTGTGGCGCGTGCCTGCGTCGGCATCGCTCTTGCGGGCCTTTGATTCACAAAAAAAGCGTTTTTCTTTGGTTACCTTTCTTTTGTCGCTTTTGACAAAAGAAAGTAACTCGGCCGCTTGCGGACGAAAGCTGTTGATCTTGTCTTTGCTTCAAAGACTTTAAAGCTTCAAGAGCTGCCAGCAGGGTCAAAAGCTTCCGCCACTAAAGCGGCGGGTAACTTTCTTTTGTCCAGAGCCACAAAAGAAAGTCACCAAAGAAAAAGGCGTTCCTGTTTCGAATCAAGAGCCGCACGATCGGTGCTTGCGCAGGCATGCGCCACACGGGACATCCATGTCCCGGTGGCGCACGGCGTGCATCCTGCACGCCGCCCTCCGGGTGTGCTTTTGCTAACGCGAGTTCTTTGCGCCGCAGCGCTGGATGTACTGCGGGAAACGGGGCGCAAGCCAAAACCACAGCCACAGCTAGCTAGCTAGCGGCCCATCAAGACCAGAACGGAAGTATCGCGCCGGACCTCAGTCCACCAACTCGCGCACATACCGCATCAACCGATCCAGCAAATCCGGATCATCCACCCTCGGCTGCGCCGCCATCGCCGACCGCGCCCGAAGCTCCGTCGAAATGCCCGGCATCGGCTTGGCCACCGTGCCGAAATCGCGCACGATCCCCAACGGCGCATAGCCGCTGTATCCAGGAAACACCGTCGACAGATTCGCATTGCCCATGCGCTTGACGAGCAACTCCGACAACACCTGGCGATGATCGGTGGTGACCGGCACATCGCCGAAATGCGGCGACAGGATTTCCGGATCCAGGCCCGACCACGAACCGTAGAAACGCCGGCCGTTGACCGCGCCGCCCAACACCAACACCGGATTGCCGTAGCCATGGTCGGTGCCGCCGTTGGCGTTGGCGCGCACGCGCCGGCCGAATTCGGACTGCACCACCACGGTCACGCGTCCGGCATGGCCGCTGGCGTCGAGCGCGGCGTAGAACGCCGACAGCGCCTGCGACAGTTCGGCGATCTTGTTCTGGTAGTAGTGATAGCCGCTGCCGGCCGTGCCCTGGCCGTCGTGGGTATCCCAGCCGCCCAGGTCGAGCGTCGCGTAATGCAGGCCCAGGTTGAACTGGACCGATTGCGCGATCGTCCACATCTGCTGCGCGAACGCGCCGGTCGGCCAGCCGGTCGGCGGTGCGCTGTAAGTCTGCTGCGCGATCACCTTCAAGGCGCGATCGGCGCGTTGTCCGCCCAGTTCCAGCGCGGTGCTGCCGTTCCACAACGCGGCCAGGGTTTCGTTGAGTCCGGCGAATCCGGTCGGCGCGCCCGCGCGCACGGTCTGCCACGACCAGGCGCCTGCATTGAGCGCGAAGTCCGACGGACTGGCCATGGTCAGCGCCTGCACCGAGGCGAGCAGCCCGACCGGTTGACGCGCGCCGACGCCGAGCGCCGGCAGTTTTTCCGCGCCGTTCAAATTCGGCTGAGTGTTCATCGCCCGCGCGAGCCAGCCGCTGCCGATGCCCTGTTGCCCGGGCGTGCCCAGGTCGATGTACAACTGCGCGTCGAAGTGGCTGCGGGTGACGCTGGTCAACAGGCCGCAGGCATGCACGATGCCCAGGTGCCCGGCGTTCCACAGATCGCGCAGGCCGCTCGCGGACGGATGCAGGCCGAAGCCGGTGCCCGCGCCGCTGGCGAGGGTGAGCGGCAACGCGCCGTACGCGCCGGTCGCGGCGATCGCCAGGTTCGGCCGCGCCTGCTCGTAGAAACCGCGGTCGGCGCCGTCGATCGGCACCACCAGGTTGAGTCCGTCCAGGCCGCCGCGCAGGAACAGATGCACGACGGTGTCGTGGCCGTTGGGCGCGGCGATGGCGGAATCGGCGAACAGCAGGGCGGGTCCGCCCACCGCGCCTGCGGCGGCGGTGGCGCAAGTACCTTTGAGGAATTCGCGTCGGGTCAGGGTCATGTCGGCTTCCTGGCTGAGTTACGGCTAGCGGCTGAGGAATTCGGGCGACATCAGGATCAGCGAGACCATGCTGCGCAGACGTTCCTGGTTGTAGTGCCGCTTGAGATCGGTCGCGGCCCAGGTGTTGGTGTCGGTGATGACGTAGCTGGCCGGGTCGCCGTTCTGGGCCATGAACGCGATCAGGGTCTGGCGCCGCGCCGCGGTCGGCGCGTAGCCGAGAATGCGCAGGCACCAGAAGTCGACCAGCTTGGTCGCGGTCCACGACGGCACCTGCGCGCGCGTGGTCGCCAGGATCGGCGCCAGCGGCACGGCGTTGTCGCTGGTTTCGGTCAGCCAGTTGAGGATCTTCCAGGTCATCGCGTAACTGCTCGAACCCGACCACGCCTGTTGCGTGTCCGGATAGCCGTTCGGCGCCGGCCAGTCGTAGGGCGCGTGGCCGGTGAAGCCCATGCGCCAGGCGAATTCGTCGCTCTTGGCGGTGCCGACGTTGAGCGTCCAGTCGCTGCCGAGCGCGCGCATCGCCGCGGCCACCGCTTCGAACGGCCGCCGCGATTTCGCGCCCCAGGTCTGCGCGAACGCATTCGAGGTGAGGATATGCCGCAGGGTCAGTTCGATCTGGTTGGCCGCGCGCCAGTTCTGGCGGAAGATCGTCGCCGCGCTGGTGACCAGCGCCGGATCGGGCGTATCGCTGACGAAGCGGCGAATGATTTTCTTGCAGATGAAGCGGGCGACGCCCGGATGGCTGGCGAGGCGATCGAGCACGTCGCGGCCGTCCTTCAGCGCCGGCTGCTCGGGATAGAGCATGCGGCCGAGCAGGAACTTCGGACCGGCGTCGTGCCAGGCCTGGCGATAGACGAAGTTGCCGTCGTTCTCGGCCGGGTATTGCCAATGCCCGTTCTTGACCGACCAACCGGTGAAGGCCGATGCGGTTTCGTACACGTCGATGTCAGTGTAACCGGCCGGATAACTCGGGTCTTCCGCATCCGGCGGCACCTGGAACGGGTCCATGAAACCCAGGTAATGCTCGGCGCCGAGCGTGTGCAGTTCGAGCAGTTCGCGGGCGAAATTCTCGTTCGGGCCGGCACGGGTGTTCGATGCGTTGTCGAGGTAGTAGAGCATCGAGGTGCTCTTGGCGACTTCCTCGAGCATGACCCGGAAGTTGCCGAACGCCTGCGGCCGCAGCACGTCGCGCTGATAGCTCACGTACACCGGGCCGGCGTCGTAATCGCTGGCGGTGACGTTGAAATGGTCGTGCCAGAAATTGACCATGATCTCGCGCAGCTGGCGCTTGGAATGGACCGCGCGCACCAACGCGGCGCGCTGCGCTTCCCAGGCCGGACGCATGCGCACTTCGTAGGCGGGATCGGCCTTGACGTGATCGTTCCACAACTGGGTCAGCGATTTGCCCAGGGTGGTGTAGCCGGCGTTGGTCAGACGGGTTTCGACCGCGCTGTCGTCGATCGCGGCCCAGTCGAGCTGCCAATCGACGTAGTTGGCCAGGCGTTGCGCGTCGGTGCTGCCGAGCGCGTTGAACTGCGCGATCGATTGCGGGGTGGCGCCGTAGCTCAGATTGCCGAGCACGCGGATCGCCAGCGACGGACGCGGCAGGTCCAGCGGCAGCGGCATGACCGGCCAGGCCTGCGGATCGGGCGCGGTGACGCGCGCGCTGTCCATGGCGCTGTCGAGCTTGCTGCGCGCCGCCTTCGACGGCGTGGCGCGACCGAGCGCGCCATAGCGCTGCAACAGATGACTGCGGATCGCCGCTTGTTCGGACGCGGACATGGAGCGGGTCATGGCGCACTCCTTTGTTGTGGTGGCTCGGGGAGCGCGAGCTTATGCCGGCCCGCAAGCGGCAAAGCCCCGGCTGCGTCACAGATCGCCGCGCATCGGCATGCGCTGCGTCACTGTTCTCAACGCGATGGGCGCGGGTGAAACAGCTTCGCGGTCGCGCATAACGGGTCGTGCGTGCGCTCGATCACGCCGGCAGTGCGCGCGGGTCGAATCGCGCACTGTGTCGGTTTGCCGATTGTGTCGGCTTGGGCGCGCGCATCGCGTCCGCGTCCGCGCCGCGATTCGTGTCCGCGCGCACAGGCCCGCTGCGGCGTGTTCGGCAGACTGCAACGCGCAGCACAAATGCCCCGTCGCCATATGCAGATGCCGCGCCTTCATTTCTGCGTTTGCTGCGGGGCAACAAAGATGCGTGCAACGTCGCGACGGCGGGTGTGGGGATCACAACCCGCCGGCGCGAATTCTCCCTTTCGAAGGAATATCCATGCATGCCATTTCACGGCTGCGACGCCGTCCGCTGACCGTCTTCGTCGCATTGGCCCTGCCGGCCTTTTTCGCTTCCGCCGTCGCTCAGGCGCAGACGGCCAAAGAGCGCACGCCCACCCAGGCCGCGTCGGACAACGGCCAGCCGGCGACCTTGCTCGATCAGGTCGTGGTGACCGGTTCGCGCATCCCGCGCGCGACGTTGGAAGGGCCGTCGCCGGTCACCGTGATCACCAAGCAGGACATCGATGCGCAGGGTTATCGCAGCGCGTTCGACGCGATCAGCGCGTTGACCCAGAACACCGGCTCGGTGCAGGGCGAAGACTTCGGCAACACCTTCACGCCCGCGGCCAATACCATCAATCTGCGCGGATTCGGCCCCAATCACACCCTCGTGCTGGTCAACGGCCGGCGCCTGGCCGATTACCCGCTGGCCTACGAAGGCTCGGTCAACGTGGTCAACCTGGCGAACATCCCCAGCGCCTTGATCAAGCGTATCGAAGTGCTGGCCGGCGGCGCCTCGGCGGTGTACGGCTCCGATGCGGTGGCCGGCGTGGTCAACATCATCCTGCAGGACAAGTTCGACGGCACCGACATCAATCTGCGCGTCGGCGGCACCGAGGCCGGCGGCGGCCAGAACCAGCGCCTGCAAGTGGTCAGCGGTTATTCCAACGATCGCATCGATGCGGTGTACGGCATCGAGCTGTCGCATCGCGAAGCGATCTGGGGCGATCAACGCGACTTCATGGATTCGCTGCTCGACAAGCCGGCCGGCGATCCGCTGCCGCCGACCCAGGTCGGTTTCCGCCGCAACGCGCGCACCAACGGCTTCATCGATCCGGGCGCGAACTGCGCCAACCTCGGCGGGCTGTATCACGGCTCCACCGAGCGCGTGAACAACCCGCGCCAGGGCTGGTACTGCGGCAGCAACGAAGCCTCGCCGGCATTCTGGACGGTGCAGACGCAGAAGAAGAACGCCGACGCCTACGGCTCGCTGACCTGGCACGTGTCCGATCGCACCGAGGTGTTCGCCGATCTGCAACTGGGCATTTCCAGCATCGAGAACAACACCCGCGCGCCGAGCTGGACCTCGGACAACAACTATTTCCTCAACCAGGCCACCGGCCTCAACGAGATCTGGTACCGCCGCATCGCGCCGGAGGAAATCGGTTCGGCCCACGCCAACAACAACCGCTTCCTGGAGCGCTCGTGGTCGTTCAGCGCCGGCGTGCGCGGCGGTTTGGGCGAATCCGATTGGGATTACGAACTGGCCTACAACCGCGGCCGCTATCAGAACCTGACCAAGCGCCGCCAGTTCCTGTCGGGCATCAACGAGTTCTACCTCGGCCCGCGCCTGGGCACGACCTCGGCCGGCATCGGCATCTACAACCCCGATCCGGCGCGCCTGTACACGCCGCTGACCCCGGCCGACTACCAGCGCCTGACCGGTTTCTACGAAAGCGACAACGCCGCGTGGATCCAGAACCTGAGCTTCACCGTCAACGGCAACTTGTTCGACCTGCCGGCCGG
Organism: Lysobacter capsici; assembly: GCF_018732085.1. Taxonomy (NCBI): domain Bacteria; kingdom Pseudomonadati; phylum Pseudomonadota; class Gammaproteobacteria; order Lysobacterales; family Lysobacteraceae; genus Lysobacter; species Lysobacter capsici. The sequence continues at coordinate 3,424,603 of NZ_CP076103.1, read as the reverse complement.
TCCGGTCGGTTTCGCCGGGGTGATCGAGGCCGGCAACCAGGGCTATCGCAACTTGCCCGATCCGCGCCTGGGCGACGGCACGTTCTGGAACACCACCGCGGGCGTGAGCGCCTCGGGCGAACGCGATCGCTACGCGATCGGCGCGGAAATCAGCGTGCCGATCTTCAGCAAACTGACCGCGTCGGCCGCCGTGCGCTACGACGATTTCCGTTTCGCCGGCCGCAAGTCGGGCAAGGCGACCTGGAACGTCGGCCTGGAATTCCGCCCGATCGAAAGCCTGCTGCTGCGCGCGACCACCGCGACCAGTTTCCGCGCGCCGGACATGAATTACATCTTCGCCGCCGAAACCCGCGGCTATAACCCCGGCATGACCGATTACTGGCGCTGCCGCACCGCCGGCCAGGACTTCGACGATTGCGACTACTCGGGCCTGGCGATCGATTACACCAGCACCGGCAATCCCGACCTCAAGCCGGAAAACGGCAAGTCCTACGGCTTCGGCATCGTCTGGTCGCCGTCGGATCGTTTCGATGTGTCCGTGGATTACTACAGCATCCGCCTGGACGATCAGGTCACCAATCTGAGCAGCAGCCGCATCCTGCGCGAGGAAGCCGATTGCCGCCTGGGCCAGACCATCGGCGGCGAGCCGCGCGACATCAATTCGCCGAACTGCCGCGACGTGCTGAGCCGGGTGATCCGCAACCCGCCCGATGCGCCGGTGCAGCCCGACCAGGTGCGCCGGGTGCTGATCAACGCGATCAACGCCGCTGCCGAGCGCACCGACGGCATCGACCTGAAGAGCAATTTCCGCTGGAGCGCCGGCCGGTTCGGCGATTTCAACACGCGGGTGGGTTACACCCTGGTGCTCAAGCACGACTATCAGCAATTCTCCGACGATCCCAAGATCGACGTGCGCAATTCGCTCGATTACACCGACTGGCGCAGCAAGGTCAACGCGAGCCTGGGCTGGAACATCGGCCGCTGGAACAGCAACCTCACCGCGCTGCGTTACGGCAGCCTGCCCAACGGCGACGGCAGTGGCCGCATCGCGCCGTACACCCGTTACAACGGCAGCGTGTCGTATCGCCTGAGCGATCAGGCCAGTGTGTCGTTGATCGTCAACAACCTGCGCGATTCGCGGCCGCCGGCCGATCGCAGCGGCGGTGGTTGGCCGTTCTATCCGGTCGGTAATTACGATCCGTATGGGCGTCAGTTCTGGCTGGAGGCGAATTACAAGTTCAATTGACGGATGAGGTGGGTCGGCGTGGTGTTGGTCGCGCCGGTTCTTAGTCCGGGCGATGTCCCATGGGGCGCTGCGAGGTTTGCGCAGGTGCGTGGCTTTGTGCGGCCCTCACCCCAGCCCTCTCCCGCAAGCGGGAGAGGGAGTTTTTGTTTTTTGTTTTTCGCTTTGTGCGATACATGAAAAAAAGCGGGTGCGGTAGGCCCGCTTTTTTCCGTTGGGAGCGCCGTTACGGGTTACAGCGGCCCGTTGATCTGCACGCTGCGGCTGAGCGTGTTGGCCACGCCCGTGGCCTGGTTGGTGTAGGTCACGTTGACGATGTCGGAGACCGACATGTTGCCGCGGTAGGTCACGCTGCAGCGCGAGGTGGTGCAGGGCAGCACCATGCCCATCTCGGTAGTCCACGCATAGGTGTAGCTGCCGGCCGGCAGATTGCGGATTTCGAAGTCGGCGCGGTAGCTGCTGTGGCCGGGCGAGAACGATGCGCAGCGACCGAGGTTGCCCGGCGGCATCGGTTGATCGTTCGGACTGATGTAGCAGTGCAATACCGGCCCGCTCGGGAACGATTGCGCCGACGCGGGAGCGATGGCGCTGGAGCCGACCGCGGCGAGGGCGAGCGCGCCGCACAACAGCGTGTTCATGAGCGTCCATCCGTTTGTTTTCATGAGCTTCGATTTCATGAGATCCAATCCTGTGATCGCCAGAGGAACCTGGCCGGGCGAGGATAACGCCGGGCTGTCGCGTGGCACGCGAACTGTCGGGGTGACAGGCGCCACGATTGCGAAGAACGCAGTGGAACCGATCGTGCCCTGCGATGCCGTGCCGCGAAGATATGCGCATGAATAGCCGATCGCCGCGGTTAGATCGATGGCGATGTCGCAAGGCGAACGTCATTCGCGCCAAGAAAAAGCGGGCCTGAGCCCGCTTTTTTTAGCCACAAAAGGCCGGGTGGGCCATGCAGGAATGGCGCGGTACCGGAGCCGCAACGTCACGCTTCAACCGATTCCCGATTCCCGATTCCCGATTCCCAAATCCAAAATCCAAAATCCCTACAACGGCCCGCCGATCCTGACGCTTCGACTGACACTCTTCGCCACGCCGGTAGCCAGATCGGTATAGGTCACGGTGACGAAGTCGAACACCGCCATGTCGCCGCGATAGCGCTGGCTGCAGTACGCGGTGGAGCAGGGCAGCACCACGCCCAGGTCGGAGGTCCATACGAAGCTGTAGCTGCCGGCAGGAAGATTGCGGATTTCGAATTCGGCGACATAGCCCTGCGGGCTGGGATAGAACGAGGTGCAGCGGCCGATATTGCCCGGCGGCATCGGCTGATCGTTCGGGCTGACGTAGCAGTGCAGCACCGTGCCGGTGGGATTGGGTTGCGCCGGCGCGGGCGCGCTGGTGCCCAATGCAGCGAGGGCGAGCGCGGCGCAGGTCAAGGTATTCAAGAGCGTCCATCGCGTTGTTTTCATGAGCTTCGATTTCATGAGATCCGATCCTGTGATCGCCAGACGGCCCTGGCCGAACGAGAATACCGCCGCGAAAACCGCGGCTGCGTCCGAATGTCGCAGGCCGGCGTGATCGCCATCGCAACAATGGCGGGCCAGATGCGGCGCGGGTGCGATAATCCCGCCCTCACGCCCGACGGACCACCCCGTGCTGCAACTGCTGATCTACCTGCGATACCTGTTGGTGGCCGGGCAGATGCTCACGGTCGTATTCGTCCTGGAGCGGCTGAACCTGCCGGTGCCGGCGCGGCCGTTGCTGGCGATCTCGGGCGCGCTGCTGGTGTTCAACCTCGCCAGCCATCTGTGGTGGCTGCGCCACCGCGACGCCGGCACCCGCACGCTGGTCCTGCAACTGCTGGTCGACCTGCTCGCGCTGACCGCGTTGCTGTATTACTCCGGCGGACCGGCCAACCCGTTCGTGTCGCTGTACCTGCTGCCGGTGGCGGTCGCGGCGATCGGCCTGGAGATCGCGCCGATGCTCGGCCTGACCGTGTTGACCGCGGCGCTCTACACCTGGCTGCTGCGTCACCACATCCCGTTGCCGCACGTCCACGGCGGCGATTTCCAGCTGCACGTGACCGGCATGTGGGTCAATTTCCTGCTCTCGGCCGGAATCATGGTGGTGGTGCTGAGCCGGTTCATGACCATCGTGCGCGATCAGCGCAGGCGCCTGTCGGAAGCGCGCGAACGCGCGATCCGCGACGAATCGCTGTCGGCGCTCGGTTCGCTCGCGGCCGGCACCGCGCACGAACTCAACACGCCGCTGGCGACGATGAGCCTGCTGGTCGACGACTGGATCGGCAGCGAACAAACCCCGTCGCGCGAAGACATCGAACTGCTGCGTTCGCAACTGAGCCATTGCCGCGATCACGTGCGTGCCCTGGCCGACATGGCGCGCCGCGGCGCGGCCGGCGAGTCCACGGTAGAAGCCGCCGACAGCTTCGTGCATGCCTGCGTGGACCGCTGGCGCCTGTTGCGGCCTAACGCCAGCGCGATCTTCACCCCGGGCGCGGCCGATCGCGCGGTCCGCGTCGACGCCGCGTTGCCGCAGGCGCTGATCAATCTGATCAACAACGCCGCCGACGCCAATGCCGGACGCGGCCACGACGAACCGGTCGAGGTCGCGACCGAAGTCCGCGACGGTTGGCTGATCGTGTCGATTCTCGACCGCGGCGCGGGCCCGGCGCGCATCACCGCGCTGCCACGGCGCGACAGCCAGGGGCCGGGGCTCGGCATCGGCCTGATGATTTCCAAGGCCAGCATCGAACGCAGCCGCGGCCGGGTGCGCCAGGTCGAACGCGAGGGCGGCGGCTGCGTCACCCAGGTCGACTTGCCGCTGGTGGAGACGCCGGCATGAGCCTGCCCGGGACGATGCTGCTGATCGACGACGACCTGGCGTTTTGCCAGGTGCTGGCGCGGCTGTTGCAGCGGCGCGGCATCACCGTGCAGGCGCGTCACGACGCGGCCAGCGCCCTGGCTGCGCTGGAGGAGTTCGACGCCGAGGGCATCGTGCTGGACCTCAAGCTCGGCGCCGACAACGGCCTGCTGCTGATCCGCGATCTGCTCGCGCGCCGTCCGCGGGCGCGGATCGTGCTCGCGACCGGTTACGCGAGCATCGCCACCGCGGTCGATGCGATGCGTCGAGGCGCCTGGAACTATCTGCCCAAGCCGTTCGACATCGATGCGCTCACGCAGGCCTTCGAATCCGCGCCGGAAACGCCGCCGCCGGAGCCGCCGAGCGATCCGCCATCGCTGCGCCGGCAAGGTTGGGAGCACATGCAGCGCGTGCTGGCCGAATGCGGCGGCAACGTCTCGGCGGCGGCGCGGGTGCTCGGCGTGGACCGGCGCACCTTGCAGCGGCGCTTGGCCAAGCGGCCGGTGCGGGAGCGGCCGGGGTAGGGCGGCCGATGTAGGAGTGGCCGTTATAGGGAGTAGTTGGGTATCGATCGATGATCGTTTGACTGCTGGACGGCCGCCCACGCTTAAGCGATGTCCTCCCAAGCTTGAGAGCCCATCGCAGCGGGAGTCCGAAAGGGAACAACACCGGTTGCCGAGTGCTTCTTGCAATTCATGTGAAGAAATGAGGACCGATCCGAACCTGCTCGTTGGCGACGACCATCGGTGCGACGATCACGGCGAACGACATTTATCTTCACGTCTCGCGCATACCATCCAATCGGTCGGCCTCACCCAGCGCCACCGCGTCCGTCTATGCTATTGAGGCACGAGCAACGCAGTTCGATCCGCACACGAGGACCCCATGAAGTACTCAGCGCATTTCGCCTTGATGCTCGCCACGTCGCTGGTGGTAGGCTGTAGCCAAGCTCCGGACAAGGCACCGGACGCGGCTGTGGCCCCTTCTTCGGCCGCTCCGGCCCCGTCTCCCGCCGCTCCGGCAGCCGCAGATCAGCAAGGAAAGCAGCAGATGAGTCCGCTGGAAGGTGTACTGGATCTACTTCTCGCGAAAGACGGTGCGGCCTGGTCGAGGTTCGATCACGCCGCCGGCGTGCAGTGGCGCGATCCCGCGCCGCAGGACAATCCCGATTCCAATTCGCCCGACAACGCGCGCTATCGCAGCGGCAATCTGCTGCTCGCGGGCTTCGGCGTGGTCGAGGTGCCCGACGGCAAGCTCGGCGCCGAGGCCGGCACCAAGCAGGCCAATGAAGGCGAGGTCGGGGTGACCTTGAACGGCAGCGCCGACCAGGTCCGTTCCGTGACTTTGGTCAAGTTCTACGCCAACGAGGACTACCAGCAGGTGCTGCAGCGCCAGTTCGGGCCGGGCGCCACGGTCGAGCCGATCGCGGGCCAATGCGAGCTCGATTACGGCACCACGGCCGAAAACACCCAGGCCAACCAGTTCTTCAAGCTGGGTTTGACAAACGCAAAAATCGTGTATGCTGAAGGCTATGTGGACGACGGTGGCAATCAAGGCCCCGGCACCACGACCTTCGAATTCACCCCCAATCGCCCGACGCAGAAGATCGCCTCGATGCGGTGCAAGGAGTCATAAGACCCAAAGCGGTGCGACACGCGGTCTCCTGGAGACCCACACAACCCAATAACTTCGTCAATCCAAGAGGACAGCGTCATGGCTGATCGACGAGAGAAGGCAGTGGCCACTGCCAACGAGTACGACCAGGGCAATATCGCCGGCTTGGATGCCGCGATGACCCGACGATTGGTTGCTTCCACGGTTATGACCGAGAGCAACGGCGGTGATCTGGCCATCACCAACAAGCAAGGCTATGTAGGACGCTACCAGGCGGGAGCCGGTTGGCTGTCCGATGCCGGCTATGTCGACAAGCACAAGCTCGACGCTGCGATGAAACACGACGGCTTCGACCCCGAGAAAGTGCGCGGGGCGGAGTGGAAGTGGGCGAGCAGCGGCGGCATGTCGCGTTTTCTCCAGGATTCCCACAACTGGAAAGACGGCCTGAGCCTGGACAAGTACAAGGCCTCCGGCGATCTGCAGGACAAGGCCTTCAAGATCAACAGCGACAAGTCCTATCGCCAGGCGATCAAGGACGGCGTGCTGCATGAGGACGACAAGGCCGAAACCGTGGCCGGTTTCCTCAAGGCGCGCCACATCGCCGGCTACGGCGGCGCCAAGGCGGCCGTCACCGGCGGCCGCGCGATCCGCGACGCCAACGGCACCAGCAATTACGACTATCTGCACGACATCACGCGCAACCGCGATGGTCTGAACCAGTACATGACGCGCGATCCGAAGAGCCTCAACCAGGCCCCGGACGACGCCAAACCCACGCCGGCCCGCAGCAACGCGGCCGCCGACGGCGTGATCAAGCATGGCGAACGCGGACAGGACGTGCGCGCGCTGCAGGAAGGCCTCAACAAGCTCGGCTACCGTGATGCGCACGGACGTGCGTTGAGCGCGGACGCCGATTTTGGCGATCGCACCAAGGAAGCGGTGCAGGCGTTCCAGAAGGCCCATGGCTTGAAGGAAGACGGCATCGCCGGCCCGAAGACGCTCGATGCGTTGAAGCAGGCCGAGCGCACGCCGCTGTTGTCGAACCCGGCGCACCCGGATCACGGCATGTTCAAGGGCGCGGTCGAAGGGCTGGAGAAACTCGGCCCGCAGGCGTTCAAGAATCGCGAAGACCTCGAGCGTGCCGCGGGCACGTTGACGTACGAGGCCAAGGTGAGCGGTCTGAGCAAGATCGATCACGTGGTCCCGACCGCCAACGGCACCGGCTTGTTCGCGGTACAGGGCGCCTTGAACGATCCCGGCCATCTTCGTGTCCACGCCAATACGGCGCAGGCGGCGAGCCAGCCGATCGAACAGTCGACCTTCCAGGCCAAGCAGGACGCGCCGCAACAGGCTCAGGCCTCGCAAGAGCCCAAGCCCGGCAAGGTCATCGGCACGTAGCGCGGAACGCTCCGCTGCCTGCGCGCAGCCGATCGTGCCGCCTCGACGTTCGCGTCGCCGCGTGACCTGTCAGCCGTTCGAATCCGTCGTCCGCCTCTTCCCCTGAATCCATCGGGTTTCGATCGCCGCCGCTTACGCGTCGTCGCATGCCCGCACCGCTCGCTCACGTTGTGCCTGGCTTTGAGCTGTTCCGATCACCGTATCCGCGGCGTATGCCGAACCGGTCGAAGCCTCCTCAACCCGCGCGTGCGTCGTTCAAAAAACCGCATAAAACAGGATGTTCTTCATGTCTGAAATCGCCAACATGCTTTCCGCCGCGACGCCGCCGACACCGGGCGAGGTGATCAACGCCATCCACGACATCGCCGGCGACGGCTCGGCCTCCTACGAGATCGAAAACGGCAGCGTGGCCACGTTCTGGTTCGGCCATGCCTTCGAACTCGACGGCGTTGGCTACTACACCGGTTTCGTCGCCGAAACCCCGGAAAAATACAACGATGCGGAAAAGGACGCCGATCCCACGCCGGACACCCAGGTCACCCTGAGCCAGGCGACGTTCTCGTTGGCCGATCCCGGCGCGGCGCGGTCGTGGGCGTTCGAACTGGCCGAGTTCTCGATCGGCACCTTCGGCGCGTTCGAGCGCGGCAACGCGATCGACGAAAAGCGCAAGCCGCAGACCTACAAGACCCCGGACGGCAAGTTCGTGCTCGCGGTGCCGACCTGGTCGCTGAGCGGCGGCGTGCGCGTGGACGCGTACGACCTGTTCGCGTTCGATCCGGCCGACCTGCGCGATCCCAACACGACCCACTGGAGCTACCTGGGCAGCGTCGCCGCCGGCGAAGACAACGGCGCCAGTTGCGACGAAGACGACGACCAGCAGCCGTGCGCGCGCAGTTTCGGCGCGCTGAGTTTCGAACCGCATGGCGAGGACCTGCCGTTGATCCATGTCGCGATGAGCGGCACCCGGATCGTCGCGGCGGGCAAGGTGCGCACGCTCGGCCCGGCCGATGCGCTCGAGTACCGCTACGTGGCGACCGAAAACCAGTATCAGCCCAGCGCGCAGTAAACAAATTCACACCGGCGGGCCGATCCGATCACGGCGGCCCACAAAGACATAGCGGCACTCATAAGGAGATTGAGACATGGCACGCGACTATTCCCGCACCGAAGTCCTGGGCATCATCGAACGCGAAGCGGCCGAGCGGAACATCCCGCGCGACGACTTCATGCGCTTTGCCTACATCGAAACCGGCGGCAGCTTCAACGAACAGGCTTCGCGCGGCGCGGCCGGCGCCAAGGGCCTGTTCCAGTTCGTGCCCTCGACCGCCGACGCCTACGGCATCCGCGGCCGCGAGCTCGATGCGGTCGCCAACACCGACGCCGCCGCGCGCCTGTACCTGGACAACCGCAACACCCTGGTCAACCGCCACGAGCGCGATCATCGCCCGTACCTGTCGGGCAAGCCCGAACCCGATGGCCTGGACATGTACATGGCGCATCAGCAGGGCGGCGCGGGCTATCGCTCGATCCAGTCGGCGATCGCGACCGGTCATTTCTCGCGCGACGACACCCGCGCGAACATCCTCAACAACGTCAGCTCGCGCGATTTCGAGCGCGTGACCGGGCACAAGTACTCCGAGTTCTCGCGCATGTCCGATCGCGACATGGCGACCACCTTCACCCAGTACTGGGACACCAAGTTCGATCGCGTGGCGATTCCGGAAAAGGGCATCGCGCCGGTCACCGATAACCGTCAGCAGACCCCGACCGCGCCGACCCAGACTGCTCCGTCGCAGACGCAGACCACTCCGGCCCAGACGCAAACCCAGCCGCAGACGCAGGCCCAGACCGGCGCCGGCATCTCGCTGACCGCCGCGCACGACCTGAGCGTCAAGTACGACAACGTCAAGTACGCGATGAGCGGCAAGTACCCGGGCGTCGACGGCAAGCATCCCGACCAGGGCTATGTGGATTGCTCGGGCTGGGTCGCGACGATGCAGAACGCGACCATGAACGAGATCAACAAGAAGGCCGGCCGCGAAGTCTTCGGCAAGGAAGACAAGTTCAATCTCGGCAACGACGGCGCGGCGATGATCGTCGACAAGGCGCAGCAGCGTTCGGGCGTGATGATCGAAGGCAAGGCGATCACCCGCGACGTGCTCAAGGAAGGCATGATCATCGGCGAGGACAACGGTCCGAAGAGCTGGGACAAGGGCCGTTTCAAGGGCATCGACCACATCACCATGGTGGTGCGCGATCCCAAGACCAACGAGCTGATGATCAGCCAGTCGCGCGGCGGCGAAGGCGTGGAGCTGTCCTCGCTGGACACCTACCTCAGCCGCAAGCAGGCCAACGGCGTCAAGCTGTACGCCACCGACCCGCTGGCCGAAGCGCGCTCGCTGCTCAAGGACAACCAGCAGACCCAGAGCCAGGACCCGGCCGCCAAGACCGAAGTCAAGAAAGACCCGGCGCCGGCCCGCACCGCCGCGGCGGCGAACGCCGACGGCGTGCTCGAGCGCAACGAGAAGGGCACCGCGGTGCGCGAGTTGCAGGAGTCGTTGAACAAGCTCGGCTACCGCGACGCGCAGGGCAATGCGCTCAAGCCCGACGGCGATTTCGGCAAGCACACCGAGGAGTCGGTGCGTTCGTTCCAGAAGGCGCACGGCCTCACCGTCGACGGCGAAGCCGGCCCGAAGACCCTGGAAGCGCTCAAGAACGCGCAGAAACTGCCGCAGCTGTCCGATGCCAAGCACCCCGATCACGGCATGTACGAAGACGCGTTGAAGGGTCTGGAAAAGCTCGGCGCCAACAGCGGCCTGAAGAACGCCGACGAGCGCCAGCGCGCCGCGGCGAGCATCACCTACGAAGCGCGCCTGGGCGGTCTGGACAAGATCAACCACGTCGTGCCGAACGCCAGCGGCACCGGCTATTTCGCGGTGCAGGGCGAACTGGGCGATCCGGCCAGCAAGCGCGCGCTGGTCGACAAGGCCACCGCGGTGAGCCAGCCGGTGGAGCGTTCGACCCACCAGCTGGCGCAGGACGTGCCGGCGCACAAGCCGCAGGCCGCGCCGGCGCAGGACGCCGAACAGCGTCAGCCGGCCAAGCCGGTGCTGGTCTGATCGCGCTGTGATCAAGTCCCGCGCGTCGAGACCGGCGCGCGGGCACGGGTTGGGGATGGCGCGTCCGCCGGGCAATCCGGCGGGCGCGTCATCCCGACATCGGGATGGTTCCGCAACCTGCGTCGCAAAGGTTTTATGTTGTTTGGTTATTAATGTTCGATGGTCTGGATTTTCTGCCGTGATGAATTGCTCTGATGAATAAGCGCCACCGCATGTCCCTGATCGTCGTGTGCATGGCATCGCTGGCGCTGGCCGCCTGCGATTCGTCCTCGCACGGCGATGCCGCGCCGGTGGCGCCGGCAGCAACGGGCGCGACTACGGCGAGCCCGGCGGCGCCGGCGCCGAGCGCGAGCGCAGCGGCCACCGAAACGGTCATTCCGGCGGGTTTTTCCTCGTATGCCAGCGAATCGATCGGCGACGGCAGGCAGTGCGTGGTCGGCGCGGCGGTGGACGAGGACGGCATGAATCAAAAACCGGTCGTCTACATCGAACAGACCTCGGGCAAGCCGGTGTGGACGCGCGTTCTGGAATTGCCGAAAGACACGTACCAAAGCCGCGCGACCCATTGCCTGCACCAGGACAACGCCTTGTACGTGTTGCTGCAATCGGACACCCAGCCGCAGCAGTCGCTGTCGCAGACCTTGTTGCGGGTGGTCGAGCTGGATGCGGGCAACGGCGCGCTGCGCGGCGGCGCCGATGTGACGGTGCCGGGCGTGCAGGGCGCGTACTCGGCACTGGTCGGCGAAGGCGCGCAGCACCTGCGCTGGAGCGATGGTCAGCTGGTCGTGGCCGGGCAGTACTTCCTGCTCGACGCGCCGGACCAGCGCACCGATTTCCAGGCGCAGCTCAAGGCCGATCTTGGCCGGTAAGGCGAACGACTCATGATCCGACGGAAGCTCAAATCGATGAAGCGCAATCAGTTGCTGTTGTTGTCCGTGTTGTTCGGCTCGTTGGCGCTGGCCGGCTGCGATGTCGCGTCCAAGAGTTCGCAGGCGGCGCCGGCGACTGCGGCCGCCGCGCCCGTGGCGACGGCACCGGCAGCAGCGCCGGCGAAAGCCGCGATCGCCTGCCCGTCGCAGGACTTCGATGCCTTCCTCAAGGCCTTCGCCGACGACGTCGAGGTGCAGAAGGCGCATACCCAGCGGCCGCTGCAAAGCGACAGCGTCGATCCCAACGCCGATCCCGAGCCCAAGCAGGTGACCGCGATGCTCGACGGCGATGCGCTGCAATTCCCGGTCATGCCGAACAGCCAGACCCAGAAGAACGACGGCTTGGTCCTGAGTCAGACCGAAGTGAACGGCGACAAGCAAGTGATGCTGGCCAAGCCCGACACCGACTATCAGCTGTCGTTCTTCTTCCGCAAGGGCGAGTGCTGGACGCTGTACCGCAAGCGCGACGATTCGCTTTAAGCGCAGGAGACGCCGATATGTCGTACCAGGACATCATGAACGTGATTCTGCCGCCGCAGCAGGGGCGTTCGTCGCACATCACCGGCCACTACGGCGAGCGTCGCGACAGCGGCCCGCACGGCGGTTCGGATTTCAATTACGTCGGCGGCCAGGCCGAGGTCAATCTCGAACATCCCTCGATCCATTCGCCGGTCGCGGGCACGGTCGAATTCGTCGGTGGCCGTTACGGCACGATTTCGATCCGCGACGCCGAAGGCAATCGCCATCAACTGCTGCACACGCAGAGCCAGTCGGTGGTCGAAGGCCAGCGCATCGAGGCCGGCGCGGTGATCGGCACGATGGGCGGGCGCGGCCCGAACGGCGAGGCGCAATACGCCCAGCACGTGCATTACCAGATGAAGGACCCGCAAGGGCGCAACCTCAATCCGGAAGAGTTCTGGAACCAGCGCCAGACCACCGGCGCGCGTAGCGCGACTGCGGCCGGCGCCGAGCAGCACAAGCCCAACGACGGCGTCATGCATCCCGGCGAACGCGGCCAGGACGTGCGCGCGTTGCAGGAAGGCTTGAACCGGCTCGGTTATCGCGACGGCGAAGGCAAGGCGCTGAGCGCCGACGGCGATTTCGGCGAGCGCACGCGCCAGGCGGTGCAAGCGTTCCAGCGCGAACACGGGCTCAAGGACGACGGCGTGGCCGGTCCGAAGACGCTGGACGCGATGAAGCACGCGACCCCGCGCCAGGACGATCAGGGCAAGTTGCTGTCGAGCCCGAACCATCCCGATCACGCCCTGTACAAGCAGGCGGTCGACGGGCTGGAGAAGCTCGGGTCGCAGGCCGGATTCCGCGATCACGCGCAGCTCGAGCGCGCCGCCGGCACCTTGACCTACGAAGCGCGCATGAGCGGCCTGAACCGCATCGATCACGTCGTGCCGAGCGTCAACGGCAGCGGCCTGTTCGCGGTCCAGGGCGGCCTCAACGACCCGGCGCACCAGCGCGTGTTCGCCAACAAAGATCAGGCGATGAGCCAGTCGATCGAGCAGTCCTCGCAGAAATTGCAGCAGGACACGCCGAAGCTGGCCCAGTCGCAGCAACAGCAGCAGGAACAACAGCAGGCGCAGCAGCAGGCGTCGCCGAAGATGAGCCTGATTTGATGAGTTCGGTTTGACGAGTTCGTTCTGAGTTTGGAACCGGCGCGATCGAAGGATCGGGCCGGACGGCAGGGAGAGCGGCGCACGGATGCGTCGCGGCGACAGATTCTGGAGGCCTCGGCGCGGTCCGCTTCAACGTGACGCCCGATGTGGATGCACGCAGCAACGAGTTCGGTTTGGAACCGACTCCGATCGCAAGATCGGATCGGACGGCAAGGAACGCGGCGCACGGATGCGTCGCAGCACCCATTCAGCGGGCGGCGGCGCGGTACGCGCCGTTGCTTGATCGACAGCAGGATCGACCGGCATGGCGAGGGATGTCGCTGCCGGCGAGCCTGGTCGGAGTTGCAGGAACCGGCGCGATCGAAGGATCGCAGCGGACGGCAAGGAAAGCGGCGCACGGATGCGTCGCGGCACTAATTCAGCGGGCGGCAGCGCGGTACGCGCCGTTGCTTGATCGACAGCAGGTTCGAGCGGCATGGCGAGGGATGTCGCTGCCGGCGAGCCTGGACGGAGTTGCAGGAACCGGCGCGATCGAAGGATCGCGGCGGACGGCAAGGAAAGCGGCGCACGGATGCGTCGCGGCACTAATTCAGGAGGCGGCGGCGCACACGGCGCCGACGCTTCGACAGCTGGTCCGTGCCGGCGCCCGCAACCATCGGTGGAGGCGGTCGTCCGGTTCGGCTTGAGGGCTTCGCAGGCCAGGGACGGCTTGGCAGTCGCTGCGGAGTCCTGGACAGGGATGTCGCTGCTCCTCCCGCAAGGGCGGGGTGGGCACGGCAGGCTCGATCGCTAGGGAGATCGAGCCTGCCGCTGCCGCTTTGCCGTCGCTTCGGCGATGGCCGGCGGCGCCGGGCGTGGGTCGGGCCGGCTCGTATGGGCTCGGGTCGGCGCGCGTGCAATGGGACCGGCGGTAATGCGCCAGCGGATAAACGGATATATACAGGTCGATGAGACCGGCAGGCGTGGCGGACACGCGGCCGGCGTCGCCCACGAAACCAGCGGAGGGTCGCAGCGATGAACGCCAATCCACCCGATCAGCATCTGGGCATCGGCACCGGGGCCACCAGCCAGACACTGGACGACATGCGCCGCGGCGAGCAGCGCAATCTGCTCAGCAGCCCGAGCCACCCGCAGCACGATCTGTTTTCGCAAACGCGCGTGTGCCTGGACAAGCAGGAGATGGCGCGTCAGTACAGCAGCGGCGAACGCGACAACCTCGCCGCCGCGCTGGCGCTGGAAGCCGCGCGCGGCAATCACGGCGTGGACCATGTCGTATTCAGCAAGGACGGCGCGCGCGCGTTCGCGGTCGAGGGCGACCCCGATTCGCCGAGCCGGCGCATGAGCTATGTCGACGCCAATCAGGCGGCGAGCCAGTCGATGCAGCGCAGCAGCGAGCAGTTCGCCCAGCTCAATCGCGAGCAGGACCTGCTCGAACGCCAGCGCGAACAGCAACAGCGCCAGGGCGGGCCGCAGGCGCAGCAGCAGGGCGAGCGCAACGAACGCGAGCAATCCGCGCCGGCGCGCAGCCTGTTCAAGGACAAGGACTGACACCCGCCGCGTGCCCGCAGGCAGGCACACGGCCCAGGAGAGCGCAATGAACGAGTACCAGCACCACGTACTGACCCGCGGCCGCTACCAGATCGTGGCCCTGACCGACGACGCGTCCTTCGATCCCAACGACATCTACGCCTACGCGGTGATGTCGTCCTCGGGGGTCAAAATGCGCCAGGAACTGACCCTCAGCGACGCCCGGATCTGGCTCGACGACTGGATTGTCAGAGAAATGGCCTCCAGCGGCGGCGCTGGCCCGGATATGATGGCGCCATCGCGCCCGGCGGAGTCTTCCGGGCTCCGGGCAGGCCGGAAGCGACGCTGACCGACAGCGGGTTCGGGGACACAAGCAGGAAACAAACGTGAAAGGGAAAGCGATTTTCGCCCTGGTGGCGCTGGTATTGGTGGCTGTCGCGGGGACGTATCTGTCGGGATACCTGACGTTGATGTTGATGAAGATCGACACCGGGGCGTTGAAGTGGAACACCTACCTCGACTACCTCAAGGTGCTCGACGTTCCCCAGTACAAGCCCTATGCCGGCAAGATCAAGGCCGGCGGCTTCATCGGCTACGGCCTGCTGGTGGCGGCCTACCTCGGCCTGCTGTACCTGATGTTCAAACCGGCCAAGAAGTCGATCCACGGCGATGCGCGCTTCGCCAACGGCGGCGACCTGAGCAAGAAGGACATGTTCAAGTCGACCCCGACCAGCATCGTGGTCGGCAAGTACAACGGCCAGCTGGTCCAGCTCAGCGGCCAGCAGTTCGTGATCCTCGCCGCGCCGACCCGCTCGGGCAAGGGCGTGGGCATCGTGATCCCGAACCTGCTCAACTACCAAGGCTCGATGGTGGTGCTGGACATCAAGCAGGAAAACTTCGACCTGACCAGCGGCTGGCGTTCGCAGCAGGGCCAGGAGATCTTCCTGTTCAACCCCTTCGCCGAAGACCGCCGCACCCATCGCTGGAACCCGCTGACCTACGTCTCGGCCGATCCGGCGTTCCGCGTGTCGGACCTGATGAGCATCGCCGCGATGCTGTATCCGGACGGTTCGGACGATCAGAAGTTCTGGGTCAGCCAGGCCCGCAACGCCTTCATGGCGTTCACCTTGTACCTGTTCGAAGCCTACGACGACGCCAACAAGGTCGGCTTCCCGTTCGGCACGATCCCGACCCTCGGCGCGGTCTACCGCCTGTCCTCGGGCGACGGCAAGAGCGAACTCAAGCCCTTCCTCAAGGGCCTGTCGGAGCGTCCCTTCCTCAGCTCCAACGCGCGCTCGGCGTTCGCCAACATGCTGTCGCAGGCCGATGAAACCTTCGCCTCGATCCTGGGCACGTTCAAGGAACCGCTGAACCCCTGGATCAACCCGGTGCTGGACGCGGCCACCGCGACCGACGATTTCCTGCTGACCGACCTGCGCAAGAAGAAGATGACGATCTACGTCGGCATCCAGCCCAACAAGCTGGCCGAGAGCCGATTGATCATCAACCTGTTCTTCAGCCAGATCATCAACCTCAACACCCGCGAGCTGCCGCAGAACAACCCCGAGCTCAAGTTCCAGTGCCTGCTGCTGATGGACGAATTCACCTCCATCGGCAAGGTCGACATCATCGCCTCGGCGGTGTCGTACATGGCCGGCTACAACATCCGCCTGCTGCCGATCATCCAGAGCATGTCGCAGCTCGACGCGACCTACGGCAAGGACATCTCGCGCACCATCATCACCAACCACGCGCTGCAGATCATCTACGCGCCGCGCGAGCAGCAGGACGCCAACGACTACTCCGACATGCTCGGCTACACCACCGTGCGCAAGGAAAACATCACCCGCGGCAAGGACATCTCGCGCAGCGAGTCCGAGGAGCGCCGCGCGCTGATGCTGCCGCAGGAACTCAAGGCGATGGGCTTCGACACCGAAGTGTTCCTGTACGAAGGCATCCCGCACCCGGTCAAGTGCGACAAGATCAAGTACTACCAGGACAAGATGTTCACCCAGCGGCTGTTGCCGAAGGTGACGGTGCCGATGTTGGACCTGAAGGTCTGATCGGCGCGATGGTTTGACTCCACACGCCGCCGCGATGGCTCATCGCGGCGGCGTTTTGGTTTGGGGATCAAAGAAATGTTTTCGCCGGCGCCGGCGCTCGCGGCCGGACCGACGCACAGGCACGACCCATGACCCAGCAATGGCCCGACCAAGTCCTATTCGAAGGCGTGTCCTGCGACCTGGTCTGCCGGGCCGGCGGCGAGTTGTTCGATCCGCGCGCGCATGGCTTGAATCCCGGCGAGTGGTGCACCGCGCTCAATCGCGGATGGCGCGCGCACTATCGGGTCGAGCAGCGCCTGTTTCTCGATGAATTGCTGCTGCACCACGAAACGCCGGGCTTCACCGCGAAGCAGCACGACCGCATGCGCGGGCCACCGATCAATGGCGTGCAAGCGCAGGCCTATCCGCGCGGCGGCGGCAACAGTCATTACCTGGGGCTGGCCTTGCCGATCGCGTTCGGCGGCGGGCTGCTGATCGGCGATGGCGATGCGATCGAACGCTTCCAGCGCGGATCTCCGCCGGCCTGGGCGTATCTGCGCTTGCGCGAACTGGTGTTTGTCGACGGCGAGTTGATCGAAGCGGTCGACCATTCGGCGATCGCCGCCGGCTTGCGCGATCGCGACCGCCGATGCCGCGATGCCGACCGGGTGCTGGGCTATCCGGCGGGGCAGCAATGGCGCGAGGCGTTCTGTTATGACTACGGGTTCTGAGCACAGCACGACGACGCGCGTTTTTTGGACAGGCGACCTGATCCATCGCCTCGGCCGCGCGGCATAATGCAGACTGCACGTACGTCAGGCCGAACCGCCATGAAAGATCTGCGCATTTCCTTGGTCCAGGGCGCGACCCGCTGGCACGACCCGGCCGGCAATCGCGAGTATTACGGTCATCTGCTCGCCTCGCTGCGCGGCATCACCGACCTGGTGCTGCTGCCGGAAACCTTCACCAGCGGTTTCAGCAACGAGGCCATCGGCAACGCCGAAACCATGGACGGGCCGACCGTGGCCTGGATCCGCGAGCAGTCCGCCCAGCTCGGCGCCGCGGTGACCGGCAGCGTGCAACTGCGCACCGACGAGGGCGTGTTCAACCGGTTGCTGTTCGCCACGCCCGACGGCGGCCTGCAGACCTACGACAAGCGCCACCTGTTCCGCTACGCCAAGGAACACGAGCGCTATGCCGCCGGCCGCGATCGCCTGACCGTGGAATGGAAGGGCTGGCGGATCTGTCCGATGGTCTGCTACGACCTGCGGTTTCCGGTGTTTTCGCGCAACCGTTTCGATGTCGAGCGCCCCGGCGCGCTGGATTTCGACTTGCTGCTGTACGTGGCCAACTGGCCGTCGGCGCGCGCGTATCCGTGGAAGACCCTGCTGCGCGCGCGCGCGATCGAAAACCTGTGCTACGTCGCCGGCCTCAACCGCGTCGGCGACGACGGCAACGGTCTGCACTACGCCGGCGACAGCGCGGTGATCGATTTCCTCGGCCATCCGGTGAGCGAATGCACCGACGAGGAAGTCGTGGTCACCACCACCTTGCAGGCCGCCGAACTGGCCGCGCATCGCGAACGCTTCCCGGCGATGCTGGATGGGGATCGGTTCGAGCTGGCCTGAGCGTCGATTGGCTCGCACGCACGCGCGCCCGAGAGGTCTTTTGTGGGAGGGGCTTGAGCCCCGACGCTCTTGGCTCAATTCGCGAAATGCCTCATTGATCTCTTTTCGAGCCGCGCTTTCGCCACGAGCCGCATCTCGCCGAAGCCTGCTGTAGGAGCGCCGCAAGTCGCGACCGCGACATCACGGTTACGTCGTCAGCGCGATGTCGCGGTCGCGACTCGCGGCGCTCCTACAACCAGCCTCCCGATCAATTGACCCGATCGTGAACCTGCAACCCCTGCGCCGCATCGGCGGCGTCGTAGCGCACGGTGACGTTGCGGCTGGGTTCGCCGCCACGCGCCGGCCGCACCAGGGTGACGCGCACGGAGCCGTCGGGCTGGTCTTCGCGCTTCAACCCTTCCAGCAGTTCCAGGCAGGAGGCGATCCGGTAGGTGTCGTTCTTACGAACCTCCAGCTTGTCGTTCAACGCCAGCCAGATCAGGTCGGTTTCCACGCCCTTGCCGCAAGCACCGTCGGCCGGACCGGTGCCGCTGCGCGAGTCGACCGAGAGCAGGATGTAGCGCTCCTGACCCGGACCGGAATCGGCGATCAGCGACTGGCCCTGGATCGGTCCCTTGATCGAGGCGACCTTCCACAGCAGCAAAGGCTTGCGCTGCGAGCCGACAATCGCGACCACGTCGCGGTTGCGCGAGTCGGGTTGCAGGCTCAGGCCCTTGGCCGGTTCGGCGGCCTGGGCGATGGACAGGCCCGCGAACAGGCAGGCGGACAGGACGAAACAGCTGGGCGCGGTGAGAGTCTTCATCCGCCGAATGTACGCCGTCCCCGGGCCGCGCGCGCAGGCCACCGCCAGAACGACGCATCGCCGCCAAGTTTCGATTGCGGTTCGTGCCCGTGAAGGCTTGGGGCCGGATTTGTTCCGGTCCCCGCGAAGGCGACGAGGCGGATTTCACCGCCGCGGCGCGTCGATGCGAAACGTCGCGAATGCCAGGGCCGCGATACCCGCCTCAATACGTCTCCGACGAGCGTGGCGCACGCGCCGGCTCGTCGCCTTCGCGCGAGCCGCGCTTGTGGAAATACACCTGCTCGGCGGCCCAGCGCAGCGGCGCGGAGTGCAGCAGCAGGTCGAACGGCCAGTCGAACTGGAACCGGTCGAAGGCCCAGCGCAAGGCGCGCTTGCGGCGGAAACGCGGCGCGGTGTCGCGGGCGACGATTTCCGGCGCCGGCCCGTGGCCGAGCGCGTGCAGCGCGATCGCCTGGCCCAGGGTTTCGCCGTGCGCCCAGGCCGAGTGGATGCCGCCGGCGGTGACCGGCGAGACGATGCCGGCCGCGTCGCCGGTCAGCATCACCCCGTCGCGCGCGAGTGGAAACACCGGGCCACCGCAGGGGATCAGGCCGGCGCGGGTCGCGCTCGGACGCAGTTGCGGGTCCAGCCCGACCGCGGCGCCGACGCGCGCGAGGAAGCCGTCGATATCGGGCACCCGCGCGCGCTCGGGATCGTGGCGCAGCGCCAGGCCCGCCTGCACGCCGGTCGGGTTCTGCGCGATCCAGCCGATGTAGCCGGGCGCGTAGCGCTTGCTGACGAAGCAGTGCAGGGCGCCGGATTCGGGCAGCGATAGGCCGGGAAATTCGTACTCGATGCCGTAGAGGAATTCGCGCGTGCGGCCCAGCCCGGCGCGCTCGGCGACGCGCGACTTGGCGCCGTCGGCGCCGACCAGGAAGCGGCAGCGGCCGACGCCTTCGACCCGCCAGCCGTCGCCGTCGCGTTCGGCCTGATTGAACGACGCGCCCAGGCGCAGGTCGACGCCGTGGCGGACCAGTTCCTGCGCCAGCCAGCGCATCAGCCGCGGGGTGTCGGTGGTGAGGAAGTAATAGCCCGGCGCGCTTAGCGCCATGCTGCGCAGGTTCGGCGAGTACAGACGCACGCGTTCGACCCGATGCACGCAACCGGCCGGCGCGCGGCTCAGCCAGGTCTGCTCGGCGGCCTCCTTGACCACGATGCCGGTGGTGCGCAGCTTGTCGCCGGGATCGCGTTTGCGTTCGAGCACGACCACGCGCAGCCCCGCGCGCGCCGCGGCCAGGGCGCAGGCGGCACCGGCGAAACTGGCGCCGACGACGACCAGATCGCAATCGTAACGGCCGGTATCGGAGTTCATGGGCGCACCTTGTCGTGGGAGTTGCGACGCAGTGTGGGAGGGGAGTACGAAGCGCGTATGGGGGCTGTGTGAAGTGTATGGCGGGTGTATTTGATCCGGCGATGCGTGCCGGATTTTACGGTTGCTCTCTTTGGGTAAGGTGGCTTGGGCAGCTTCTGCGCGGCGCAGCGGTCTGCGACTTAATCGCCGGAAGCCTTTGAAACTTGAAGCAGGATCAAAAGCTTCCGCCACTAAAGCGGCGGGTTACTTTCTTTTGTCAAAAGCGACAAAAGTCCGTCTGGATTCCCTTCGGTCAAAAGGTAACCAAAGAAAAACGCTTTTTTTGAATCAAGTGACCGCAAGTGCAGAGCTTGCGCAGGCATGCGCCACACGGGACATCCATGTCCCGGTGGCGCACGGCGTGCATCCTGCACGCCGCCCTCCGGGTGTGCTGTTGTTCTCGCGAGTTAGGTGCTTCGCAGCGCTGGAAGTGATGAATGAAAAGGGGCTCAAGACCGAGCAGCTCGGCCTTTGCTTTTCCCCCCTTTGGAAAAGGGGGGCAGGGGGGATTTGCTCTTTGTCGCAAGCAAGAGCGAATCCCCCCGCGCTCCGATTAATGCATCGAAACGAAGTTGCGCAGGGCGCGTGCCCCTTTTTCACAGTGGGCAGTGGTTTGCGCGCCTGCTTCGGCTCTATTCCGGATCACGATTCGATGCTGCGCGCTCTTGCTGTTCCCCCCCTTTGAAAAAGGGGGGTAGGGGGGATTTGCTCTTTGTCGCAAGCAAGAGCGAATCCCCCGCGCTCCGATTAATGCATCGAAACGAAGTTGCGCCGGGCGCGTGCCCCTTTTTCAAAGTGGGCAATGGTTTTCGCGTGTTCGGTTGCGTTTTATCGAAGACGACGATTCACGCTGGGCCGCGATTACTGATGTATGCGAATGCCTCGATCGCCATCTTCAGCGAAGCCAACGCCGCATCCGGCGTCGCATCGCACGCCGCACGCACGATCGCGCCATCCACGGCGATCGCCAGCGCCTGCGCTCTTGCATCGCGATCCTCGCCGGCAGGCAGCAATTCGGCGATGCGGGCCTGCATCTGCCGTTTGTGTTCGCGCGCGCGTTGCACCGCTTCGGGCAGCACCGGGCCCAGTTCGGCGACGGTGTTGATGAAGGCGCAGCCGCGGTAGTGCGGATGGGCGAACCATTCGGCCATCGTCGGCAGCAGCGCCGTCGCGTCGGCGCCGAAGCGGTGCAGGGCACCGTCGAACCAGGTCATCCAGCGTTGATGGCGATAGTCCAGGAACGCCAGGATCAGGTCGTTCTTGCTCGGGTAGTGCCGGTACAAGGTCACCTTGGTCACGCCGGATTCGGCGATCACGCGGTCGATGCCGGTCGCGCGGATGCCGTCGAGGTAGAACAGATCGTGCGCGGTCTGCAGGATGCGCTCGCGCGCCGAAGGCGCGTCGGCGAGGCGGGTGGCGGAGGTCGGCTTTCGGCTCATGGCGCGATCGTAGACCGCTTCGTCTACCTTTGCCATGCCGGGTGGACAAACCTGTCCACATTGACTAGCGTTATGTAGACAAATCTGTCTACAGCTCCGAGGAGTCGCCATGGAAACCCGTCCTCCGTTGCCGCCGTTCACGCGCGACAGCGCGATCGAGAAAGTCCGCCTGGCCGAAGACGGCTGGAATTCGCGCGATCCCGAACGGGTCGGGCTGGCCTATTCTCTGGACACGCGCTGGCGCAACCGCGCCGAATTCGTCGATGGCCGCGACGCGGCGGTGGCGTTTCTGCGGCGCAAGTGGAACCGCGAGCTCGAGTACCGGCTGATCAAGGAGCTGTGGGCGTTCGAGGGCCGGCGCATCGCGGTGCGTTTCGCCTACGAGTGGCGCGACGATTCGGGGCAGTGGTATCGCAGCTATGGCAACGAGAACTGGGAATTCGGCGACGACGGGCTGATGCGGCTGCGTCTGGCGAGCATCAACGATCGGCCGATCGCCGAGAGCGAGCGTCGCTTCCATTGGCCGCAGGGGCGGCGGCCGGACGATCATCCGGGTCTGAGCGAGTTGGGTATGTAGTCGCTGCTGGGCGCAGCGACTGTAGGAGCGGTGTGAGCCACGACCGCGAATTCGCGACAACGTCGCATGCCACGAACTGGCGGCGTATTTGCAAATTCGCGGTCGCGGCTTGCGCCGCTCCTACAGGGGGCGGGCGGATTCACGCAATGAGCGTGGTGTCACTCTGCAGCCAGGCCGGCATTCACTGCACCGCGCAGAGCATTCGCGACAACGTCGCATGCTACGAACTGGCAACGTATTTGCAAATTCGCGGTCGCGGCTTGCGCCGCTCCTGCAGGGGGCGGGCGGATTCACGCAATGAGCGTGGCGTCACTCCGCGTCCAGACCCGCATACACCGCGTCGCGCAGATCGATCGTGAATTCGCCCTGCATGCCTTCGATGGTGGTGTTGGTCAGGGCGACCACGCTCA
Source organism: Lysobacter capsici (assembly GCF_018732085.1). Lineage (NCBI taxonomy): Bacteria > Pseudomonadati > Pseudomonadota > Gammaproteobacteria > Lysobacterales > Lysobacteraceae > Lysobacter > Lysobacter capsici. The sequence continues at coordinate 3,401,977 of NZ_CP076103.1, read as the reverse complement.
GCCGGCGCTGCGGATCGACGAACCACGAGTGGCCGTACACGCCGCCCCAGGCGATGGTGCCCGGCGACTGCGGCGTGTTCGTCGCGAGCGGATCGTTCAACACCGCCCAGCCGTAGCCGTAACCCCAGCCCGGGTCCAGGCCTTCGATCGGCGCCGGCACCTGCTCGCGCATCATCGCCGCGACCGAGTCGGGCCGCAGGATCGCGCCGCCGCCCTGGCGCAAGGTTTCCAGCAGGGTCAGCACGTCGCCGGCGGTACCGGCCATGCCGGCGCCACCGGACGGGTAGGACGCGGGGTTTTCCAGGCGGCTCGGCGCGTAGCGCAGCACCGTCTCGAACAAGGGCACGGTGGCGCCGTCGAGCATGCGCGCGGGCCGGTACGAGCCATCGGCGGCGACGCCGTCGGTGTACGGCGTGGCGGTGCGGCGGTGATCGGCGATGCCGAAGCCGGTGTCGTGCAGCGACAGCGGCGCGGTGATCAGTTCCTCGATCAGTTTGGGCAACGGCGTGCCGGTCGCGCGCGCCATCGCTTCGCCGAGCACGTCGAGCCCGATCGAATACTTGAAGCCCTGTCCGGGCGGAAAACGCAACTGCGCTTCGCCGATACGGCGCAGGTTTTCCTCGATGCCCAGGCCCGGCTGATCGAAACCGTCGGAAATATCCAGCGTGTCGTAGTCGCCGCCGGGTACTTCGCCGAAGCGATAGCTCAGGCCCGAGGTGTGGCTCAGCAACTGGCGCAGGCTGATCGCCGGCGCGGTGCCGTCGGCCAGGCGCGGACGGAACTGCGGCAGCCACTGGGTGACCGGTGCGTCGAGGTCGATGCGGCCTTGTTCGGCCAGTTTCATCGCCGCGGCGGCGACGAAGGGCTTGGTCACCGAGGACAGCAGGAAGATCGCGTCCTCGCGCATCAGCCGGTCGGATTCGCGATCGGCCAGGCCGGCCGCGCGGTGGTAGACCGGTACGCCGTCGCGGGCGATCAGCACGACCGCGCCGATCAACCGCCGCTCGGCGATGGCGCGGTCGATCGCATCGTCGACGCGGTCGCGCAGCACGGTGGGGGCGGCAGGCTCAAGCGTGGCGACCGACGCGATCGGGGCAGAAGCGGGGAGATTCATGGGGGATTGCCTATGCCATCGGAAAGACACTGCGAAGCTGGTTGCGGCTTCGCCGGGTGCAAGCGATGGCGATGAAACACTGCCATGCCGCGGGCGGGATTGCGGTTAAGCGTGGTGTGGCGCAGGTGATTGCACCTTAAGGCGCGCGGTTTACCGAATGCGGACAGTAGGTTTGCGGATGTGGCGCGCAGGGCATGCGTGGCAACCATGAGGATGCGATTGCGAAATGGGTTGCGTCGTTGCCGTGGTGGCGTGGTCGCGGCTTGCGCCGCTCCTGCAGTGGCTGCGGCGAACCCTCGCTGAGTTGCCGAAAGCCGCATGGGCCCCTGTAGGAGCGGCGCAAGCCGCGACCGCGTCACCTCAACTGCGGCGTTGGCCGAAGTCGCGCATACCTACAACGCAGGGCGACTTGAGCGCCGCGCCCAAAACAAAGGGCGCCGAAGCGCCCCTTGTTTCAAGTCACTGCGATCGCCGGCGAATCCGCGGGCCTCGCATCAGCCTTCGCGACCTCAGCCGCGCGGACCGCGACCGCCGCCGGGACGACCGCCGCCGCGCGGACCGCCCGGACGCGGGGCGCCGCCCGGCGGACGGTTGCCGCCGGGACGCGCATTGCCGGCCGGACGCGGGCCGCCCGGGCCGCCGGGACGACCGCCCGGCTTGCCGCCGGCCGGACGCGGGCCGTTGTTGTTGCGCGCGGGACGTTCGCTGCCATACGGGGTGAAGCCCGGATTGGCGTGGTCGGACGGAAAGCTCGGCGCGTTGCCGGGGTGACCGTAGGGGCGCGAGCTGCGCTGACCCTGGCCTTGTCCCTGGCCCTGACCGCCGCCGCCGCCGCCGCCGCCGCTGCGGCGCTCACCGTAAGGGCCGTTGCCGCCGCCGGTGGTGTTGCCGTTGCGATCGCCGCCGAAGCCGCCGCCTTGCGCACGGCCGCGACCGGCTCCCGCGCCGGCACCGGCCGGACCGCGACCGGCGCCGCCGCCGGGCTTGCCGGCGTAGGGCTTCTTGCCGCGACCATCGGGATTGCGGTGGCCGCTCGGGCCGGTCTCGACGCCTTCGGGCACGTACCAAGTGCGGAACGCCGCCGGGTTGCCGTCGGGCAGCGAGTTGGCGCCCTTGTCCTTGCGCTGCTTGAACGGCTTCTGCGACTGGCGCGCCGCGGCTTCGCCGCTGACCGTCAGGCCGCCGGGCTTGCGCGGACCGCCGCGGCCGCGGCCGTTGCGGTCTTCGCGCACGTGGTCGAAGCGGCGCAGTTCGCGGCCTTCGTCGGCGGTGTTGTGGCCGCCGACATAGCCGGCCGAACGCTCGTTGCCGGACAGATGCACGGTCGACTTGGCCGCCTTGCGCTGGCCGATCACCGGCTGCAGGGTCAGCGCCGACGGAGTGCCGTCTTCCAGGCCGAGGTTCGCGCGCAGCGCGTCGACCTTGTCGTTGACCAGTTCCTGCGAGTGGCCGCGCAGCAGTTCGCGCGGCAACGCCACGGTGCCGTAGCGGATGCGCTTGAGCCGGCTGACCTGGCAGCCCTGCGATTCCCACAGACGGCGCACTTCGCGGTTGCGGCCTTCCTTGACCACGACCCGGAACCAGTCGTGCGAGTCGCTGCCGCCGATGCGTTCGATTTCGTCGAACTTGGCCGGGCCGTCGTCGAGCGAGACGCCGCGGGCGAGCCGGTCGACGAGGTTGTCGGGCACGGTCTCCTGGCCTTCCGGAGCACGCACGCGGCAGACGTATTCGCGTTCGACCTCGAAGGACGGATGCATCAGCGCGTTGGCCAATTCGCCGTCGGTGGTCAGCAGCAGCAGGCCGGTGGTGTTGATGTCGAGGCGGCCGATCGCGATCCAGCGCGCGCCCTTGAGCGCGGGCAGCGAATCGAAGATGGTCGGCCGGCCTTCGGGGTCTTCGCGGGTGGTGACTTCGCCTTCGGGCTTGTTGTACATCAGCACGCGGGAAGGCTCAGTCAGCGCGCTGGCGACGAAGCTGCGGCCGTCGAGTTCGATCTTGTCGCCGCCCTTGATGCTCATGCCGACCTGCGCGGTCTCGCCGTTGACCTTGACCAGGCCGTCGGCGATGCGCTGTTCGAGCGCGCGGCGCGAGCCCAGGCCCGCTTGCGCGAGGACCTTGTGCAGGCGTTCTTCCAGGCGCGGCGCTTCGGGGGCCGCGCTGTCACCGCTGCGCTTCAAAGAGAGCTTGCGGGGTTTTTCGTCAGTCATTTCTGTTGCTCCGGCTGGTCGTCTTCGGACTCAGCCTCAAGTTCCGGAACGGTCGTCGTCTCGACGGCGTGTTGGTCTTGCTCGTGATCGTTCGCGTCCGCCGCGCGCTTGCCCGGCGCGGCTTCGGGGTCGTCCGACAGGACGGTGTGTTCGTTGGCATCTTCGGCGTCGGCGGGCGCTTGCCCGTCGGCGTCGTGGGATTGGGGGGGGTGCTGGTCGCCTGCGGGTTCGTCGGCGAGGGTTTCATCGGTGCCGGGATCGGAGGCGTCGTCGCTCGAATCGTCGGCGCCGCTGGGCGCATCGGAGGTTTCGGGTACTGCCGTTTCGTCCGCCTGGGCTTCATCGGCTTGTGCTTCGTCGGCGCCGGCCTGCGCGGCCGCGTCCGCATCGGCTTGCTCGGGTTGCGAGGAAGACTCATCGGCCTGGCCGGCCGCCTCGTCGACGGGCGCGGCGGCGATTTCGCCATCCTGCGACTCGCCCTCGGCCTGTGCGCTGTTGCCCGCGTCCTCGCCGTTGCCGATGCCGCCGGCCGCGATCGCTTCGCCGCCGAACTGCAGCTGCGGCTCGAGTTCGCCGATGTCCTTGAGCTCCGACAGCGCCGGTAGCTCGTCCAGGCGCTTGAGGCCGAAGTAGTCCAGGAAGGTCTTGGTGGTGCCGAACAGCGCCGGCTTGCCGGGCACGTCGCGGTGGCCGACCACGCGGATCCACTCGCGTTCTTCCAGCGCCTTGATGATGTTGCTGCTGACCGCCACGCCGCGGACCTGTTCGATCTCGCCGCGGGTGATCGGCTGGCGGTAGGCGATCAGCGCCAGGGTTTCCAGGGTGGCGCGGGTGTAGCGGGTCTGGCGCTCGGTCCACAGCCGCGCGACCCACGGGTGGACGTCGGCCTGGACCTGGAAGCGGAAGCCCGAGGCCAGTTCGACCAGTTCCACCCCGCGATCGGCGCAACCTTCGCGCAGGATCTGCAGCGCGGTCTCCACGCTGTCGGCCGGGGCCGGCTGGTCCTCGGGGAACAGCGCATGCAATTGCGCCAGCGTCAGCGGCTGGGTGGCCGCGAGCAGGGAGGCTTCGACGATGCGGGTAACGAGGTGTTGGTCCATGGAGCCGGGATTCGGGATTCGGGAGTAGGGATTGGTGCGGTGGTTCGCGGACGGCGGATCAGCGCCGGCCCGTCAGGCGTGAAGCGGACGTGCTGGATGCTGCGGGTGGCGATGGCGATGGCGATGGCGTGCCGGGCGCTGGCGAGGTCCGGGTCGCGGACGGTCGGGCGCAGGCGATCACGAGGCGCGGTCGTCGTCGTTGGCGGCGTCGTCGAACTCGCTGCTCAGTTCGATCTCGTCGGGGTCCTTCATCAGGGCCAGGGACTTGACGTAGATCGGCGCCGGCGGCTTGGTCGCGCCCGAATGGGCGTCGTCGGGCAGCTCCTGGACGATCTCGATCAGTTGTTCCTTGGCCAGGGTCAGCAGGCCCAGGAACGTCACCACCACCCCGAGCTTGCCTTCCTCGGCCGTGAACAGCGATTCGAAGCGGTGGAACACGCCGTCGCTCATGCGGGTGAGCAGCTCGCCCATGCGCTGGCGCACGCTCAGCGCATCGCGCTTGATCGCGTGCTGGGTGTACAGCTCGGCGCGCTTGAACACGTCGTGCAGGGCCAGCAGCATTTCCTTCAGGTCGACCGGCGGCGGCAGCTTGACCGAGGCCCGGTCCGGCACGAAGGCCTGCACCGGCACGGTATCGCGGTCCTGGCGGGGCAGGGCGTCGATGTCCTCGGCGGCCTGCTTGAAGCGCTCGTATTCCTGCAGGCGGCGGACCAGCTCGGCGCGCGGGTCTTCCTCGATGCCTTCTTCGTTGGGCGCACGCGGCAGCAGCATGCGCGATTTGATCTCGGCCAGGATCGCGGCCATGACCAGGTATTCGGCGGCCAGCTCGAAACGCATCTCGTGCATGGCCTGGATGTAGTTGACGTATTGCTTGGTGATCTCGGCGACCGGGATGTCGAGGATGTCCAGGTTCTGCCGGCGGATCAGGTACAGCAGCAGGTCGAGCGGGCCTTCGAAGGCTTCCAGGATGACTTCCAGCGCGTCCGGCGGGATGTACAGATCCTGCGGGATCTGCAGCACCGGCTGGCCATGCACCACCGCCAGCGGCATTTCCTGCTGCTGAGGCGCGGTCGCGCCGGGGCTTGGCCCCGCATTGGCGGGCTCCGCATTGGATTGGGTCGCGGCGAGCGCGGATTCGTTGGTCATTCGAGACCGGCCCCTCCGGGCCGTGGGCACTGCTGTTGCGACGATGCATGCGGCGCGCGGCCGCATCGGAACGCACGCGGTCCGGTCGTGCAAGACCGGATCGAAGCGTCCCTACGGGTGCTACGGACCACTCATAAAAGGCGGGTGCTTGGCCCGAACGGCCCCGGCCTGCCCGACACGCGGGGCGTGGCGGCGTAAGACTGAAGGGGGTTGCGGGCGCGGACCGGTGCTCTGCAGCGATGCACTGCGTACTGGCGCACCGATGATGTGCGGGGAAGTACGGGTGCGGACGTGGCGACGGTGTGGGGTTCCGGTCGCGACGGGGCTTGCTGCATCCGGCCTGACGGCAATTGAGGTTTAGGGTAAGGGCTGGGGGCGGCAGTGTCCAGCGCCGGCATGAAGGTCGCGGCCCGCGCGGCTGTCCGCAACAGGCGGGTGTTCAGCCCCGATCGGCCGGATTCGGCCCGTGGGGCGGGGCGATCGACCGTTCTTCGGCCAGCGCCGCCGGCCGCCGCGCCGACGGCGAATTCTGTCCGCAACCGCATTAGACTGACGTCTGGGGTAAATAAAGGACCGGGGACGCACGATGAAACCAGCAAGGACCGCCATCGCGGCCGCTATCGCCGTAATGGTTTTGGCACTGACGGCCTGTAAAGCGGCGGCGCCCGAGGCACCGGCCGCGCCGGCGCCGGCCACACCCGCCGCGGCGCCTGCGACGGCTGCAGCTGCCGCGCCCGCGCCCGCCGCCGCTACGCCGACCGCCGCGCCCGCGGCGCCGGCCGTGCAATTGCCCGCCGACGCCTGCGTCAAGAGCGAGGACGGCTTCGCCAGCTTCTTCGAGCAGTTCGTCTACGAAGCGCCGGTGCGCGCGGCCTACAGCGCGCCGACCGTGGAAGTGCGCGACATCAAGGACCCGGCCAAGTTGCTGGGCTCCGAACAAGCCGGGCCGTTCCGGATCGCGCTGGTCGACAACCAGTGGTCCTACAACGAGCCGGGCAAGGACGCCGGCCAGTTCGCCCGGGTCAAGATGGACCGCACGCTCAGCGGCGACCGCATGCGCGTGGATTTCGTCAAGGCCAAGTTCTCGCCCGACGAGGAAGTGACCAAGACCCTGGGCAAGCCCGAAGCCTACGTCTTCGAATTCAAGCAAGGCTGCTGGCAACTCACCCAGCAGCTGCGCTGATCGTCACCCGCCTGCTCGACCCAGGCGGGGCCGTACCGATCCCTGGATCACAACGCAGTTCGCAATAAGGCACGCCTCGAACACATCGCAGGCACGCACGCCCAAATCTGAAGTTCATCGACAAGGAGAAGTACGATGCCCAATTACAAGATCGTCGAATCGGTCGGCAGCGGCGTCCAGCACGTCCACGACTACGAAGACATCGAGCGTCACCACCCCAGCCGCGGCAACGAGCGCGGCCGCGTCTACGGCACGGTCAACGGCGAGCGCGAAGAGCTGCTCGGCAACTACGCCGGCACCCCGACCGTATCGCGCGACGGCGATTACTACGTGTCCAAGGACTTCGTGCTGCAGGCCGGCAATTCCTCGGCGGTGAAGGTGCCGGCGGTGGCCAACGGCTACATCGGCCGCATCGATCCCAGCGACGGCATCGTCCAGATCTACGACAAGCCGGCCAACGATCCCAGCCGCGAGATGATCGCGCAGTACCGCCACATGGACCTGCGCAATACCGAACTCAAGGTCGGGCAGCACGTCGAATACGGCCAGCCGCTCGGCATCCAGGGCGGCTTCAACAACGGCAACCCGAACGCGTTCGGCAAGCACGTCCACATCGACATCAACACCAGCTACCTGCCGCAGATGGAGCGCTACGTGCGCGACATGGACAGCGGCGCGATCACCACCGACAAGCGCCCGCCGCACCAGGAAAACGCCACCGGCCAGACCCAGGTCAGCAACGTGTCCGGCAACGGCCGCAACGTGCATACCCCGGGCGGCGCCGGTTCGACCACGGCCGCCGCGCCGATGGCCGACGGCGTGCTGCGCAAGGACGAGCACGGTCCGGAGGTGAAGGCGCTGCAGGAACGGCTCAACGCGCTGGGCTACAAGGACGCGCAGGGCCATGCGCTCGGCACCGACGGCAAGTTCGGCAAGCACACCAAGGAAGCGGTCGAAGCCTTCCAGCGCGACCACAAGCTCGACGTCGACGGCATCGCCGGTCCGGACACGCTCAAGGCGCTCAAGGCCGCGCAGCCGGCCCACGCCCAGCCGCACGCCGATCCGAAGACCGCCGACGCGAAGACCCCCGGCAACGTCGATCCGGCCGTGCGCGGCCCGCTGCTGTCGGACGCCGCGCATCCGAACAACGCGATGTACAAGCAGGCGGTCGAGGGCCTGGAGAAGCTCGGCCCGCAGGCCGGTTTCAAGGACCACGCCGCGCTCGAACGCGCCGCGGCCACCTTGACCTACGACGCGCGCGTGAGCGGCCTGAACAAGATCGACCACGTCGTCCCGAATGCCAACGGCACCGGCCTGTTCGCGGTGCAGGGCGAACTCGGCAACCCGGCCAGCCATCGCGCCTTCGTCAATAAAGAGCAGGCGACCCAGCAGACGATCGAGCAATCGACCCAGAAGCTGCAGCAGGACGTGCCGCAGCAGACCCAGCAGCCGGCGCAGCAGCCGCAGCAGGCGAAGTCGATGGTGGCGTAAGCCGCTGCCGCACTGTCGCGTTATCGACGGCCCGCATCGCGACGATGCGGGCCGTTTCTTTTTGCGCTCGACACGATTGCGACGTCGCGGGTGTCTGCATTCGTGGCGGGCGAACGCGCATGCGCCGCGCGCGTGGCCTGCACTGAGCGAGCCGACCGATCCGGGCCGGATCGACGCGCAAACGCGGATGTATCATGAGCGCGCCTGACGCAGGCGACGATGGCGTCCGCCATCGCTGGAATTCACAGGGACGCCGCCGCGTGCGACGTCTCGCGACGAGGGCTTATGTGGTATCTGATCGAAGGCTACGACTTCCCCGACGCGCTGCCCAAGCGCGGCCCTTCGCGCCCGGCGCATCTTGAACGGCTCACCGCGTTGCGCGATCAGGGCCGTCTGTTGCTCGCCGGCCCGTGCCCGGCGATCGATGCCGAAGACCCGGGTCCGGCCGGTTTCAGCGGCAGCCTGATCGTCGCCGAGTTCGAATCGCTGGAGGCCGCGCGCGCCTGGGCCGATGCCGATCCGTATGTCGCCGCGGGCGTGTACGAGCGGGTCGAGGTGCGTCCGTTCCGCAAGGTGTTGCCGTGACCTTGCCGCGCGATCAGCGCGTCGCCGCGATCCGCGCGGCGATCGAGGCCGCGCTGGCGCCGACCGCGCTGGAGATCGAAGACGAAAGCCATCGTCATGCCGGTCACGCCGGCGCGCAGGACGGGCGCGGGCATTTCCGCGTCGCCGTGGTCAGCGCGGCATTCGCCGGGCTCGCGCCGATCGCGCGCCATCGCGCCGTGTATGCGGCGGTCGGCGAGTTGATGACCACCGACATCCACGCGCTGTCGATCAGCGCGCATACGCCGCAGGAAGCGGCGCGGGCATAGCCTGCAGAACGGGCAGGGCGGTGCGCGGAATGCGACGTCGGTCGGATCCTGCGATCGCGGACGGTGACACCATCGCGTTCGCGTCGGCATGCGCATGCCGCTTACAGCTCGATGGGGCGCGCGGACCGATCCGTTGCATATCCGATGCATCGTCGTTGTTCTCGATGACGACGCCTCGTGCTGCATCGCAGCACGCCGCAGTCCGCCACGGACGCCCTAAGCGCTTTACATAACAAGCGCTTTACACTCGTTCTTGAAAACGTTTACAGTCGTCCCACTTTCCAACCGCGAGGGGCGGCCAGGACAGTGGTGAGCGTGACGATCAAAGATGTCGCCCGCGCGGCCCAAGTGTCGGTGGCGACCGTATCGCGGACCTTGAACGGCCACGGCAACGTGGCCGAGGACGTGCGTCGGCGCGTGCTCGCGGTCGCCAACGACCTGCGCTACACGCCGCATGCCGCGGCCCGCAGCCTCAGCAGCCGGCGTACCCACACTTTGGGTGTGGTGCTGCCCGATCTGCACGGCGAATTCTTTTCCGAACTGGTGCGCGGCGTCGATCTGGTCGCGCGCGAGCACCGTCTGCATCTGTTGGTGTCGAGCTATCACGGCCGACCGGACGAACAAGTCGCCGCCTTGCGCGCGATGCGCGGCCGGGTCGACGGCTTGCTGGTAATGTCGCCGTATGCCGCCGCGCAGGTGTCGATCGTGGAGGAACTGGCATCGGCGCTGCCGGTGGTGTTGATCAACACCCAGGACGCGTCGCCGGACGTGTTGTCGCTGAGCGTGGACAACTACGGCGGCGCGCAGGCCATGACCGAGCATCTGATCGCCTGCGGCCATCGCCGGATCGCCTTCATCGCCGGCCCCGAGGACAATTTCGACGCCCACGAGCGCCTGCGCGGCTACCGCGAAGCGCTCGCGCGCCTGCTGCCGGATGCGTCCGAATGGGTGCTGCCGGGGGCGTTCGACGAAGCCTCCGGCCATGCCGCCGGACAGGCGCTGCTCGCCGCTGGACAACGGCCCGATGCGGTGTTCGCGGCCAACGACATGATGGCCTTGGGCTGTCTGTTTTCGTTCGTGCAGGCGGGCGTCAACGTGCCCGGCGACATCGCCCTGGCCGGATTCGACGACATCCCGCTGGCCCGTTACGTCCACCCGACGCTCACGACCATGCGGGTCAATATCGCCCAGTTGGGTGCCCGCGCGGCGCGTCTGCTGCTGACGCGTCTGAGCGCGGATACCGCTGTGCAGGAAACGCAACACAACCAAGAACAACCGCGGCGTAGCGAGCCGTTGCGGCCGGAATTGATCGTGCGCGAGTCGGGAGTTCGCCGAGGGGGCGGTGCCTGATCGCGTCGAAAAAAATTTGGTCGCGCGTGTAAGCGATTACACCAGAACAGCCGCACCACCACGCAACCTTGTTGTACGTGCTCCTTGGAGGGAGGAACGCTCATGAATCAGACCAATCCGCAAACCCCGCACCGCCCCAGATCCGGCTTCCGCTTCGACACCGGCCGCAACCTGCTGGCCTGCGCGCTCGCCAGTTGCCTGGCGATGGCCGCGCCGGTCGCCCTGGCGCAGAGCACCGCCGCGACCATCCGTGGCACGATCAGCGGCAACGCCGGTCCCGCCGCCAATGCCAGCGTGACCGCCACCAACACCGCCAGCGGCCTGGTCCGCAAAGTGCAGACCACCGCCGATGGCAACTACACCCTGGCCGGCCTGCCGCCGGGTACCTACCGCATCGACGTCAATGCCGACGGGCAGAGCAATACCCGCAACGTGACCGTCGCGGTCGGCCAGTCGGCGACCTTGAACCTGTCGACCGGCGGCGTCGCCGAGACCGCGCCGGCGGGGGAGGCGACGGATCTGGACAAGGTCACGGTGACGTCCTCGGCGCTGGCCGAAGTGCGCACCTCTGAGAACGCCACCTACATATCGAACAAGCAGATCGAATCGCTGCCGCAGGGCACGCGCAACTTCCTCGCCTTCGCCGATACCGTGCCGGGCGTGCAGTTCGTGCAATCGGGCAACGGCTCGACCTCGATCCGTAGCGGCGCGCAGAGCTCCAACGGCGTCAACGTCTACATCGACGGCGTGGGCCAGAAGAACTATGTGCTGCCCGGCGGCGTCGGCGGTCAGGACGACACCCGCGGCAATCCGTTCCCGCAGTCGGCGATCGGCGAGTACAAGGTCATCACCTCGAACTACAAGGCCGAGTTCGACCAGCTCAGCAGCGCCGCGATCACCGCGGTGACCCGTTCGGGCACCAACGAATTCCATGGTGATTTCTTCTGGGATCACACCTCCGAGAAGTGGCGTTCGCCGACCCCGGCCGAAGACAAGGCCGGCAGGAAGACCGATTCGAAGGAAGAGCAGTACGGCATCTCCTTCGGCGGCCCGATCATCCAGGACAAGATGCATTTCTTCGTCGCCTATGAGGCGAAGGAATACAACACGCCGTTCACGATCAAGCCGGGCGAGGGCGTGACCGCCGCGCAGTTGCCGGCGCAGTTCCAGTCGCTGGTCGGCGGCGTCAACGCGCCGTTCAAGGAAGACCTGTATTTCGGCAAGGTCGACCTCACCCTCGGCGAAAACCATTATTTCGAATTGACCGGCAAGTACCGCGACGAAACCGAAATCACCGGCGTGGACGGCATCAGCACCGTTCCGTTCGGCACCGCTAAGGACAACAGCGACAAGCGTCTGGACCTGCGTTACCAGTACACCGGCAACGGCTGGCTCAACGATGCCCATATCACCTACGAAGACGGCAGCTACAACCCGCGCGCCAATTCGTTCGGTAACGGCTATGTGCTGACCCGTGCCGACATCAACTCGACCGGCGACAAGCGCGTGCTCAACGCCGGGCCCGGCGAGAATTTCCAGGACAAGGCGCAGAAGGGGTATTCGTTCCAGGACGACCTGACCTTCACCGATTTGCAGTGGCACGGCAGCCACACCATCAAGACCGGCATCAAGTACAAGTCGATCGACATCAGCGCGACCGAGCAGATTCCGTTCAACCCGCAGTTCTTCTACGACATCAACGGCGATCTGGCTTCGCCCTACCTGGTGCGCTTCGGCGCCGGTCTTCCGGGGATCGCCGACGGCAGCGTCAAGTCGAACAACAAGCAGTTCGGCATCTACATCCAGGACGACTGGGAGGTCAACGACAAGCTGACCTTGAACCTCGGCGTGCGTTGGGACTACGAGACCAGCGACACGTACACCGATTACCGCACCCCGAACGACGTGGTCAACGCGCTCAACAGCCAGGACCCGCGCGCACCGTCCGGACAGACCTATCGCCAGACCCTGGCCCGCGGCGGCATCGATCTGAACGATTACCTGAGCACGGGCCGCGAACGCAGCAACTTCAAGGACGCGTTCCAGCCGCGCCTGGGCTTCTCCTACGATCTCAACGCCGATCAGCGGCATGTGATCTATGGCGGCGCCGGTCGCGCCTACGACCGCAACATCTTCAACAATCTGCAGCTGGAAACCACCAAGGGCACGTTCCCGACCTATTCGTTCCGGTTCAATCAGCCCGGTCATGCCTGCACGCCGGGCGTCGGCGACTGCCTGGCCTTCAATCCCGGCCTGCTGAGCCGCGAGGCGCTGGAAGCCTTGGTCGCGGCCAATCCGAACACCGGCCGCGAAGTGTTCCTGCTCAACAACGATCTCAAGACGCCGTACTCCGATCAGTACAGCATCGGCATGCGCAACGCGGTGATGATCGGCGAGACCGAATGGCAGACCGACATCGGCGTGTCGCGCATCGTCAGCAAGGACGGTTTCGCGTTCCTGCTGGGAAATCGCAATCCGGACGGCTCGTTCTATCCGGCGCCCGATGCGGTGTGGGGCGCGCCATTCGGCGCCGGCATTCCCGGATTCGGCCGCGCGCTGATCCTGGGCGTCAACGGCATCGAAACCCGCGCCAACTCGTTGCTGGTCAAGATCGACAAGCCGTACACGCGCGAATCGGGCTGGGGCGTGACGCTCGCGTACACCTTCACCGATGCCGAGGAAAACCGCGAGAACGGCGAGTCGTTCTCGCTCGATCATCCGAATCTGTCCGGGTTCGGCTGGCACGATGCCAAGGGCGTGCCGCGTAATCGGCTGGTCGCAACCGGTATCTACGATGGTCCCTGGGGCCTGACTTTCTCCGGCAAGATGACCCTGGCAAGCCCGACCGGTTACTACTTCGTCAACTGCTCGCAGTCCGGGCCCAACGACAACTTCTGCTTCACCGATCAGTTCAAGCCCGACAAGACCATCGGCTTCAAGCAGCTCGATCTGGCGGTGACCAAGGAGTTCGATACCGGCGCCGGCATCAAGTTCCGCATCCGCGGCGACGTGCTCAACGTTACCAACGCGCGCAACTACAACCAGTACGACACCTTCGCCGGCCGTTTGAACGCGCCGAACGCCAATTTCGGCGATCACCAGGACGGCATCATCCTGCCGACCCGCATGTTCAAGCTGTCGATGGGCTTCAACTGGTAACCCGCATGCCGGCCATCCGCGCGCGGATGGCCGGCATCGGCAAAGAAACACCGGCGGCGTTGCTGGTCACATACAGCGTCACCCGCATTTCGTTCCACCCACAACACAGGGGTTTCGAGTTTCATGCAACGCGCCAAGCCGACAACACGTGCAGTCTCATTCGCTGTTCTGAGCACGTTGCTGCTCGCCTTGTCCGCATGCAAGAAACCCGAGACGCAATCGCAGACCCAGCCCATCGTCAGTCCGGAGCCGGTGGTGATCGAACCGCTCAAGCAGGAACGGCTGGAGCTGCCGCCGTTGTTCCGCGATATCGAAAAACGCACGTTCCAGTTTTTCTGGGACACCACCAACGAACAAAACGGCCTGACCCCCGACCGCTATCCGTCGCGTCCGTTCGCGAGCATCGCCTCGATCGGCTTCGCGCTGACCGCGTACCCGATCGGGATTGAGCGCGGCTGGGTCAATCGCACCCAGGCGGTCGACCGCACCTTGACCACCCTGAAGTTCCTGCGCGACCTGCCCAGCGGCCCGCAGCCGACCGGCAAGGGCGCGTACAAGGGCTTTTACTATCACTTCCTCGACATGCAGAAGGGCGAGCGCTTCAACAGCTGGGTCGAGCTGTCGAGCGTGGACACCGGCCTGTTGATGATGGGCGTGCTGTTCACCCAGTCGTATTACGACCGCGACGACCCGCGCGAGAAGGAAATCCGCGACATCGCCGACACGTTGTACAAGCGCGTGGATTGGACCTGGTTGCAGCAGAACAAGCCGCTGATCTCGATGGGCTGGTTCCCCGAGAGCGGTTTCATCAAGCACGACTGGATGGGTTACAACGAGGCCATGCTGCTGTACGTGCTGGCGCTGGGCTCGCCGTCGCATCCGGTCGAGCCGGAGGCGTGGACGGTGTGGACGCGTACCTACAACGACGTGTGGGGCGTGTACCAGGGCGAAGAATTCCTCGCCTTCGGTCCCTTGTTCGGCCATCAGTACAGCCATGTCTGGATCGATTTCCGCGGCATCCAGGACGAATACATCCGCGAACGCGGCATCGATTATTTCGAGAACAGCCGCCGCGCCGCATACGCGCAGCGCGCGTACGCGATCGCCAACCCGATGAAGTGGGAAGGCTACGGCCCGGAGCTGTGGGGCCTGACCGCGAGCGACGGGCCGCAGCAGACCTTGCAGACCTACCGCGGCGAGCAGCGCCAGTTCCGCCACTATTCGGCGCGCGGCGCCGGTCTGCGCGAGAATTTCGACGACGGCACCATCGCCCCGACCGCGGCGATCGCGTCCTTGCCGTTCGCGCCGGAAATCGTGATTCCGACGACCGTGGCGATGCACGAGCGCTACGGCGAGTACATCTATTCCAGCTACGGTTTCCTGGATTCGTTCAATCCCAGTTTCAACTACGACATTCCGTTGAAGACCGGACGCCTGGTGCCCGATCACGGCTGGGTCGCCAGCGACTACATCGGCATCGATCAGGGCCCGATCCTGGCGATGATCAGCAACTATCGCAACGAGTTCGTCTGGAACGTGATGAAGCGCAATCCCTATATCCGCAGCGGCCTGGAGCGCGCGGGATTCAAGGGCGGCTGGCTGACGCCGGTGGATGCGCAGGGCAAGGATGCAAAGGACGGCAAGGACAAGAAGGCGGGCGAGGGCGAGGCCAAGGCGGAGGTCAAGCCGGCCGGCACCATGGACCCGGCCACGGCGCGCGCGCTGGGCGAAGCCGAGTCGCGCTCCGGACGCACCAATGCGCCGGCGAAGCAGAATGCGCCGAAGCCGGAATGACGGCGTGAGCGTGGCGGCGGCTTATGCGTTCAAGCGGGTGCGGACGCTGTGGGAGTCGCTCAGGCGGCGTTTGACGGTGGCAGGTTCTCGCACGGTTGTTGCTAAAAGCAAATCCCCCCTGGCCCCCCTTTTGCAAAGGGGGGAACTGGTTCGCGGTGGGCGTGGTGGTGGCGCGGGTCGCGGGTGGTTACGTGGTTCGGTTGCGGTGTGCGCGATGGCGTTGCTCGGCAGTTGCTCGCATCGCGACGACGGGCGCGAACTGGTGCGGTTCTGGGCGATGGGCTACGAGGGCGAAGTCGTCACTCAGCTGATTCCGGAGTTCGAGCGGCGCAATCCCGGCATCCGGGTGGAAGTGCAGCAACTGCCGATCACCGCCGCGCACGAGAAGCTGCTGACCGCGTTCGCCGGCGATGCCTTGCCGGATGTGTGCGCGATCGGCAATACCTGGGTGTCCGAGTTCGCTTTGCTTGATGCCTTGATCCCGCTGGATGCGCGTCTGACCAAGACGCCGGGTTTGCAGAGTCGCGATTATTTCGCCGGCGCCTGGGACACCGGCGTGATCGGCGGCACCGTGTACGCGGTGCCGTGGTACGTGGAAACGCGCCTGCCGTTCTATCGCCAGGACCTGCTCAAGCAGGCCGGCATCGCCCGGCCGCCGCAGAGCTGGGACGAGTGGAAGGTCGCGATGGCGGCGATCAAGCGCGAAGTCGGTCCTGACCGCTATGCCGCGCTGCTGCCGCTCAACGAAGCCGAGCCGCTGTTGAACCTGGGCATCCAGTCGCCCGATCCGCTGCTGCGCGACGACGGACGCTACGGCAATTTCCGCAGCCCCGGGTTCAAGCGCGCGCTGACGTTCTATCGCGAAATCTTCGACAACCAGTGGGCGCCGCTGGCCAGCAACACCCAGATCGCCAATGTGTGGAACGAATTCGGCCGCGGCTATTTCAGCTTCTACGTCAACGGCCCCTGGAACATCGCCGAATTCAAGAAGCGCCTGCCGCCGGACCAGCAGGCCTCGTGGATGACCATGCCGCTGCCGGGCGAACATGGCCTGGGCGCCTCGGTCGCGGGCGGCGCGAGCTTCGTGCTGTTCCGCAGTTCCAAGCGCCAGGACGCGGCCTGGAAACTGATCTCGTATCTGTCCGAACCCGAGGTGCAGGTGCGTTTCCACGGCCTGACCGGCAACCTGCCGCCGCGGCGCGCGGCCTGGACCACGCCCGCCCTGGCCGACGACGTGTATGCGCGCGCGTTCCGCGATCAGCTCGAACGCGCGCGGCCGGCGCCGAAAGTGCCCGAGTGGGAGCGCATCGCGACCGAGATCAAACTGGTCGGCGAACAATTGGCCAACGGGCGGGTGAGCGTGGATCAGGCGGCCGAAGAGCTCGATCGCCGCGCCGACCGCATTCTCGAAAAGCGCCGCTGGATGCTCGATCACCAGACCCTCAAGCCGACGCAAGCGCCGGTCGCGGGCAACAAGGAGGGCGGATGAAACCGTCCACCGCCGGCTGGGTGTTCGCCGCGCCCGCATTGACCGTGATCGGTTTGTTCTTCGGCCTGCCAGTGCTGGCCGCGCTGGCGCTGAGCCTGACCGACTTCGACATCTACGCCTTGGCGCATATCGACAACCTGCGTTTCGTCGCCTTCGACAACTACATCAATCTGCTCAACAACCCGCTGTTCTGGCGCGCATTGGGCAACACGATGTATTTCGTCGTGGTCGGCGTGCCGCTGTCGATCGGCGTGTCGCTGGGCGCGGCCTTGCTGCTGCATTCCAAGCTCGGCTACTTCAAGCCGTTCTTCCGCACCGCGTTCTTCGCGCCGGTGGTGACCACGGTGGTCGCGGTCGCGGTGATCTGGCGCTATCTGTTCCATACCCGCTATGGACTGGTGAACTGGGCCTTGTCGTGGGCCGGGATCGATCCCATCGACTGGCTCGGCGACCCGCATTGGGCGATGCCGAGCATCATCCTGTTCGCGGTGTGGAAGAACTTCGGCTACAACATGATCATCTTCCTGGCCGGCTTGCAGGCGATCCCGGAAGACCTGTACGAAGCCGCGCGCATCGACGGCGCCAGTCATGGCAAGCAGTTCCGCTACATCACCTTGCCGATCCTCGGGCCGGTGCTGTTGATGGTCAGCATCCTGACCCTGGCCGGGTATTTCCAGCTGTTCGCCGAACCCTATGTCATCACCCAGGGCGGGCCGCTGCAGAGCACAGTCAGCGTGTTGTACCTGATGTACGAGGAAGGCTTCAAGTGGTGGAACCTCGGCAACGCCTCGGCGGTGGCGTTCCTGTTGTTCGTGTTGATGACCGTGGCGACCAGCGGCCTGATGTGGATCGCGCGCCGCAAGGGGGTCGAATGAATCGCGACGGGATGCCGGCGTGGCTGGCGAAGGCGATCGTCAACGGCCTGCTGGTCGGCCTGGCCGCGCTGAGCCTGGCGCCGCTGCTGTGGATGTTCGCGGTGTCGCTGATGCAGCCCGGCGAGGCCAGCGCGTTCCCGCCGCCGCTGTGGTCGTCCAGCCCGACCTTGCACAACTACCACGAGTTGTTCGCGCGCATGGGCATGGGGCGCTACCTGTTCAACAGCTTCCTGATCTCGACCCTGGTCACGATCATCGCGGTGCTGCTCAACACCCTGGCCGGTTACGCCTTCGCCAAGCTCGACTTCGGCGAGCGCGAGCGGGTGTTCCGGGTGTTGCTCGCGGCGCTGGTGATTCCGGCGCAGGTGTCGATGATGCCGCTGTTCCTGATGCTCAAGCAGATGGGCCTGATCAACAGCTATGCCGGCGCGGTGGTGCCGGGCATGGCCGGCATCTTCGGCATTTTCCTGGTGCGCCAGTACGCGCGTTCGATTCCCGACGAATTGCTGGAAGCGCCGCGCATCGACGGCGCGGGCGAGTTGCGCATCTTCTTCCAGATCGTGCTGCCGGCGTTGCGGCCGATCCTGGTGACCCTGGCGATCTTCAGTTTCCTCGGCGCCTGGAACGATTTCATGTGGCCGCTCATCGTGCTCAGCGACGAGAACCTGCAGACCTTGCCGGTCGCGTTGGCGTCGCTGTCGCGCGAGCACGTGCAGGACAACGAGATGATGATGGCCGGCTCGGTGGTCACCGTGGTGCCGGTGCTGTTGCTGTTCCTGGTGCTGCAACGCCACTACCTGCAGGGCCTGCTGGTCGGCAGCGTCAAGGGTTGAACCGTCTGCCGCGATGATGCGGCGCGAACAAGGTGAGTGAACTCGATGTCGGAACGCTACTCTTCGGTCGTGGCGCGGATGGTCGCGGTACTGGGTCAAGCCGCTGCGTTGGCTGGATTGGCGCAGCATGACGCTGCAAGGTCTTTTGTGGGAGGGGCTTCAGCCCCGACGCTCTTGTCTGGGATCGCATCGCCTTTTGCCGGGCTCTTTGCGACGAAGTTCGATCCGCGGCGATCTGAGAGGAGAGCATCGGGCCTGAAGGCCCTCCCACAAAAGACTTCGGCGCTAGCGTCGTTTGTGTTGCCGCTGCTTGCGCTTGGCAGTGCAAGTGCGTTCGCGCAGAAGCCTCGTGTGCTCGACGACTTCGAATCCGCCAAGCCCTGGACGGTGGTGACCTCCAACCAGGTCACCGCGAGCCTGCGCCCGGTCGACGGCAGCCAGGGCCGCGCGCTGTGCCTGGACTACGACTTCAACGGCGTGTCCGGTTACGCCGGCCTGCAGCGCGAATTGCCGCTGGAGTATCCGGACAATTACCAGTTCGCGTTCCAGTTGCGCGGCGATTCGCCGGCCAACGATCTGCAGTTCAAGCTGGTCGACGCCAGCGGCGACAATGTGTGGTGGGTGAATCGGCCCAAGTACGAATATCCGAAGCAATGGACGCCGGTGGTCTACAAGCAGCGGCATATCAGCCGCGCCTGGGGCCCGGCGCCCGATCCGGTGCTGCGCAAGAGCGCCAAGCTCGAGTTCACCGTCTACAACAGCGCCGGCGGCAAGGGCTCGGTGTGCTTCGATCAATTGACCTTCCAGCCGCTCGCCAAGGACGACGGCTCGCCGTTGACCGGAAAGGTCGTCGCCACCACCACCGCCGAAGGCAGCCGCGCGGACTACGCGATCGACGGCGATCCGGCCACCGCCTGGCGCGCGGGTTTCGAAACCGATCCGGAGCCGTCGCTGACGCTCGACCTCGGCCGTGTGCGCGAGTTCGGCGGTGTGGTGCTGCGATGGGCCGACGACGAGTTCGCGTCCGACTACCGCATCGATCTGTCCGACGACGGCAAGCGTTGGCGCGAGAACGCCGGGCATGTCGATCACGGCGATGGCGGCACCGATCTGATCGCCTTGCCCGAGGCGCAGGCGCGCTATCTGCGCGTGGTGCCGATCCGCGGCCTCGGCCTGGGTTTCGGCCTGGCTGAGTTGAGCGTGCAGCCGCTCGCGTTCGCGGCCACGCCCAACGATTTCGTCAAGGAACTGGCCAAGCGCGCGCCGCGCGGCGACTATCCGCGCGGTTTCAGCGGCGAGCAACCGTACTGGACCATCGTCGGCACCGACGGCGGCCTGCAACAGGGATTGATCGGCGAGGACGGCGCGATCGAGGTCTACAAGGCGGGTTTCAGCGTCGAGCCGTTGCTGTTGCTTGAAGACGCGTCCGGACGCGAACTCAAGACCTGGGCCGACGTGGCGATCACCCAGAGCTTGCAGGACGGCTATCTGCCGATCCCGAGCGTGCATTGGGATGCCGGGGATCTGCAGTTGACCGTCACCGCGTTCTCGCCCGAATTCGAAGGGCGCGAGCAGATCGTCGCGCGCTACCGCGTGCAGAACACCGGCAAGCAGGCGCGAGCGCTGACCTTGGCGCTGGCGGTGCGGCCGTTCCAGGTCAATCCGCCGACCCAGTTCCTGAGCGCCACCGGCGGGGTCAGCCGCATTCGTCAGTTGCGTATCGACGTCGCCGACCAGACCGGCGATGGCATCGGCAATGGCCTGGCCACCGTCAACGGCAATCCCGGCGTGCAGTCGCTGACGCCGGTGGCGGGCGCGTTGGTGTCGAGCTTGCAAAGCGGGGACGTGGTCGGGCGCCTGCGTTCGGGGCCGATCGCGTCCGCCGCGACCCAGGTGGTCGATCCCGATGGCCTGGCGTCGGGTGCGATGTTGTATCCGATGCGTCTGGCCGCGGGCGAAAGCCGCGAGGTGTTCATCTTCATGCCGCAGGACCCGGGCGCGTCGCTGCCGAGCTTCGAGCCGGAGGACGCGATCAAGTGGCAGGCGGCGACCGCGCAGATGTGGCGCGACAAACTCGACCGGGTGAAGCTGCGCGTGCCGGCGGCCGGCCAGCACGTGGTCGACACCTTGCGCACCGGGCTGGCGCATATGCTGATCAGCCGCGAAGGCCCGCGTCTGCAACCGGGCACGCGCTCGTATGCGCGCGCGTGGATCCGCGACGGCGCGATGATCGGCGAGGGCCTGCTGCGCATGGGCCGCGAGGACGTGGCCGAGGATTTCCTGCGCTGGTACGCGCCGTATCAGTTCGAAAACGGCAAGGTGCCGTGCTGCGTCGACGACCGCGGCAGCGACCCGGTGCCCGAGAACGACAGCCACGGCGAATTGATCTTCACCGTCGCCGAGGTCTATCGCTACACCCGCGATCGCGAACTGCTCAAGGCGATGTGGCCGCATGTGCAAGGCGCGGTGCGCTACATGGACGAACTGCGGCTGAGCGAGCGCACCGACGCCAATCGCGCCTTGAATCCGGCGTTCTACGGCATGATGCCGGCCTCGATCAGCCACGAAGGGTATTCGGCCAAGCCGATGCATTCGTACTGGGACAATTTCTGGGCTTTGCGCGGTTACAAGGACGCAGTCGAGATCGCAACGTGGTTGGGTGAGGACGAGGCGGCCGAGGCCTACACCGCCTCGCGCGATCAGTTCCGCGACGATCTGTACCGTTCGATCGCATCGGCGACGCAGCAGCACGGTATCGACTACATCCCCGGCGCGGCCGAGCTCGGCGATTTCGATGCGACCTCGACCACGATCGCGCTCGCGCCCGGCGGCGAGCAGGGCTTGCTGCCGCCGACCTTGTTGAACAACACCTTCGAGCGCTACTGGAAGGAATTCGTCGATCGCCGCGACGGGCGCCGTGAGTGGAAGGACTACACGCCGTACGAGTTGCGCACGATCGGCAGTTTCGTCCGCTTGGGCTGGCGCGATCGCGCCCACGAGGCGCTGGACTTCTTCTTCAAGGATCAGCAGCCGCGCGGCTGGAACCAGTGGGCCGAGGTGGTCTCGCGCACGCCGCGTAAGCCGTTCTTCGTCGGCGATCTGCCGCATGCCTGGGTCGAGTCGGACTATGTGCGCTCGGCGCTGGACATGTTCGCCTACACCCGCGATGTCGATCAGTCGCTGGTGATCGCGGCCGGCGTGCCGGCGGCGTGGCTGGACGGCGAGGGCGTGTCGGTCGAGGCCTTGCGCACGCCGTACGGCGCGCTGGGCTATCGATTCAAGCGCGAGGGCAAGCGCGTGTCGCTGGAGCTGTTGCCCGGTCTGCAACCGCCGCCGGGCGGGGTGATGGTGAAGTGGCCGTTCGATCGCGCACCGGGCAGGACCCGGGTCGATGGGGGCGAGCGTGCGTGGGTGGATGGCGAGTTGAAGATCGAGCGGGTGCCGGCGCGAGTGGTGGTGGAGATGGAGTAGGGCGGGCCCTCACCCCTTCCGCTCTCAGCTCTGCACTTCCTTCGGTCGCCGCAAGCGGGGGAGGGGGTATCGGCAAGCGGGAGGGGGTTTTGTTCGTCGTTATCGCCGCGAAAGCGGGGCTTCCTCGCGAAACACTGTGAAATTTCAGGGCGTCGGCCGACCCAGGCGGCCTTGTCGCATCACTCGCACCAATGCACATCCAGTCCGATGTCGCCGTCCATCCCGATCAACACCGGCCAGCGGCGTACGTCGCCGCCGGCGATGGCCTGACGGAACACCTCGCGCTTGGCCTTGCCCCGGATCAGCAGGAATCGTGACTGCGCATAGGCCAGGCCGGCGGGCGTCAGGCTGATGCGCTTGCTCCATTGCCGGGCGCCGGCCGCGGTGGTGGCGTCGACGGCGATGTAGGGCTGTTTCGACGCCAGCATGCGATCCAGGCCCGGCAGGCCGGGAAACAGCGACGCGGTGTGGCCGTCCTCGCCCATGCCCAGCACCGCCGCGCTGGCGCTCTGGCGCGCGTGCGCATTGGCGAAGGCGACCGCTTCCTCGAGGCTACGGCCCGGCGCGGTCAGGGATTCGAAACGCGCCGCGGCGGCGTTGTGGCGCAGCAGGTGCTGGCGGACCAGCCAGGCGTTGCTGTCGCGATCGTCGGGCAGCAGCCAGCGTTCGTCGACCAGGGCGATATCGACCCGCGCCCACTCCAGCGGCGCGCGCGACAGCGCGCGGTAGACCGGCGCCGGGGTGGTGCCGCCCGACAGCAGCAGGCGGGCGCGCGAACGCCGCGCGAGATCGCGCCGCAGTTCGGCCGCGATGGCCACCGCGCTGGCCCAGGTCCAGGTGTCGACGCTGCGATGCTCATGCCAGCGATACGGCGCGGCCTGCGGCTGGGCGGGATCGTGCGGGACGGGGGCGGAGTCGTCGAGCATCCGCGCATCGTCGCATGGCGTTGTTTAAGGCCGTGTCGTCGGGTTGGGGTGGTTGTCTGGCGATCTGAGCGGAAAGCGTCGGGGCTGAAGCCCCTCCCACAAAAGACCTCGCGGTGGTGCGGCGCCGTGTGCGGGAGATTTCATTCGACAACTCCAGGCGATTCATCCGACCCGACGGCGACGAGGCTGGAGGTCTTTTGTGGGAGGGGCTTCAGCCCCGATGCCTTTGTCTCAGACAAGGCAGTTGCTTCGCGACCTGAGCGAAGAGCATCGGGGCTCAAGCCCCCTCCCACAAAACACCTCGTGGCGACACGGCGCTGTGTGCGGGAGATCTCATTCGACAAACTCAGGCGATTTCGACAAGCCCAGTCGATACCTGCGGCCCGACGGCGACGAGGCTGGAGGTCTTTTGTGGGAGGGGCTTCAGCCCCGATGCCTTAGCGAAAAGCATCGGGGCTCAAGCCCCTCCCACAGAGACCTCGTGTTGGCGCGGCGCCTCAACCTGCGCTGATCTCGCGCGCAGGCGCCGCCACCGGCGCGCGCTGCGCCGCCAGCGCCGCCGCGCCGAGCAGGCCCGGTTGCGCATGGGTCACCGCCAGGGTCGGCACCCGCGCCATGGTCGGCGAGAACCGGCCCTTGTGTTCGAAACGCTGGCGGAAACCCGAATGCGCCAGCCACGGCATCAGCTTGGGCACCAGGCCGCCGGGCAGGAACACGCCGTCCCAGGCGCCCAGGGTCAGCACGAGATCGCCCGCGGCGGCGCCGAACACGGCGCAGAACACGTCGATCGCGCGCAGGCAGCGCACGTCGCCTTCGCGCGCCATCGCGGTGATGTCCTGCGGCTGCAAGGGGCCGGGGTCTTCGCCGGCGATCTGGCTCAGCGCGCGGTGCAGGTTGACCAGGCCGCTGCCGCTGAGCAGGCGCTCGTTGGAGACCCGGCCGAATTCGCCCGACAGGCGCTGCAGCACTTCGATTTCCTCCGGTGTGCCCGGAGCGAAGCTGACGTGGCCGCCTTCGGTCTGCAGCGGGTAATAGCGGCCGTCGCGGCGCAGCAGCGCGCCCACGCCCAGGCCGGTGCCGGCGCCGATGATCGCGTAGGTGCGATCGCCGTCGCCGCTCCAGCCGTTCCAGCGCACGCCGCCGATCGGCACCACGTCGGACGGTTGCAGCAGCGACACGGCCATCGCCTGCGCGGCGAAATCGTTGACCAAGCGAAGCTGCGTCAGCCCCAGAGCGATCCGGGTCCGTTCGGCCGAGATCACCCACGGGTGATTGGTGATTCGCGCCTCGTCGCCATCCACGCGCCCGGCCACCGCGAACACGCCATCGCTCGGACTCGCGCCGATGCGGTCGAGGTAATGCCGCGCGGCGTCGGCCAACGATGGAAAGTCGGCGACCGAAAAAACCTGCACGCTGTCGGGCAACAGCGCCGGCACGCTCGGATCGGACGAGGCGAGGGCGAAGCGGGCATTGGTGCCGCCGATGTCCGCCAGCAACGCGCCGCTCATGCCGAGCCTCCGCCGGACTTGTAGCCATTGGTCGGCGGCAGGAAGCGTTCGGCCTCGGCCGGGCCCCAGGAGCCGGCCGGATAATCCAGCGCGGGTTGTTCGGTCTGGCTCCAGGCGTTCTCGATGCTGTCGATCCACTGCCACGCCGCTTCGACTTCGTCGTCGCGCACGAACAGGGTCTGGTTGCCGCGCAGCGCATCCACCAGCAGACGTTCGTAAGCGATGCGCCGCTGCGGCGAGCCCGACATCGACAGGTCCAGCGACATCGGCTTGAGCTCCATCGCGCCCCATTCGGGCGCGGCGAGGCTGCCCATCAGGCCCAGTTCGATGGTTTCGTCGGGTTGCAGGCGCATGCGCAGGCGGTTGGGGCGTTCGCGGCCGCGGCGCGGGCGTTCGAACAGCCAGTGCGAGGTCGGACGGAACGAGACCACCACCTCGGTCGCGCGTTCGGCCAACCGTTTGCCGGTGACCAGGCGGAACGGAACACCCGCCCAGCGCCAGTTGTCGATATACGTCTCCACCGCGACGAAGGTCTCGACCGTGGATTCATGCACGAAGCCCTTGACCGCGCGGCCCTCGACCACGCCGGCGCCGTAGCGGCCGCGCACGGTGCGGGTGGCGACGTCGTCGCGGGTCATCGGCCGCAGCGCGCGCAGCACCTTGCGCTTCTCGTCGCGGATGCTGTCGGCGTCGAGCACGGCCGGCGGTTCCATCGCGATCAGCGCGAGCAGTTGCAGCATGTGGTTCTGGACCATGTCGCGCAGCGCGCCGTAGCCGGCGTAATAGCCTTCGCGGCCGTCGACGCCGGCGGTCTCGGCGACCAGGATGTCGACCGATTCGATCCAGCGGTGTTCCCACACCGCTTCCAGCAAGGTGTTGCCCAGGCGCAGCGCGAGCAGGTTCTGCACCGCCGCCTTGCCCAGGTAGTGATCGATGCGGAAGATCCGCGATTCGTCCAGGCAGGCGCGCAGCGCGGCGTTGATCTCGCGCGCCGAGGCCAGGTCGCGGCCGATCGGTTTTTCCAGCACCAGCCGCGATTCGCCCTCCAGCAGGCCGGCCGCCTTGAGGCCGTTGGCGCAATGCACGAACAGGTCCGGCGGCGTGGCCAGGTAGCTCACGCTCGGCCGGTCGGCGTACTTCGACAGCGCCGCGGCGATCGCCGCCTCGTCGCGCAGATCGACCGAGACGTAGGCGATCTTGGACAGCAAGTCTTCCACCAGCGCCGGATCGTCGGCGACCTCGCCGGCCATGTGCTCGCTCAGCCAGGCGCGGAACTCGTCGTCGGACAGCTCCTGACGGCCGACCGCGACGATGCGCAGCCCGGCCGGCAGCAGCCGATCGCGCCACAGATGGACCAGCGACGGAAACAGATAGCGCTGGGAGAGATCGCCGGTGGCGCCGAACAGCAGCAGGGTGTCGTGCATGGAACCGCGAGCTCTGAGAGTGGGGGAAACAGCGATCGAGCGCGGCAATTGCGTTCGGTCGTGCGCCGGGAAGGGCTCCCGGCTCGGGCCCCAAGCATATCGCCGCTCGGGGTCGGGGCGAGTATTCGTTGTTATGGATGTCGGTTGGTGCGGGGTTTGGGGTTGTCGGGGGTATCGGTCTTGCTGGGTTTGGGGCGAGGTAAGGGGCGGCAATGTGTAGTGGAGCGGTCGGGTTGACGTTATGGCGGCGAGGCCATCAGTGCTTCAGCCGCGAACCACCAGTTCGTCATTCCCGCGAACGCGGGCTCCGCTTTACTTCGGCGGAGCCGAATATCCAGTGTCTTTGTCGCGACCTGCACGAAAGTCGCTGGATCCCCGCGTTCGCGGGGATGACGTTCCTTGGGGTTGCGCTATCGAGCGTCGGATTCGCTATGTCCCGACTTCCGAACCTCGAACCAAGAATTCCGAACCTCGAACCTCGAACCTCGAAACCCAAATCCCGAATCCCAAATCCCAAATCCCAAATCCCAACTCAAGGCAACGGTTCTTCCAGGAACTTGCCGTTGCTGGCGATCACCTTCGAATACCAGCGCGCACTATCCTTCGGCGTGCGGTCCTGGGTGGCGTAGTTCACATGCACCACGCCGAAGCGCTTGGAGTAGCCCAGCGACCACTCCAGGTTGTCCAGCAGCGACCACACCATGTAGCCGCGGATGTCGCAGCCGGCCTGGATCGCGTCGTGGATCGCGCCGATGTGCTTTTGCAGGTAGTCCATGCGCAGCGGATCGCGCACCCGGCGCTCGCCGCTCGCATCGGGCTCGGCCACCGGCGGATCGAAGAACGCCGCGCCGTTCTCGGTGATGTACATCGGGATGTCGCCGTAGCGGTCCTTGACCCAGGTCAGGGTGTCGGTCAGGCCCTGCGGGAACACTTCCCAGCCGGTCTCGGTGTAGGTGCCCGACGGCTGCCGCACCACGCCGGTGTTGAGCGGGTAGCTGACCGCGTCCTTGGTGACGCTGCGGGTGTAGTAGTTGACGCCGATGAAGTCGAGCTTCTGCTTGATCAGGTCGAAATCGGCCTGCGGCCATTCCGGCCAGGCCTCGCCGAAGATCTCGCGCAGTTCCGGCGGATAGGTGCCGAGCAGGGCGGGGTCGAGGTATTGCTCGTTCATGTAGGCGTGCGCGCGCTTGACCGCGGCGGCGTCTTCGACCGAATCGGTGGCCGCGTACTTGGGCTCGATGTTCACCACCAGCCCGATCTCGTGCTTGCCTTGCGCGCGATAGGCCTGCACCGCCGCGCCGTGCGCGCGCATCAGGTTGTGCGAGGCGATCGGCGCTTCGAAACGGCTGCGGTGGCCCGGCGCGAGCGCGCCGTGCAGATAGCCGCCGTCGGTGATCACCCACGGCTCATTGAGCGTGACCCACTTCTTGACCCGGCCGTCGAGCGCGCGGTACATGACCTGGCCGTACTCGGCGAACCAGTCGGCGCAGTCGCGGTTGAGCCAGCCGCCGCGGTCGTCGAGCGCGGCCGGCATGTCCCAGTGGTACAAGGTCAGCAGCGGTTCGATGCCGTTGGCCAGCAGTTCGTCGACCAGGCGCGAGTAGAAATCCAGGCCGGCCTGATTCACCCGGCCGGTGCCCTCGGGCAGGATGCGCGACCACGAGACGCTGAAGCGATACGCCTGCAGGCCCAGCGACTTCATCAATGCGACGTCTTCCTTCCAGCGTCGATAGTGGTCGCAGGCCACATCGCCGGTGTCGCCGTTGAGGGTCATGCCCGGGGTGTGGGCGAAGCGGGTCCAGATGCTGGGACCGGCGCCGTCGGCCATCGGCGAGCCTTCGATCTGGTGCGCGGCGGTGGCGGCGCCCCAAAGAAAGCCGTTCGGGAAGGTGCGGTCGGCGGCAAAGCGTGAATCGGTCATTCGTCGTGGCCTCCGGAGCCAATCGAATTGGAAGCGGGCGTGCATGAAAACGGTTACATGGCAGAATAGCCCAGGGCGGGCACAAATGCATCGCCTCGATCGCATTGTCGGGAGAATTCATGGCGAAGGTCACTCTGCAGCAGCTGCGCAAGGTCTATCCGAACGGTTACGTCGGCGTCGCCGACGCCAGTTTCGAGATCGACGACGGCGAGTTGCTGGTGCTGGTCGGCCCGTCGGGCTGCGGCAAATCCACCTTGTTGCGCATGGTCGCGGGGCTGGAGTCGATCAGTTCGGGCGAGCTGCGCATCGGCGAGCGGGTGGTCAACGACATGCCGCCGAAGGACCGCGACATCGCCATGGTGTTCCAAAGCTATGCGCTGTATCCGCACATGACCGTGGCCGAGAATCTCGGCTTCGGCCTGAAACTGCGCGGCGCGGGCAAGGCCGAGATCGCCGAGCGGGTCAAGGCGGCGGCGGCGACGCTCGAACTGGAATCGCTGCTGGACCGCAAGCCGGCCGCGTTGTCGGGCGGGCAGCGCCAGCGCGTGGCGCTGGGGCGCGCCTTGGTGCGCAAGCCGCAGGTGTTCTTGCTCGATGAGCCGCTGTCCAACCTCGACGCCAAGCTGCGCATGACCATGCGGGTCGAGATCGCGCGCCTGCATCGGCAGCTCGAGACCACGATGATCTACGTCACCCACGATCAGGTCGAAGCGATGACCCTGGGCCATCGCATCGTGGTGATGAAGGACGGCAAGATCCAGCAGATCGACACGCCGATGGCGCTGTACAACCGGCCGGTCAATCTGTTCGTGGCGACCTTCCTAGGCAGCCCGAAGATGAACACCTTGTGGGGCCAGGTGGTCGAACGCGAGAACGCCTTGTACCTGCGCATCGCCGACGGCGTGGAACTGCGCCTGCGGCCGGAAGGCGAACTGCTGGAAAAAGTGCGCGGCTACCTGGGCCGCGAACTCATGATCGGCCTGCGCCCGGAAGACATGCATCCGGCCGACGCCGGCCCGGACACCTTGCCGGCCAAGGTCGAGGTGGTCGAACCGGTCGGCAACGAAGCGTTCTTGAACCTGGGCTGCGGCGGCTGCGACCTGGTCGTGCGCTTGCCGCCGTTCCATTTGCCGAAGGTCGGCGATACGGTGCATCTGGCGTATTCGGCCGAGCGGATGCATTTCTTCGATCGGGAGAGTGAGTTGCGGTTGTAGGGATGGCGGTCGATGTGTGAGCGGTGCGGTTCGGGTTTGCCGCGTCACTTCCAGTCGTCATTCCCGCGAACGCGGGCTCTGCTTCACTTCGGCGAAGCCGAATATCCAGGGCTTTTCATGCGAGAACGCCCGAAGTCGATTCGTTCCAGTAGGGGCGCGATTACAGCCCCAGACGCATTCCCGACTGAAAGCCCTCCACCCCGAAACAGTGCAATCGGTCGCAGATTCACCTGCTGCGAAGCACGCGCCACTTTGCCGACCCGGCCTGCTGCCGATCGCCACACCGCCGGGCCGGGACCGCCTGATCGCCGCTCCGCCGCCGGCGCAAACCCGGCATTCGAATGCGCACAAACATCTCAGCGCCAAGTCATGGAACGGCACACGAGTTGAGTCTTGTCGCCAATTGCGTGCAAACTCCGATCTCGTGTTCCGGCACATCGCAGCGCAGTACGGAAGGGGAGCTATCCGTACAGTGGGTTCACCCACGAGCCAATGCTAGTGTGCCGGAGCCAGCGAAGGGACCCAGATGGACAGTCAATCCGTGACCGGCCGCCGTCGCCGTCATGCCGTGCCGCGTTGCGAACCGCATCGTTGGCAGGCGCATGCCCGCCACGCGCGCGCCCTGGCCGCGATGCTTGCCCTATTTGCCGCAACAGGATGTCAAACCGCCATGTCTACGTCCGCCGCCTCCAGTCCATCCGCCGCCGCGCAAACCGGCGCGGACACCTCGGCCCAGTGGCCGCTGCGTTTCGAGCGTCACCGCTTCGGCGCCTACTGCTTCGATACCTACGGTTGCCGCATCGTCTATCACGGCTTTCCGCACGGTAAGCCCGACGAAAGCAAGCTCAGCGCCTCGACCGCGTCGTTCGGCGCCGATTACCAAAGCCTGATGAAGGCCGGCCACATCGACATCGTCAACTTCCCGCCGCCGGCCGAGGTCAGCTGGCGTTCGAAGGATCAAAGCGAGCACAGCGCGCGCATCGACATCGGCGAGATCTTCAAGGACCGGCTGGTGCGGCATGAGGCCGCGCGTGAGGACATCGCGCCGGGCATCAGCATCGGTGATCCGGAAATCATCCTGGAAGTCGACGACCGCACCATCAATGTCTACATGCGCAGCTTCATTCCGTTGAAAGCGCCGCGCGATCCGGGCAACGCCAACAGCGATTACCGCGCCGACCTGATCAAGGTTTTCAGCCAGACCTACTGAGCCGCAGCCCCGAGCCGCAGCACCCGGCAGTATCACAACCGCAGCGCTAAGGAGAGTTTGCGATGGGCGGCGAAAAGAATCCGGACGGCGTCAAGACCTATCCCGCCGACCAGCACGACCTCGACAGCTACGTGCAGGCCAGCGGCCAGTTGTCGCAACTGCGCGCGCCGGTGTTGCTCGATTCCAACGATCCGCATGCGCGCCTGTTCGTCGCCGCCTTCGACGGCACCGGCAACAGCATGTACAAGGACGACCCGAAGAACCACACCAACGTGGCCGGGGTCGTGCAGCAACTCGAAGCCGGTATGCACCGCAACATCGGCTACGGCTACGTGGAAGGCCCGGGCACCCAGGACGGCTGGCTCAAGAGCACGCGCGACCAGATGAGCGGGCGCACCTTCGAGCCGCGCGTGGAGCAGATGTACCGGCAGTTCACCGAGCAGTCCAAGCAGTGGCTCGACCAGGACCCGAAGGCGCAGATCAACGTGGCCGGGATCGGTTTCAGCCGCGGCGCCGAGCAGGAGGCCGCGTTCGCGCGGCTGGTCCACGAGCGCGGCATCCAGGACCCGAGCGGCGCGACCTACAGCAAGGACAAGGACGGCAACATCACCGGCGTGGAGTTCAGCAAGCCGCCGCTGGTGGCGCCGGGGCAGGTGCCGCAGGCGGTCGGCCTGTTCGATCCGGTCGGCACCGGCGAGCCGCGCAATCACGACCGGCGCCTGCCGCCGTCGGTGATGTCGGCGTTCCAGATCACCGCCGAGGACGAACGTCGCGACCTGTTCAAGTCGACCAGCATCCTGCGCGAAGGGTTCAGCGAGGACAAACGCTTCCTCAATGTCACCGTCGGCGGCGCGCACAGCAACATCGGCGGCAGCTACGAGCTCAACGGCCTGTCGATCCGCAGCGGCAACCTGATGACCGATTACCTCAACGGGCTCAGCGACAAGCCGTTCCTGGACAAGCGCGCCGAACCGCAGGACCCGTCGCTCAACGTCGTGCATCGCTCCGACAAACACCAGTTCTTCTACACCACCCGCGATTTCCGCGACGGCCAGCGCGACCACACCGACATCGTCGCGAGCAAGCAGCAGGTCAAGGATCACTCGGTCGCCGATCCGACCCGCAAGGAACCGATCGACGAGCGCATGGACGGCCGCTTCGAGCGCCGGCCGGTGCCGATCGGCGACACCCCGGGCAGACCGGCGTCGCCGCAAGCGGCCGTGCAGGAAGGCAGCGATATCGACCGCACTTTCGCCCGCCTGGCCGAGGCCGCGCGCAATCGCGACGACGGTGCGTTCCGCGCCGCGGCGCAGGACCACGCGCGTTCCGACGCCGGCCAGAGCTGGTTGCAGAACGGACGCGAGCAATACCAGCAGATGAAGGCCGAACAGGCGCAGGCGGCGCCGCAGCAACAACAGCAGGCCCAGCCGCAACAACAGCAACAGCAACAAGCGCAGCCGCCGCAACAGCAGCAACAACCGCCGCACCAGCAGCAACCGCCCAGCATGCAGCCGCGCATGCCGGGCCAGTAACCCTGACGGAGAACGAAGTGCAGGACGCGCAAGACCTGAAACGATTGGCCGCCGACCTGGCGGTATTCGCCCAGCACATGCAGGAACAAAGCGAGCGCGCGGTCCAGCATGTGGACCGCAGCGCCGACGAACTGCACCGCACCGCGCAGGGCATGGGCGCGGACGCGCAGGAACTGACCCATCAGCTGATCAACGCGGTGCAGAACCAGACCCGCGAGGCGATAGGCCGCGGCGTCGACCAGACCTTCGGTTCGATCGGCACCCAGTTGCGCGAAAGCGCCGAGCTCGCCGAACGCGCGGCCAAGGCGATCGAGGAACAGCACATCGGCCTGCTGCGTTCGCAGCAGGGGCTGATCTACAAGGGCGTGGCGGCCTTGCTGGTCGGCTCGATCCTGGCGGTCGGCAGCAGCTGGTATTTCATGCGCAAGTCGATGCGCGAGATCGAGCGCGCCCAGTTCGCCAAGGACATCCTGCACGCGACCCAGTCGGGCGCCTTGACCCGCTGCGGCGAAGCGTTGTGCGCGCGCGCCGGCAAGACCTACGGCGCCAAGGGCGAGTACGTGCTGCTTGAGTGACCGGGGCTTGAGCGATCGCGGCTCGAGTCACCGGCGCTTGCGTGATCGGGCTCGGATGATCGGGCGTCAGCGATCTTGCTTGGCCGATGTTGCTTGATTGATATTGCTTGATTGATCAGGGTGCGGCCGCGCCGCGTCAGCGCTGAACGATTGCCGCTTCAATCATCGAGACACCGCCGATGTATACAGTAGTCGTTACCGGCGGTTCGGGCTTTATCGCCGGCCATTGCATCGCCCAGTTGTTGCAGGCGGGCCATCGCGTGCGCACCAGCGTGCGCAGCCGCGACCGCGAGAGCGCAGTGCGCGCGATGCTGCGTCAGGCCGGAGTCGATCCGGGCGATCGCCTGTCCTTCGTCGTCGCCGATCTCGAACACGACGCCGGCTGGGCGCAGGCCATGACCGGTTGCGACTACGCACTGCACGTGGCTTCGCCGTTTCCGCCCGGACTGCCCAGGCACGAAGACGAACTGATCGTGCCGGCGCGCGACGGCGCCTTGCGGGTGCTGCGCGCCGCGCGCGACGCCGGGGTCAAGCGGGTGGTGCTGACCTCGTCGTTCGCGGCGATCGGTTACGGCCATCCACGGCGCACCGAACCGTTCGACGAAACCGTGTGGTCGGACCTGAGCGGCGAGGTGGCGGCGTATCCGAAATCCAAGACCCTGGCCGAACGCGCGGCCTGGGACTTCATCGAACGCGAGGGTGGGGCGCTGGAACTGTCGGTGATCAATCCGGTCGCCGTGTTCGGTCCGGTGCTGGGGCCGGATCATTCGACCTCGATCGGTCTGATCCAGCGCATGCTCGACGGCGGCTTGCCCGGCTGCCCGCAGTTGCACTTCGGCGCGGTCGACGTGCGCGACGTCGCCGACCTGCATCTGCGCGCGATGACCGATCCGGCCGCGAACGGCGAACGGTTCCTGGCCGTCGCCGGCGACTTCATGTCGGTGCTGCAGATCGCCCAGACCTTGCGCAGCCATCTCGGCGCCGCCGCGGCGAAGGTGCCCAAACGCGAGGTGCCGAACTGGATGGTGCGCCTGGCCGCGCTGCGTGACCCGGCGGTGCGGCAGGTGATCCCGGACCTGGGCAAGCGCAAGAATGCGAGCAGCGCCAAGGCCCAGCGTGTGCTGGATTGGGTGCCGCGTCCGCGCGAGGATGCATTGATCGCGACAGCGCAAAGCCTGCTCGCGTTGAGGCAAAGCGCCTGAGCCGCGGTTCGCGTCGGCTTGCTTCACTCAAACATCAAACGAGACGTAACTTGGACCGCCCCCTGTAGGAGCGGCGCAAGCCGCGACCGCGACCTGCGCCAGCCCGCGAGACCTGCATCGATCCCGTCACCCCACGTCGAGGTTCAAACGATCAATTCGCACGTGAGGTTTAGGCGCGATTCCCGCCGTTCGCCGCGATCGGATACGGCGCGGTCGCGGCTCGCGCCGCTCCTACATGGAGCGCTTACAAAAAATCGGCGCGAATCCGATCCACATCGAACGGCGTGATGCCTTCGCTCATCGAAAACACCGTGTCGGCCTGTTCCGGCGAATCCACCAGCTCGCCGCGCGCCTGCGCATGCAATTCGAACAAGGTCCGCAGGTCCGGCGTCGCCAGCGCGGTCATCGCGCGCAGGATCAGCGAGATGCCGGATAGATGGTTGGCGGCGTTGTTCCAGCGCGGAAAACCGCCCAGGCCGATGTCGGTCCACAGGATCTGATTGGTCTGCAGATCGAGCACGAACGGCAGGCAGCTTTGCTGGTTCGAGGCCAGGTCCAGGCGGTCTTCGACCGTGCGCGCTTCGAACGGCTCGCCCGAGTTCGCATCGCGGCGCGCCATCCAGCCGGCGAAGCACTCGGGCAGGTCGCAGTAAGGCTGGTTGGTGAAGCTGTGGATGCTGACCACGACGAAGCGCAGGCCGAGCTCGCGCAAGCGCACCAAGTCCAGATCGATGAATTCCGCCGCGCCGCGCGGCGCATCGACGATGTCGCCGCTGTGGTGGCCGCCGTACCCCTTGAGGTTGTAGTAGGCGACGACATCGCGGAACACGAAATCGCGATCGAAGAACGCCGCCGACAGGTCGATGTCGGTGCGATTGCGGCCGTTGGTCCACCACAGGAACAGGCGGATGAAGCGGGTGTCGGGCAGCGGCAGGCGGCTGCCGCGCACCAGCGTGCGCAGCGCGCGCGAGGCCGAGCGCTGGGCCAGCGGCACGCGCATGTCGGCCAGGGCCGGGTCGATGTAGCAGCGGCCCAGCGGCGCGCGCTGGACGAAGCGGGCGCGCAGGGCGTCGCGGCAGATCGCGATGACGCCGGCCAGCACCGTCGCATCGATCGGCGCGCGTCGATCGTGCATGGTCCAGGCGCGCGCGGCGTCGCCCTTCGGAAAGAAGGTGCGCAACGCCGATTCACCGCGATGCTCGAACTGGCTCAGGGCCTGCAGCAGCACCGGTGTGGAGACGCGTTCGGCCACATTGCGGAAGTGATCGAGCACGGCCTGCGCCGGCGCGTCGCCGCGCAGCAGGTGATCGAGCCGGCGCGCGAGTTCGCCCGGACGCGCGCGCAAGCGTTGCGCGACCGCGTCGGTGCGGCCTTGCTCCAAGTCGCGTTCGATCGCGCTGTTGAAACTCTCGAAGGAAAGATCCTCGCGCAGCACCTGGAACGCGCGCCAGGTGTTCGGGCAGCGTTCGCGGTAATCGCCCGGATGCAGCACTTCGCCCAGGCGCTTCCAGCGTTCGCGCCAGCGGCGCATGTCCTCGGTCGGATCGCCGCAGGCTTCCAACCCGTCCAGCAGCCGTCGCCGTTCGCTGCGCTTCATGGCCTTGAACCGGGTCGGTTCGGCCAGCGAAACATCGCCGTCGTTCAAGGCCACGGCCAGGCGCAGCAGGTCGGTCGCGGTCTTGAAGCGCGTGGCGACGAAGGTGTCGGTGGCCGCGCCCGGCGCATAGCGCAGCAGGCCGGCGCCGATCACCGCGAGGTTTTCCTTGAACGGGATCTGTTCCGGCAGCAAGCGGAACACCTGGGCCTGATACTGCTTGATGAACCACAGCAGGTCGGTCTTGTCCTGTTCCGACAGCGAGGTCGGCGCCTTGGCCAGCCGGGTGCAGATGGTTTCGAAATCCTCGGCGCTGCCCAGATCGATTTCGCGCGGCTCGCGGCCATGCAGCAGCGGCGTGGTTTCCATTGGCTCGTGCAGATGTACGCGGCGATGGGTCAGGTAGTGGTGGACCGCGCGCAGGTACAGCTCGGCCTCGCCCAGCGCCAGCGAGCCTTTCGGGAAGTCCGGAAACAAGGGCCTGTGCTTGCGGTGCGCGCCGGTCATCGGCGCCAGATGTTTGCGCAGTTCGCGCAACACCTGGGTGAGCTGTTCGATCGACAGCGTCCCCAGGCGTTCGACCACGGCCTCGGACAGGACATAGCCGAGCGCCTCGGTTTCCTTCTGCACCATCGCCACTTCGGCCGTGCCGGCGCCGCCTTCGCCGGGCTTGACGTACAGCTTGCCGCGTCGCCGCAGGTAGATTCCATTCATGCGCCGTGCCTCCGCGTGGTCCTCAATGAAAAGCCCGCCGGGAGGCGGGCTGTGTGGGAAGCGGGCACCCTAGTTTCAGATAGAAGGAAGGACGCCCATAGCCACGAGGTCGAGCATAGCCCAGCCCTGGGAGAAACAGAATGCCGATGGTCGGTCGCGAACGGCGCGCCCGCTCAGGCCGCCGCGATCGCGCGTTCGGCGCGGCCGGACTGGCGCTTGAGCATCGCGATCGCCAGCAGCAACAGCGCCATCGGCAGCAGCGACAGATAGAACGCGGTGCCGCCGCCGATGCGCGCGAACAGCTGGCCGGTGATGAACGAACCGGTGGTGCCGCCCAGCGCGGAGAA
Organism: Lysobacter capsici; assembly: GCF_018732085.1. Taxonomy (NCBI): domain Bacteria; kingdom Pseudomonadati; phylum Pseudomonadota; class Gammaproteobacteria; order Lysobacterales; family Lysobacteraceae; genus Lysobacter; species Lysobacter capsici. The sequence continues at coordinate 3,365,726 of NZ_CP076103.1, read as the reverse complement.
CACCACGATCAGGCCGGTCATCGCCGCATGCCGCGACTTGGGCAGCGAGCTGAGCACGACCGAATTGATCGCCGGATAGATCGGCGCCATGAACAAGCCGATCAACGGGAACACATACGCCGCGAGCGGCGCGCGCGCCCAGTTCATGTCGGCATTGGGCCGCGCCTGGCCGGCCAGCGGCAGGGCCACGATCACCAGCAGCGCCATCGCCACCACGCAGGTGATCAGCAACCAGTGCCACGGCACCCGCCGCAGCGCGAGGCCGGCGGCGAGCCGTCCCAACGCCAGCGACACGGCGAAGATGCTCGCCGCCTGCACGCTCATGGTCGTGGGCAGGTGCAGAATTTCGCGATTGAAGGTCGGCAGCCAGGTGCCCACGCTTTGTTCGATCAGCACGTACAGGAACGCCGAGACCAGGAACGTGGCGACCAGCGGTTGAGCGATCAGGCGGAACATGTCGAGAAACGAATCGGCGGCGGCGTGACCGTCGCGCGCGGCCGATTCGTCCATGCGCGAACACGCGAGCAGCACCACGATCAGCGCGGCCATCGCGGCGAGCAGCCAGTACACGCGCAGCCAGACCGGGTCGGCCGGCGAATCGGGGTTGATGAACCAGGCGAAGATCCAGTAGCCGGCGAGCACGCCGACCATGAACCAGCCTTCGATGATGCTGGTCAGGCTGGCATGCGCCTGCTTGCCTTCGGTGAGCAGGCCGATCGAGGAATACACCGAGACCTTGGTCAGCGCGAACGACACGCCGGTGGCGATGAACAAGACCTTGGTCATCCAGAACGAGGACAGCAGCGGCATCAGCGCGCAGGCGACGCCGACGATGCCCAGGCCGAGCATCATCGCGCGGCGATAACCCAGCCGCGGCATCAGCGCGGCGGTGAGGAAGGAGACCACCGCGATCGGCAGGTCCTTGAAGGCTTCGAGAATGCTGGCGTCGCCCTTGCTGATGCCGAAGCCCTGGATCGACTGCAGGATCACCGTGCCCACGCTGTTGAGCAGGATCCCGAACATCATGTAGGTCAGGATCATCGCCACGATCATCAGGCGGCGACTGGAAGCGGTGGCGGTGGCGGTCATGCAGGCTCCGGCGAATCATCTACCGCGTATTGAATCCTTCTCCCGCACGCGGGAGAAGGTGCCCCGAAGGGGCGGATGAGGGCGCGTGGCGATCATCGGCCCTCACCCCAACCCCTCTCCCGCACAGCGAGAGAGGGGCTTTGAACGTATCGAGAGTGAATCCTTCTCCCGCGTGCGGGAGAAGGTGCCCCGAAGGGGCGGATGAGGGCACGCGGCGATCATCGGCCCTCACCCCAACCCCTCTCCCGCAAAGCGGGAGAGGGGCTTTGAGCACGTCGACTCAGCGCGCGATCACCACTTATACGCGGCCGAGAACAGATACGAACGCCCCGCGATCGGCCGGCCCATGAACACGCCGCCGGTCGCCGCGCCGGGCACGCGCACGTTGCCTTCGGTCAGGCCCAGCTCGTTGGTCACGTTGCTGCCGCTGAGCGCGAATTCCCAGTTGTCGCCGACGTGCATGTTCGCGCCGACGTCCACGGTTTCGTACGACGGCAGCTTCTGGGTGTTGGCTAGGTCGGCGAAGCGATCGCCGATGCGCGAATAGGTCGCGAAGATCTTCAGGTCGCCGAACGGCAAGGTCCAGAAATAGCTCGGGGTGAAGCGGAACTGCTGCTTGGGCTGGCGCATCACCTGATTGCCGGTGAACTCGCGGTAGTTCTCGTACTTCGCATCCAGCCAAACGCCGGTCAGGGCGAGCTCCAGGCCGCCGATCGGCCGCACCGCGCCTTCGACTTCGACACCGTAGGCGCGCGAATCGCCGGCGGTGGTGAAGTTGGTGCCGTCGTCGAGGAAGGCCTGGAACGGCGAGTTGGTGAAGCTGTTGTAGAACGCGGTCAGGTACAGGTCGTAGAACGAGTTGCCGGATTTGAAGCCCAGTTCGTACTGATCGATTTCCTGCACTTTGTTGTTGCCGTCGCGCAGGTTGTCGAACGCCGGCAGCTTGTAACCGGAGTTGGCGCGCGCGAACACGCTGGAGGTGTCGTTGAGCTTGTAGTTCAAGCCCAAGGTCCAGGAGAAATGCTTGTCGTCCTGGTCGATGCGGCGGGTGCTCGGCAGCGAGATCGAGGTGGCGTTGTCGTACAGCGTGTTCGGATTGCCGTCCAGGTCGACCGTGGCGGTGTCGTGCACGGTGCCGTCGACCTGCTGCCATTCGTAGCGCACGCCGCCGTCCAGACGCAGGCGATCGTTGATCTGCCATTCGTCGGCGACGAACACCGCGGTGTTCTGGCCGTCGTAGTCGCCGCGCAGCGAGAAGAACGAATTGCCGGTGAAACCGTCGCGGGTGACCTGGCGGCCGTCGGCGAGGGTCAGGTTGATCCGGCGCGCGTTGTTCTGCGCGGTCAGCAGCATGTTGTTGCCCAGGTACCAGGTGTCCTTGGACGAATACTTGGCGAAGTACACGCCGGCGGTCAGCGTGTTGCCTTCGAACAAGTCCTTGCTGAAACGCAGGTCGTTGGTGAACGATTCGATTTCCTTGTCGACCACCCAGAACCCGGCGGTCAGCACCTGCTGGTTCGGATCGACCGCGCCGCCGCCGTTGACGTAGGTCGCGGTGCCGGCGCTGCCGTAGCCGGCGATGAACGATCCGAGCGTCTGCGGGCTGGCGCCGGTGAACAGGCCGTTGGTCGGCGCGCTGCCGCTGACGTAGTTGACCCGGTCGCTGATGGTCCAGTCGCCGGCGTAGAAATCCATCGACGCACCGAACACGTCGAGGTTGATGCCGCGGCCGTCGGCGAGATCGCGGCTGATGGTCTGACCGTTCGGTCCGGTCGGAATCGTGACGTGGCGGAAATCGTTGCCGAGCAGGGTGCCGGTCTGCGCATCCAGGCCGGGGAAGCTCGACAGGCTGCTGCCGTTGTTGCGCGAGAGCAGCGGGATCGGGGTGAAGAACGCGTTCTTGTCGTTGGTGTGGCGCGCGTAGACGGTGATCTCGCCCTTGTCCCAGCTGTGGGTCAAGGTGGCGCTCAACTGGCCGCCTTTATCGGCCGGGAATTGGGTGTCGCGCACGCCGTCGGTGCTGCGGTAGAAGCCGCCGACGCTGTAGTACCAGCCTTCGCCGAGCTTGCCGCTGTTGAACAGGTCGACGCGGCGCAGATTGTCGCTGCCCACGCCCACGCGCACGCTGCCGGCGGGTTCTTCGCCGCCTTTCTTCTGGATGAAGTTGACCGTCGCGCCGGGCTGGCCGTTGGAGAAGATCGGGCTCGGACCGCCGCGCAGCACTTCCATGCGGTCGATGGTGTCGTCCATGCGGAACAGCGTGGAGTTTTCCAGGAACGACAGGGTCGGCGGCGGGAACAGCGGCGCGCCGTCCATCTGCACGGTCACGAACGGCGCGTCGCCTTCCGAGGGCATGCCGCGCACGAAGATGTTCGCGCCGGTGCTGCCGCCGGCCGATTCGGCCCAGATGCCGGGCACGACCTTGAGCGCGTCGGCGGTGCTCAGCGGCACGGCTTCCTGGATCTGCTCGAGCGAGGCGGTGGTGATCGAGAAACTGGCGTCGCGCTTGCGCAGGCCCTTGAAGCGCGCGGTGCCGCTGACCACGACCGCGTCGAGGGTGGTGGCGGAGGTTTCGGCCGGCGCGGTGTCCTGCGGCGCGGCGGCGGCCGCGTCCTGGGCCAGCGCATGGCCTGGCGCGAGCGCGGCGGCGATCGCCGCGGACAGCGCGTAACGCATCAGACGAGTTTGCTTGAAGGCTGCGTGGTGCATGGTGATCTCCCCACCCGGTTGTTATGGATTGTTGAACTGCAAGGCGGTCTGCCGCGGCGGTACGTGCCGACGCGGTCAGGGCGAAACGAAAGCGTTCAGATCGAAGGAGGCGATGTCGGGCAGGCAGGCGTCGGCGCGCGCGAGCGTGGCCGCATCGCCGATGCCGATCGCGGCCATGCCGGCGGTCTTGATCGAAACCACGCCGGCGGCGGCGTCTTCCAGGCCGATGCACCGCGACGGCGCGACGCCGAGCGCGGCGGCGACATCGAGGAAAATGTCCGGCGCCGGTTTGGCGCGGGCGATCCGCGCCGCGTCGGCGATGTAATCGAAACGATCGGCGATGCCGAGGCGGTCGAGCAGGGCGGCGGCGTTGCGGCTGGCCGAGGCGACGCCCAGCTTGAGGCCGCGCGCGCGCGCCTGTTGGAGCACGCGTTCGACTCCGGGAAACAGATCTTTCGGCGTGACCTGCGCGATGGCCTCGACGTAGTAGCCGTTCTTGCGTTCGGCCAGCGCGCGTTTCTGCTCGGCGCTCAGCACCTTGCCGGCATGGCGCAGGATGAGCTCCAGCGAACTCATGCGGTCGACGCCCTTGAGCTGCTCGTTGACGTGCTGGTCGAACGGCAGGCCTTCTTCGTCGGCCATGCGCTTCCAGGCGCGGTAGTGGGTCTGCGCGGTGTCGGTGAGCACGCCGTCGAGGTCGAAGATCAGCGCCTGCGCCGGACGCGGGAACGCGAGCTTGCCGTCGTCGCCGGGTTGGCCGCCGGGTTGCGCGAGCGCGACCCGCAACGGCGTACCGGCGCTGAGTTCGATCGCGCGGCCGGTGTGTTCGATGCGCAAGGCCGCGCCGTCGAGCAAGGTGTATTCGACGCCGTCGCGATCGACTCGCAGGCGCAGGCGCCGGCCTTGCCAACGCAGGCCGAAGCCGAAACCGCGCCACTGTTGCGGCAAGGTCGGTGCGAATTTCAGCACGCCGTCGCAGGTGCGCAAGCCGGCGAAGCCCGAGGCCAAGCCCAGCCACGTCCCCGCCAGCGCCGCCATATGCACGCCGTGATCGGTATTGCCGTGCAGATCGTCCAGGTCGACGCGCAGGTTGTCGTTGAAGAATTTCGCCGCTTGCTCGGCATGGCCGACTTCGCTGGCGAGGATGCCGAACACCGACGCCGACAAGGTCGAGTCGTGGGTGGTGACCGCTTCGTAGTAGTCGTAGCTGCGCCGCTTGATGTCGGTGCCGATACCGTCGCCGGCCAACACCAGGGCCATCACCACGTCGGCCTGCTTGCAGATCTGGTGGCGGTACAAGGTGATCGGGTGATAGTCGAGCAGCAGCGGCCGGTGTTCGCCCTCGTGCTTGGGGAAGGGCCAGCGCGGCTTGTCGAGGAAGGTGTCGTCCTGCGCGTAGATTCCCAGCGCTTCATCGTAATGCAGGAACATGCGCTCGCCGGCGCGGCGCCAGGTGTCGATCTCGTGCGGCTCCAGTTGCAGGCGTTGGGCCAGCGCCTGCAATTGCTCGGGACGTTCGCGTTGCAGTTGTTCCCACACGCGCACGGCGCGCAGCAGATGCTGCTGGGCCATGCGGTTGGTGTAGAAGTTGTTGTCGACCAGCGCGGTGTATTCGTCGGGGCCGGTGACTTCGTGGATGCAGAACGCGCCGCCGCGACGCGGGTTGAAGTGGCCGATCTGCGGCCAGATGCGCGCGGTTTCGAACAGGATTTCGGCGCCGCATTCGACCAGGAAATCCAGGTCGCCGGTCGCGTCCAGGTACAGACCCAGCCCATACGCGACCGCGGCATTGATGTGATACGCGGCCGAACCGGAGGGGTAATGCGCCGAGCATTCGCCGCCGGTGATCGTGCGCCACGGGAACAGCGCGCCGCGCGGATGGTTCATCTCGCGCGCGTGCTTGCGCGCCGGTTCCAGCGCGAGAAAGCGCGCATGCAGCATCGCGCGCGCGACGTCCGGCGCGGTGTAGGCCATCACCGGCAGCATGAAGGCCTCGGTGTCCCAGAAATAATGGCCTTCGTAGCCTTCGCCGGTCAGGCCCTTGGCGGCGGTGCCGTTGACGCCGTCGCGCCCGGCCGATTGCAGCAGATGGAACAGGTTGAAACGCAGCGCCTGTTCGGCGGCGGCATCGCCGTCGATGAACAATTCCGCGCCGTCCCAGAACTGCGCCAGCGACGCGGCCTGGCGCGCGGCGATCGCGTCGAAGCCGTCCGCCACCGCCTGATGCAAGGCCTGCGCGGCATGCGCGGGCAGATCGGTCGCGTGCGGGTTGGTGTCGGTGGCGTAGACGACGAACTTCTCGATCGTCGCCTCTTGTCCGGGCTGCAACTGCGCGAGGTAGCGCTGGGCGACGTGCTCGGCGCCGATCTGCGCATCGCCGAAACTCACGCCTTCGCCCAGACGATGCGCCTGGCTGCAGACCACGCGCACGCCGCTGCGGCGGGTCGCCTGGACCACGTCGGCGCTGCGCCGGTCGGCCTGGCGCGAAAGCAATTGCAGACCTTCGGCCGAGGCCACGCCGATGCGCGGGTCGTCGCCTTGTTCGGCGGCGGCGTGGCCGCATTCGATCGCCGAGGCCAGGGTGATCGGGCCGGTGTAATCGATCGACGCGATGGTGTAGCGGATTGCGAGCAGATCCACCCCGGCCGCGCCGCTGTCGAACGGCAATACGCGTTCGGCGCGGATTTCGACGGTATGGCCTTGCGCAGTCTTCAGGCGCAGGCGGCGGCTCAGCAAACCGCTGCGCAGATCGAGTTCGCGTTCGAACGCCAGCCACTGCGCGGCATCGATGTCCAGGCGCTGCGCGCCCAGCCACACCGCGATGCGTTGGCCGTCGGCGACCGGCAGGCGGGTGTCGGTGCTGCGGGCGAAACCGGGGAAGCGTTCGTGGTAGTGGATCGGGTGTTGTTCGAACACCGACGCCAGGAAGCTGCCGTCGCTGCCGCCGTCGGCTTCCTCGAATCCGCCGCGCACGCCGAGCGAGCCGTTGGCCAGGGCGAACAGGGTTTCGTCGCGGCGGCGCAGCGCGGGGTCGTGACGATCCTGGCGCAGGCGCCAGGCGTCGGTGTCGTCGGTTGGGACGGGCGTAGCGGCAGCGGGGGTCGGGGTCACGCGTAGGGCCTGGAAGCGGGTGGGCGGCATCGGCGATGCGGCGGGTTGCGAGGGTGTGTGGCGAGGTCTTGGAGGCGGACCGTAGGGATTGATTGTTATCGATGTCAAGTTACCGATAACAATTGAGGCTTGGCGTGGGGTGTGGGGGCTTGCGGGGAGGGGGTTGGCGGTCGGTGTTGATCCGCGATTTATTGCGTCGGATCAGATGGTTAAGAAATGTTGCGATGCGCAAGATCGGCGTTGATCGTGGTTGTCGGATGTCGGTTTTGTCGCTGCGTTGCAGCATGACCGAGTGCCGGTTTCGCGCGGGGTGAGGACGATTGTTTGGCCGGTTGTCGCGTCGGCGGTTGCGACGTTGATGAAGATTCGCGGTCGCGGCTTGTGACCGAAGGAAATCCAGTAGGACGCCGCTCCTACAGGGAGGCCATGTGGCTTTCGCCCGAATTCGCGCAGTTCATCCAGCGCTGCGAGGCTTGTAACTCGCGTTAGCAACAGCGCACCCGGAGGGCGGCGCACATGGATGTGCGCCGTGCGCCACCGAGACAGGATGTCTCGTGTGGCGCATGCCTGCGTCGGCAACGATCGTGCGGGCCCTTGATTCAAAGAAAAGCGTTTTTCTTTGGTTACCTTTCTTTTGTCGCTTTTGACAAAAGAAAGTAACTCGGCCGCTTGCGGACGAAAGCTTTAGATCTTGCCTTTAGCTTAAAAGGCACTAGAGCTTCAAAGCTTTTGAAGCTGCAAGCAGGATCAAAAGCTTCCGCCACTAAAGCGGCGGGTAACTTTCTTTTGTCCAGAGCCACAAAAGTCCGCCTGGATTCCCTTCGGTCAAAAGTCACCAAAGAAAAAGGCGCTCCTGTTTCGAATCAAAAGCCGCACGATCGATGCCGACGCAGGCATGCGCCACACGGGACATCCATGTCCCGGTGGCGCACGGCGTGCATCCTGCACGCCGCCCTCCGGGTGTGCTTTTGCTGACGCGAGTTCACGGCCTCGCAGCGCTGGATGCGACGATTGAAACGAGGCGAAAGCCGCATGGCCTACCTGCAGGAGCGACGTCCTACTGGATTTCCTTCGGTCACAAGCCGCGACCGCGAAACCGCATAGACGCCGCATCGAACCAGGCGCCCGATAAAACCGCCGCCGCATCATCAAACCGCCAAGCGCCAAGCGCCAAGCGCCAAGCGCCAAGCGCCAAGCGCCAAGCGCCAACCCCTCAGGTAACCCGCGCCACCAAATGCGTAGGCAAAATCTCCGACGTCGCCGGCTCCCCCTCGATCATCGCCAGAATCTTGCGCGCCAACGACACCCCCGCATCGACGAAGTTCTGATGGATCGAGGTCAACGGCGGCAGATACGTCGCGCCCAGCGGCGTGTCGTCGTAACCGATCACCGACACGTCGTCGGGCACGCGTCGGCCGCGTTCGATCAAGGCGCGGATCGCGCCGATCGCGAGCAAGTCGCTGGCCGCGAACAAGGCGTCGAACTGCGGGTGCTGATCGAGCAGGGCATGCACCGCCTGCGCGCCCGCGCTGACCGTGAAATTGGCCACGGTCGGGGTCAACGGCTCGATGCCGTGCGCGGCCAGGGTGCGCTGGAAACCTTCCAGGCGCTCGGCGAACTCGCCGTGCGCGCTGTCGCCCAGGAACACCGGCCGGCGCCGGCCCAGGGCCAAGAAACGTTCGGCGGCCAGGCGGCCGCCGAGGTGATTGTCGCTGCCGACCACGATCTGCGATTCGTGCCGGCTGACCGCGCCCCACACCACCATCGGCCGGCCCCAGCGCCGCACCTCGTGCATGGCGTCCTCGTGCGCGCCCTGGCCGAGCAGGATCACCCCGTCGGCGGCCTGCACGCTCGGCAGCGCGCCGCCCTGCAGCGAGGTCAGCAGCACGCTGTAGCCGGCCGAGGTCAGTTCCTGGCTGATGCCGCCGAGCAGGTCGAGCGGGTAGGGGCCGGACATCTGCCGCTCGATCGTGGGTTTCATTTCCACCACCACCGCCACGGTCATGCTGCGGCGCAGGCGCAGGTTGCGCGCGCTGATGTTGAATTGGTAACCCTCGCGCTCGGCCAGTTCCTTGATCTTGGCCCGGGTTTCCGGATTGACCAGCGGGCTGTCGCGCAGGGCGCGCGAGACGGTGATCGCCGAAACCCCGGCCAGTTCGGCCAGGTCGGCCATGGTCAGGTGTTCGCCGGCCTTGCGGGCCGGATTGGATGCGCGCGGTCGGCTCATACGGGGTGGATCGTTCCAGGATCGCGATCGAAGGCGGGTCGTGCCTTATGTACCACGTCGCGCGTCGCGGCTGCGAAAGCGCGCGTACTGCGGGCGCGAAACATGCACGCGGTCGCCGAATGCGCTGGCCGCGCGCAGCGAGATGGTCGCGTTCGCGCCGCGGCGCCCGTGCTCAAGGGCGATTGCGATCGGGCGGGGTGGCGGCGCCTGTCGGCTGCGCGTCTTGCCGGCGGTAGTAAGCGCGCGAGTTGCCGGCCACGACGCTGATCGCATGCACGACGCCGCGGGCGTCGCGATGGAATTCCAGTTCCGCGCCGACGCCCGAAGCGAAGAACCGGGTCGGGCTCAGCGGCAGCAACGGCGAGGCCGACGGACCGTCGGGCAGGTCCATGCGGATGGCGCCGTCGGCGGTTTTGACCGTGATCGAGTCGAAGTCGAACCAGTCGGCGAGCGCGCTGCGGATGTCCATGGGGATCGCCGGGTCGAGGCGATAGCGGCCGGCGTAATCGGCATAGACCGGCGCGCTCAGGTCCAGCGCGATCGTGCGGATCGGCGGTTTCATGCCATCGTTCAGGGCATCGGAGATCGCATTGCGGATCTCGCCGCGGATGCGGCCGCCGTTCTCGCCGTTGGTGAGGATGGCGAAGCCGTAGCCGGTTTCCGGATAGCCCTCGATCGCGGCGTGGTAGCTGTCGTTGTCGCCGTTGTGGAAGAACCGGCGCGCCTTGCCGGTGCCGCCCAGTTCCGGGCCCAGGCCGCGCACGCCCGGCGAGACCTCGCTCATCATCTGCAGCGCGATCGCCTGCGGCAGCAAGCCGTCCTGGCCGCGATAGCTGCGGATCAGCGCGCCGACGAAGGCGCCCAGATCGTTCGCGCTGGTCCACAGGCCCGAAGCGGCCTGCTCCGGGAAGGTCTGCCAACCGCGCGGCAGGGCGGTGAGCGCGCCGTTGCCGTCGTGGGCCTTGGCGATGTTGCCGCGCGCCGGCGACAGCGGGTTCTCGTAGGTGCTGCGGCGCATGCCTGCGCGTTCGAACACCTGCGCGCGCGCGACCGCGTCCAGGGGCTGGCCAGTGAGGTCTTCGATGATCTGCTGTTCGAGCATGATGCCGCCGCCGGAGTAATCGCTGCGCGTTCCCGGTTCGTATTTCAGGCGGACCGGATCGTTCTTGGCCGGCGGCGTGCCGTTCAAGGTCTGCACCAGCGTGGGCAGGGTTTCCTGCGGCAGATAGTCCTCGAAGCCATGCACGCCCAGGCCCGAGGTGTGCGACAGCAGCATGCGCATCGTCACCATCGGATTCTTGATCGCGGGCGCGGTCGGTATGCGCCAGGATTTCAGGTAAGCGTTGATGTCGCGATCGAGATCGATGCGTCCTTGCGCAACCAGTTGCAGCGTGGTCGCCGCGGCGATCATCTTGCTGACCGATCCCACCGAGAACAGCGTGTCGGCATCGACCGCGTCGTGGGTGCCGGCTTCGCGCACGCCGTAGCCGGCGGCGTACAGCAGCTTGCCGTCCTTGACGATGGCGATGGCGACGCCGGGGATCTTGTGATGCGCCATGCGCTCTTGCAGGGTCCAGGTCGGCATGGCCTCGCCGGCCTTGACGATGCTGGGCCGCAGCCCGCGTTCTATCGCCGCTTTCAACTGGGCGATGTCGCGATCGGCCGGCGCTTGCGCATGGGCGGTGGCGGCGAACAAACCGATCGCCAGCGTGCAGGCGAGCATCATGGATTTCATCGTGGTCCTACCCTGTGGTTGGAGGCGCGAAACGGGTGTGCGCGCGAATGCTGGCAAAGCGAGGCCGGGCGCGACCGGCCATGGCCCGCGCCGGAAGTATCCGAACGGATGCAGCAAGAATCGCAGCGACAGGAGCCGCGACGATCAGGGATGGCCGGCGACCGCTCCCCGACCGATCAGGTAACTGTGCACGGCCGGATCGCGGGCCTGATTGAGCGGCGAGCGCCAGCGCCCGAGCCAGCCATCGGCGACCATGCCCAGGTTGACGTCGGCGCCGCGCGCGACCAGGTACTCGACCGTCGCCAGATGCCCGGCGCGGGCGGCGTTGATCAACGGCGTTTCGTCGTAAGTCACCACCCGGTTGACGTCGGCGCCGGCGCGCACCAGGCGTTCGACGATCGGCTGCGCGCCGATCCGCGCGGCGACGATCAAGGGGTTGCCTTCGCCGAGCGCGGCGCGATTCGGGTCGGCGCCCAAGGCCAGCAAGGTGTCGACGGTGGTCAGGTTGCGCGCGGTCACGGCCTGGATCAGCGCGGTCCCGTCGCCGAGGACGCGCGCATCGATGTCCACGCCGCCGGCGGCGAGTTTGCGCACCGTGGCGGTATCGCCGGCCTTGGCCGCGGCGAGCAGGGCGACGACCCGGGCGTCGGGTTCGGCGACATGGCGCCCGGCGACGTCCAGGCGCGGCGTGCTCGCCAGCGACAGGCCGGCGAACGCGAGCAGCGCCGATACGCACACGGCGACCGCCGCATGCCGGCGTCGCGGTTCCTCGCCCGGGCCGGGTTCGATCAGTCCATCGATGCGCTGGGCGAGATGGCTGCGGCGTTCGAGCATGCCGACCGCCAGCCAGGCCGGCCGTTCGCCCAGGTCCAGCAAGGTCTCGGCGCTGCTGAGCAGGGAGCCGGCGTAGTCCACGCGCCCATCGCAGCCGCGGGCGGCGCGCGCATCGCAGGCCATCTCGCGCGCCAGGTCCAGGCGCGCATGGATCAGCCGCAGCAACGGGCTCCACCAGAACACCGCCAGCGCCGCGCGTACCGCCGCGGTCAGCCACAGATCGCCGCGGCGGATATGCGCGATCTCGTGGCGCAGGATGTCGCGCAGCGCGCCGGGTTCCAGGCTGTTCGCCAAGGCGCGTGGGATCAGGATCGTGGGGCGCAGCAGGCCGACCACCATCGGGCCGTCGATGGCGGTGGTCGCGATCCGTGCACGGCGCGGTAGTTCCTGCGCAAGCAACGTCTCCAGCGCCGGCGCAGGATGCGCGCAGCGACGCAGCCGGCGCGCCTGGCGCGCGCCTTCGACCAGCCGCATCCACTGCCACAGCGCGCCGAGCGCCCAGGCCAGCGCCAGCACCGTCGAAAACGATCGCGGTATTTCCAGGTACAGCACGTCGGTGCGTTGCCCGGCCTCGTAGATCGCTTCGTCGGGCGTCGGGCCTTCGTCCGGCAACGGCACCAGTTGCTCGGCCGGGGCGGCGAACGCAGGCGAGGGCGGGCCGGGCAGCAGCGCCGCCAGCGGCGACAGCGTCGCCAGCGCGAACACCGCCAGCAGCAGCCACGAGCGCAATTCGGCATCGAGCGCCCGCATACGCATGAACACCACCGCCAGCGCGAACAACAGCGCGCCTTGCAGCAGGTGCTGGGCCGCGAACGCCGGCGTGGCGTCGATCAGGCTTTCGATCACGTGGCTTTCCATCACGCGTTCCCCCGGGCCTTGGCCGCGCTGACTTTGTCGCGCAGCGTCTTGAGTTCGGCGCGGTCGACGTCGTGCCGGTCCAGCAGATGCTGCGCCAGCAGATTCGGCGAACCGTCGAAGAATTGCTGCAGCAGATGATCCAGGGCCTGCTTGCGGGCCTGCTCGCGGCTGATCGCGGCGCGGTAGATGAAGGCGCGGCCTTCCTGGCGATGGGTCACGAAGCCTTTCTTGGCCAGGACGTTGAACATCGTCAGCACCGTCGTATAGGCCGCCGGCTTGTGCCGGGACAGTTCGTCGGCGACCTCGCGCACCGAGGCCTCGTCCTTGTCCCACAGCACCTCGAGGATCGCTTGCTCGGACTGGGTGAGCGTGGGCGAGGCAGGTCGGGCCATGGGCGTCTACTGGTTTATTAGTTGACTGATGGGAGCATGGCCGGATCGGGTCTGTCAACTATCGAATTAGTAGTGATCGCGCGATCGCCGGAAAGCACTGAAGCGGCGGCCGAGGATGCGTTGACGACGCCACGGATCGCGCGCCGCCCGGGCCGGCCCCGGCGCCCCGACGGCGGGCTCGACGCCAGCCCGCTATACTCCCGGGTAGGCACGGCCAGGAGCCGCGCCCGGCCCAGCCGATTCAATCACTTGGCCGCACTACCTGATAACCCACTTAAGCCACCTATTCACGGCCGCGTCCGCCGCACCCAGAGGCCCCAACGCCGCATGCGTCTGTCCACGATCAAGCTGTCCGGTTTCAAGTCCTTCGTCGATCCGACCACGCTGCACCTGCCCACCAACATGACCGGCGTGGTCGGTCCGAACGGCTGCGGCAAGTCGAACATCATCGACGCGGTGCGCTGGGTGATGGGCGAGAGCTCGGCCAGCCGCCTGCGCGGCGACTCGCTGACCGACGTGATCTTCGCCGGCTCCTCGGCGCGCAAGCCGGTGTCGCAGGCGATGGTCGAGTTGATCTTCGACAACTCCGATCACACCATCACCGGCGAATTCGCCGCGTTCAACGAAATCTCGGTCAAGCGCACGGTCAGCCGCGACGGCACCAGCCAGTACTACCTCAACGGCGGCAAATGCCGTCGTCGCGACATCACCGACCTGTTCCTCGGCACCGGCCTGGGCCCGCGCAGCTACTCGATCATCGAGCAGGGCATGATCAGCCAGATCATCGAGGCCAAGCCCGAAGACCTGCGCGTGTACCTGGAAGAAGCCGCCGGCATTTCCAAGTACAAGGAACGGCGCAAGGAAACCGAAACCCGCATCCGCCACACCCGCGAAAATCTCGATCGTCTGAACGATCTGCGCGAGGAAGTCGGCAAGCAGCTCGAACACCTGCGCCGGCAGGCGCGCCAGGCCGAGCAGTACCAGGCGATCCAGGCCGAGCGCAAGATCAAGGACGTGGAGTGGAAGGCGCTGGAGTACCGCGCCCTCGACCAGAAACTGCAGGTCCAGCGCGAGAAGCTGTCGCAGCAGGAAACCCGCCTGCAGCAGTTGATCGCCGAACAGCGCGAGGCCGAGCGCGAACTGGAGACCGGCCGGGTCAGTCGCGAAGAAGCCGCGGCCAAGCTCAACAAGACCCAGGCCGCCAGCTACGAAGTCGGCGGCGCCTTGGCGCGCATCGAACAGCAGATCCAGCACCAGCGCGAGATGTCGAGCCGCCTGCTCAAGGCGCGCGACGAAGCGATGAATCAACTGGCCGAGATCGGCGAGCACATCGGCAGCGATCAGGCGCGCCTGGACGTGCTGCTGGCCGCGGTCGCCGACGCCGAGCCGCGCATCGAGGCGATGCGCGAGGACGACGAAGCGCGCCAGGACGCGCTGCGCGACGCCGAAAACCGGCTCAGCGACTGGCAGCAGCGCTGGGACGCGCACAGCCGCGAACAATCCGAAGCCGCGCGCGCGGCCGAGGTCGAACGCACCCGCATCGAGGGCCTGGACCGGCAGACGCTCGACGCCGACCGCCGCCGCGAATCGCTGGCGAGCGAACGTTCCGGCCTGGACCTGGGCGCGCTGTCGGAAGCCTTCGAACAACTGCAGGGCCAGCACGACCTGCAGAAAGAATCGCTGGAAAGCCTGACCGACGAACTGGAAATCCGTAAGACCGCGGTGTCGGACCTGCAGGAACAGCAGCGCGCGACCCAGAACCAGCTCGCCGAGGTGCGCAAGCAGGCGCAGACCTCGCGCGGCCGCTTGTCGTCGCTGGAAACCTTGCAGCACGCCGCGCTCGGACAGGAGCAGGGCGCCGCGCTCACGTGGCTCAAGGCGCGCGGCCTGGATTCGGCGCAGCGCGTCGGCGAAACCCTCACCGTCGATCCGGGCTGGGAAAACGCGGTCGAAAGCGCGCTGGGCCAGTTGATCGAAGGCGTGCTGGTCGAATCGCCCGAAACCCTGGTCGATGCGATCGGCGAACTCGGCGAAGGCCGCCTGACCCTGGTCTCGCCCGAGCGCGACGACGCCAGTTACGCCGCGACCTCGCTGGCCTCGAAGGTGCAGGGCCCGGCCGCGATCCGTCGCCTGCTCGCGCGCCTGCACGGCGCCGACGATCTGGCCGCGGCGCGCGCGCTGCAGCCCTCGCTCGGCGCGGAAGACACCATCATCACCCGTAACGGCGAGCGCCTGGGTGCCGGCTGGGTGCGGGTGCTGCGCTCCGGCGCGGCCAAGCAAGGCGCGCTGCTGCGCGAACGCGAGATCCAGACCCTGCGGGTCGAGATCGAGGAACTGCTGACCCGCGAGCGCGAACTCGAACAAACCCAGATCCAGTTGCGCGACCGCTCGCTGGCGGCCGAACAGCAGCGCGAAGACGCGCAGCGCGCCTTGTACATGGCCCACCGCAGCGTGTCCGAACTGGCCGGTCAGTTGCAAAGCCATCAGGGTCGTCTGGATTCGGCGCGCAACCGGATCGAGAAAATCGACGCGGACCTTGAGCAGTTGCTGATCGGCCTGGACGCCGGCCGCGAGCAGGCGCGCGAGGCGCGCATGCGCCAGGAAGCCGCGGTCGAGCGCATGGGTGAACTGGAAGACTCGCGGCTGCAGCTCGAATCCGAGCGCCGTTCCCTGTCGGAAGCGCGCGACGCCGCGCGCAACGCCGCGCGCGAATCGCGCGACGCCGCGCACGCCTTGACCTTGACCCTGGAAACCCAACGCGCGCAGATCGCCGGCCTCAGCCAGACCCTCGAGCGCATGGGCGGCCAGCGCGGCCAGCTCGATTCGCGCCTGAGCGAACTGTCGGCCCAGCTCAGCGACGGCGACGAACCGGTGGTCGCGCTGGAAGAACAGCGCCAGGTCGCGCTGGAACAGCGCGTGCTCGCCGAGCAGGACCTCACCGCCGCGCGCAGCGCGCTCGACGGCATCGACAACGACCTGCGCAAATTCGAACAGACCCGCCAGCAGCGCGACGAACAGGCGCTGCAGCAACGCGAAGCGATCGGCCAGCGCCGCCTGGAACAGCAGGCCCTGGTGCTCAAGGCCGAAACCCTGACCGAGGCCATCGCCGAAGCCGGCGCGGTGCTGCAGGACGTGGTCAACTCGCTCGACGAAAACGCCGAGCCGCAGACCTGGGAACGCAGCGTCATCGAACTCGACAACAAGCTGCGTCGGCTCGAGCCGGTCAACCTGGCCGCGATCGCCGAGCATGCCGAGGCCGCGCAGCGCAAGGATTACCTCGACGCGCAGTTCCTCGACCTCAACACCGCGCTGGAAACCCTGGAAGAAGCGATCCGCAAGATCGACCGCGAAACCCGCAGCCGCTTCAAGGACACCTTCGACCGGGTCAATTCCGGCGTGCAGGAGCTGTATCCGCGCCTGTTCGGCGGCGGCCATGCCTACCTGGAACTCACCGGCGAAGACCTGCTCGACACCGGCGTGGCGATCATGGCCCGGCCGCCCGGCAAGCGCGTGTCGAACATCTCGCTGCTGTCCGGCGGCGAGAAGGCGATGACCGCGGTGGCGCTGGTGTTCGCGATCTTCCGTCTCAATCCGGCGCCGTTCTGCCTGCTCGACGAGGTCGACGCGCCGCTCGACGAGGCCAACGTGGGTCGTTTCACCGCGATGGTCAGCGAGATGAGCGAGCAGGTACAGTTCCTGTTCGTGAGCCACAACAAGGCGACGATGGAAGCCGCGCAGCAATTGTCGGGCGTGACCATGCGCGAACCGGGCGTGAGCCGGCTGGTCTCGGTCGATCTGGCCGAGGCGACGCGGTTGGCGGGTGCGGCGTAGCCGCACGGGAATCGAGAATCGGGAGTCGGGAATGGGTAAAGCATTTCTGCCCGATCGTTCGACAACGTCTTAATTTGATCATTCGGAGTTTGGAGCAGGAGATAGAGAATCGATGGCCGACGTGGCGCTTTTAAACGATTCCCGATTCCCCATTCCCGATTCCCGCAACAAAAGGAGCAACGAATGTCCGACGTGACCATGATGAGGATCGGCATCCTGATCGCCGGCCTGATCCTGATCGGCGCGATCGTATTCTTCGGCCGCCCGCGCAAGCCGGGGCAGGGCAAGCGCGTCGCGCGCGAAGACGCCGCGCGCGGCGGCGAGCCGCGCAAGAGCGGGCCGCGCCAGGAGCCGACCCTGGGCGAGCAGATCCAGAGCGAACTCGACCAGGCCGGCGCGCCCGGCGAGGCGACCACCCAGGCCGAACTGGAACTGTTCGACAAGACGCTGGAAGGCAACGCGAACGCGGCCAACAGCGAGCTGGGCCGCCGGGTCAGCGAAGAATTCGACAAGATCGTCACCCTGTACCTGGCCGCGCGCGCCGGGCAGAAGCTGCACGGGCCCGACATCGTGGTCGCGGCGGAAAAGGCCGGTCTGGTCTACGGCCACATGGGCGTGTACCACCGCCTGGTCGAAGGCCATCCCGAGCGCGGCCCGGTGTTCAGCGTGGCCAACATCATGAAGCCCGGCAGTTTCGACATGGCGACGATCCAGTCGCTGGAAACCCCGGCGATCGCGTTCTTCCTGACCCTGCCCGCGCCGGTGGCGGCCCTGGATGCCTGGGAAACCATGCTGCCGACCGCCCAGCGCATGGCCGAACTGCTCGACGCGGTGGTGCTGGACGAACAGCGCAACGCACTCGGCCGCCAGCGCATCGCCCACCTGCGCGACGAACTGCGCGCCTACGACCGCCAGCGCGAAGCGCCGCCGTTGAGCAAGCCGACGCGTTGGTGAGTGGAGAAGCGTGGGTCGCACGCGGGATCCGAGTCTTGATCCTCGCCTGAAGCTGCGGCTTGGATCTGATCGACCCACCGAAGTCGTATCCCTCTTACCCAAGTTGCTTCCCCCCTTTGAAAAAGGGGGGCTAGGGGGGATTTGCTTTTGCTTTCAAGCGCCGCAGCTCCGGCAGCTATAAAGCAAATCCCCCGCGCGCCGGTCTTCAGTGTCGACTTCAAGCTACGCAACGCGCAGCCCCCTTTTTCAAAGTGGGCGTGATTCTCTGCCGGGCAACGGTAACGGCAGCAGCCACAGCCGCGGCCAGCAGCAACAACCGCCGCAACCGCAACAAAACGGCAGCCCATCCCACCGTCTTACCCAGCGACACGCCCAGCATCCACAATCACGGCCAATCCGTTCAAAATGCACCCGCCCTGGACGAACGGCAGCGCAAGGACAATCCGCCCGTGACGACCCCATCCAAACAAGACGCCGCCCACGCGGCCCAACGCGCCGCCGAACTGCGCGCTCAGCTCGACGACGCGAACTACCGCTACTACGTCCTCGACGACCCCACCCTGACCGACGCCGATTACGACCGGCTGCTGCGCGAGCTCGAAGCGCTGGAGGCCGCGCACCCCGAGCTGGCCAGCGCCGATTCGCCGACCCAGCGGGTCGGCAACACCCCGTCGGGCACCTTCGCGCAGGTCACCCACGTCGTGCCGATGCTGTCGCTGGGCAACGCCTTCAGCGACGAGGAAGTGGCCGACTTCGTGCGCAAGATCGTCGAGCGCCTGGACAACGCCAATCCCGAATTCTCGGTCGAACCCAAGCTCGACGGCCTGGCGATCAGCCTGCGCTACGAGAACGGCCAGTTCGTCCAGGGCGCGACCCGCGGCGACGGCGCGACCGGCGAGGATGTCACCCTCAACCTGCGCACGGTCAAGGCGATTCCGATGAAGCTGCGCGGCAAGGACTGGCCGCCGGTGCTGGAAGTGCGCGGCGAGGTCTATATGCCGCTGGCCGCGTTCAAGACCTACAACGAAAAAGCGCTCAAGGACGGCGGCAAGGTGCTGGCGAACCCGCGCAACGGCGCGGCCGGCTCGCTGCGTCAGCTCGATCCGCGCATCACCGCGCAACGGCCGCTGGCGTTCTACGCCTATGCGGTCGGCGTGGTCGAGGGCTACAGCTTGCCGGCGAGCCATTCGCAGACCTTGAAGAAATTGCGCGACTGGGGTTTCCCGGTCAGCGCCGAGAGCGGCGTGGTCGCCGGCGCCGAGGGGTTGCTGGGTTATTACCGGCAGATGGGCGCCAAGCGCGACTCGCTGCCGTTCGATATCGACGGCGTGGTCTACAAGCTCGACGACTACGCCGGCCAGCGCGAAATGGGTTTCGTCTCGCGCGCGCCGCGCTGGGCGATCGCGCACAAGTTCCCGGCGCAGGAACAATCCACCGTGCTCGAAGGCATCGACATCCAGATCGGCCGCACCGGCGCGGCCACGCCGGTCGCGCGGCTCAAGCCGGTGCAGGTCGCCGGCGTGGTGGTCACCAATGCGACCTTGCACAACGCCGACCAGATCGCGCGCCTGGACGTGCGCATCGGCGATACGGTGATCGTGCGCCGCGCCGGCGACGTGATCCCGGAAATCGTCCGGGTCGTCCCCGAATATCGCGCACCGGATGCGCCGCAGTGGCAGATGCCGACCGCATGCCCCGTGTGCGGTTCGGAAATCGTGCGCGAGGAAGGCGAGGCGGCGTGGCGCTGCTCGGGCGAACTGAGCTGCCCCGCGCAGCGCAAGGAAGCCATCCGTCATTTCGCTTCGCGCCGGGCGATGGACATCGAAGGCCTCGGCGATCGCTACATCGAAGACTTGTCCGACCTGGGCTATCTGCAATCGGTCGCCGACCTGTTCAAGCTTACGCTCGAGGATCTGCTCGAGATGAAGCGCCGCGCCGACGAGCGCGACGGCACCACGCCGGAGACGGTCAAGGCCGGCAAGGTCGCGACCAAGTGGGCCGACAACCTGATCGAAGCGATCGACCACAGCCGCAAGACCACGCTCGAACGTTTCCTGTTCGCGCTCGGCATCCAGCACGTCGGCGAAAGCACGGCCAAGGCCTTGTCGGGTTGGCTCGGCGATCTGCAGTTGATCCGCCGCCTGCCATGGCCGGTGTTCAAGCGCCTGCCCGATGTCGGCGGCGAAGTCGCGCGTTCGCTGGGGCATTTCTTCGATCAGCCCGGCAACCAGCAGGTCATCGACGATCTGCTCGAGCGCGGCGTGCTGATCGGCGACACCCATGCGCCGTCGCCGAAACTGCGCGAAGGATTGAACCTGGCGACCTTGCTGGTCGACATGGAAATTCCGAAAGTCACCAAGATCCGCGCCGAGCAACTCGCCACCGCGTTTGCTGATGCGGAGAAACTGCGCGACGCGCCCGAACACGCCTACATCACCGCCGGATTGCCGGCCGACAGCGCGCAGGCGTTGACGTCGTGGTTGAGCGTGGAGGAGAACGCGCAGTTGCTGTTGCGGGTGGGGGACGCGCTGAAGCGGCTTGATGCGTTGACACCCGTGGGCGCTGCGTCTTCGGTTGGCGTGCTCGACGGCAAGACCGCGGTGCTGACCGGCAGCCTGGCCGCATTGACCCGCGACGAAGCCAAGACCCGCCTGGAAGCGCTGGGCGCCAAGGTCGCCGGCAGCGTGTCGAAGAAGACCAGTTTCGTCGTCGCCGGCACCGAAGCCGGGTCCAAGCTCGACAAGGCGCAGGAACTCGGCATCGAGGTCTGGGACGAAGACCGGCTGCTGGCGTTCCTGGCGCAGAACGAATGAACCCTTCAGCCGCGCAGGCGCCGGACTGGCATCCGTCGGCGAGCTTCGAAACGCTGCGCCTGCGGGCGCGGCTCAACGCCACGGTTCGGGCTTACTTCGCCGAACGCGCGGTGATCGAAGTGGAAACCCCGCTGATGTCGATGGCCGGCAACACCGATCCGAACATCGCATCGTTCTCGTTGCAGTTCAGCGGCCGCACCGACGGCGCGCCGCGCACGCGCTGGCTGCGTACGTCGCCGGAATTCCCGCTCAAGCGCCTGCTCGCGGCAGGATTCGGCGATTGCTATGAACTCGGGCGGGTGTTCCGCGACGGCGAAGCCGGCGGCCGGCACAACCCCGAGTTCACCATGCTGGAGTGGTATCGGCTCGGCTGGGACCACCGCCGTCTGATCGAGGAAACCGCCGACCTGGTGCGCGCCGCACTGGCGCTGGTCGGGCGCGATGCGCGGTTGCACACGGTGGCGTATCGCGATCTGTACCGCGATCGCCTGGGGTTGGATCCGTTCGTTGCCGACGAGGCGCAGTTGCGCGCGGCGCTCGGCGAGGTGGTGATCGATCCACAGGGGCTGAACCGCGACGATTGGCTCGATCTGTTGATGACCCATCGCCTGCAGCCGCGGTTTTCGCGCGATGAGTTGCTGGCCGTTCACGGGTATCCGGCTTCGCAATGCGCGCTGGCCCGATTGGGCGAGGACGGCGACGGCGTCGCGGTCGCCGCACGCTTCGAGCTGTACCTGGGGCCGTTGGAATTGGCCAATGGCTATCACGAACTGGCCGATTCGGCCGAGCAGGGCGCGCGGTTCGATCGCGATCGCGAGCTGCGCCGCCAGCGCGGTGCGATCGCGCCGCCGCGAGACGAGGCCTTGCTGAACGCTTTGGCCGCTGGATTTCCCGATTGCGCCGGGGTCGCCCTGGGCATGGACCGGCTGCTGATGGCGATGCTCGACAGCCCGCGTATCGCCGACGTATTGGCCTTCGATTTCACGCGTGCTTGACCGCGATGAACCCCGCGCTTCACACGATCGGCTCACTGCGCGTTTTTGATTGCAAGTTCATGGATCACGGTTAGAGTGCTCGCATCGGGTGCTGGGGGCCATGCATGCGCAGTCTGAAAGCCGCGATCCATCTGTTCGCGTTCGCCGTTGCGGCGCACGCGATGGACGTGCGTGCGGAACCGGCCGGCGAACGACTGTTCGGCGGCGATGTGCTGCGTTGCGCATCGTCCGACGAGCAAACGGTGCGCTGTCCGGCCGATACCCGCGGCGGCGTGCGCCTGATCCGGCGCAACTCCGGCAAGCCCTGCGTCGAAGGCACCAGTTGGGGCGCTGATCGCGGCGGCGTGTGGGTATCGCAAGGTTGCTCGGCCGATTTCGTGCTCGGACGCGGCGGCAGCGGCGGCGACAGCAGCACCGGCGCGCGCGTGATCAAGTGTGAGTCGGTCGGTGGGCGCTGGAATCACTGCGCCGCCAAGACCGAAGCTGGCGTGGCCCTGGCCCAGCAATTGTCCAAACAACCTTGCCTGCGCAATCAATCCTGGGGCACCGACGACAGCGGCGTGTGGGTGTCCGGCGGCTGCCGCGGCGAGTTCCGCCTGCTCGGCGTGGAGCCCGCGCCGCAGGTGCAGGCCAAGCCGCTGCTGCTGTGCGAGTCGCGCGATCGCAAGGCCCGCCGTTGCGACGGCGACACCGGCACGGGCGTGCGCATGGTCAAGCAACTGTCCAAGACCGAATGCGTCGAAGGCCGCAGTTGGGGCTACGACGCGCACGGCGTGTGGGTCGAGGACGGCTGCCGCGCCGAATTCGAACTCGATTACCGGCGCGGCGGCGGTTGATCGCCGCGCACGACGATGCGGCCATGGGCCGGAAGTCATGCGACCAACGGCGGAGATCGGTCGCGAAACAGGGCGCAAACTAAGCGCCTCATGAACAAATCGGTTGCATCATCGTGGTGATTCGCACGCAAGGCGAAATCTTGAGCTGGCGTTAAGCGGGTTCAGCTAGAGTCCTCGACAAATCGACAAGGAGCACAAGCATGTCCGCACGCATTCTTTCCAGTCTGGGTCTGATGGTGGGCTTGGGGTTGTCCGCGAGCGCCGTCCAGGCGGCGCCGCAGTACAACGATTACGGTTCCGACAACGGCGTCATCCGCTGCGAATCCGACAACGGCCGTCAGCGCCGTTGCGATGCCGATACGCGCGGCGGCGTCCAGCTGAGCCGCCAGTTGTCCAGTTCCTCGTGCATCCAGGGCCGCAGTTGGGGTTACGACCGCAACGGCGTGTGGGTGTCGGAAGGTTGTCGCGCTGAGTTCGCGCTCGGCCGCGGTGGCGGCTGGAACGACGGTGGCGGCGGCTGGAACGGCGGCGGCAACGGCGACGTGGTGCGCTGCGAATCCGACAACGGCCGTCAGCGCAGCTGCAGCATCAGCGGCAACCGCGCGCGTCTGCAGCGTCAGCTGTCCAGCACGACCTGCGTCGAAGGCCAGAACTGGGGTTCGCGTCCGGGCCAGGTGTGGGTGTCCGGCGGTTGCCGCGGTGAGTTCATCGCCACCCGTGGCGGCGGCTGGAACGGCGGTGGCGGCAACAACGGCGGCGGTTGGGGCGGTGGCGGCCAGAGTCAGGAGATTTCCTGCGAGTCCAGCAACAAGCGCCAGAACCGTTGCAACATGACCGTGCGCCGCGACGTGCGCCTGTTGCGCCAGAACTCGGGCTCGCCGTGCATCGAAGGTCAGACCTGGGGTTGGGACCGCAACGGCGTGTGGGTCTCGAACGGTTGCCGCGGTCGCTTCCAGGTCAACTGATCGCGCTCGACCGTCGCGTCAGATAGAAAATCGCGCTCGGTACAAGCCGACGCGCGTATCCATCGCCCCGGCCGCAAGGTCGGGGCGATGTCGTTGGCGGCGGCGGGCCGCCGAATGCATCGGATCGTGGCGAGGATGTTTCGGGGCCGACTCCTGCATCCGTTAAACTCGGCGGCATGAACGACACCATCGATTTCGACCGTTACGACCGCATCCGCCCGATCCGCTGGACCGGCCGGGCCCTGGAACTGCTGGACCAGCGCAAGCTGCCGTTCGCGGTGGAATACGTGTCGTGCGAAGACAGCGACGCGGTCGCCGCCGCGATCCATGCGCTCACCGTGCGCGGCGCGCCCGCGATCGGCATCGCCGCGGCGTGGGGCGTGGTGCTGGCGGCCAGGACGGTCGAGGCCGACGACGGCGCCGCCGCGCTGGCGCGGATCGAACCGGCCATGCAGCGCCTCAACGCGGCCCGCCCGACCGCGGTCAACCTGGCCTGGGCGCTGGCGCGCATGCGCCGCGTGCTGGCCGCGGCCGGCGCCGATTGGCGCGAGGTGCTGGCGCGCGAAGCGCAGGCGATCGCCGACGAAGACCTGGCCGCGAACCGGCGCATGGGCGCGCTCGGCGCGGCCCTGATTGAGCCGGGCAACGGCGTGCTGACCCACTGCAATACCGGCTCGCTGGCCACCGCCGGTTTCGGCACCGCGCTCGGCGTGATTCGCGCCGGCGTCGCCCAGGGCCGCATCGCCCAGGTGTATGCCGGCGAGACCCGGCCGTGGCTGCAGGGCGCGCGCCTGACCGTGTGGGAACTCGAGCAGGACGGCATCGCGCCGATCCTGATCGCCGACTCGGCCGCCGCGCATCTGATGAAGACCGGCAAGGTCGGCTGGGTGATCGTCGGCGCCGACCGCATCTGCGCCAACGGCGACACCGCCAACAAGATCGGCACCTACCAGCTGGCGATCGCCGCGCGCCATCACGGCGTCAAGTTCATGGTCGCCGCGCCCTCGTCGACGGTCGACATGGCCACCGCGTCCGGCGATCTGATCGAGATCGAGGAACGCGACCCGGGCGAGCTGTTCGCGGTCGGCGGCACCCGCACCGCGGCCGAGCGGGTCGGCGCCTGGAACCCGGTGTTCGACGTGACCCCGCACGAACTGATCGACGCGATCGTCACCGAGCGCGGGGTGATCGAACGGCCGGATGCGGCGGCGATGAAGGCGGCGTTCGGGGGCTGAGGTTTTCGGTGTTGGCTGGCTGGCGTTTCGGCTCGCTCCGGCGCGATTGCGTTTGATCGTCGTTGTCTTGGCTCGCCGGGGTATTCAGCGCGGTAGTTCCAGTCCGTCTTCCCTCGAAGGCGGAGTCTGCTTTTCCTCAACGAAGCCGAACAGTCAGAAGCTTTAGCGCCATCCTCCCAGGACGTCATTCCCGCGAAGGCGGGAATTCAGGGTCTTTCGTGCGAGAACATTTGAAGTCACTGGATTCCCGCGTTCGCGGGAATGACGTTCTGGAGCATGACGCTGAAGTCTCTGGATTCCCGCCTTCGCGGGAATGACGACTTGTGGGTTCACCGCTCTCATGAACTGACACGGCACTAGCGGTCCCAGACAGCGCTTTTGAACGCGCAGCGCTCTCGCGCTTGCTCAAGCCTATGCGCCTGCGAAAGCTGCCCAACACGAGCGCAGAGCGACCGCCAAAGCCCATTTGGCGATCATCCCCAGCGCCCGCCAAAACCGCCAACTCGGCCCGCGCCAATCCAACCCCGCACCCAATGCTGCAATGCAGCTGAAAAACCCCGCCAAGTGCTTGTTTCTGCGTGAGAATCAGCCTCCCGTGAAACCGTGTTTCGTGCTATGATTTCCTGTCGTTTTGATGCCGCCCCGAGCGAGCTGCAGGACAGGCCCGCACGGACCCTGTTTTCAGCCATATCTGCGGCGTTCCGTGAGGGACGCCGACGCCGTTCGCCCGGGTTGTTCGACTCACCGCCCGCAACGGAACCCTGATGGCCGAACTCGCCAAGGAAATCATCCAGGTCAATCTCGAAGACGAGATGCGCCGCAGCTACCTCGACTACGCCATGAGCGTGATCGTCGGACGCGCGCTTCCCGACGTACGAGACGGCCTCAAGCCTGTGCATCGCCGCGTCCTGTACGCCATGAGCGAGCTGGGCGCCCACAGCAACAAGCCGCATTTCAAGTCGGCGCGTATCGTCGGCGACGTGATCGGTAAGTACCACCCGCACGGCGATCAGTCGGTCTACGACACGCTGGTGCGCATGGCGCAACCGTTCTCGCTGCGCTACATGCTGGTCGACGGCCAGGGCAACTTCGGTTCGGTCGACGGCGACTCCGCCGCGGCGATGCGTTACACCGAGTCGCGCATGGCCAAGCTCACCCACGAGCTGATGGCCGACATCGACAAGGAAACCGTCGATTTCCAGCCCAATTACGACGAAAAGGAACTCGAACCCACGGTCATGCCGACCCGGGTGCCGAACCTGCTCATCAACGGCTCGGCCGGTATCGCCGTGGGCATGGCGACCAACATCCCGCCGCACAATCTGTCGGAAGTGATCAACGCGACCATCGCCTTGATCAACGCGCCGGAGCTCGACGTCGATGCGCTGATGGAATACATCCCCGGTCCGGACTTCCCGACCGCGGGCATCATCAACGGCACCGCCGGCATCATCAACGCCTATCGCACCGGCCGCGGCCGGGTGCGCATGCGCGCGCGCGCCGAGATCGAGGTCAACCAGGACACCGGCCGCGAAGCGATCGCGGTCACCGAGATCCCGTACCAGGTCAACAAGGCGCGTCTGATCGAGAAGATCGCCGAGCTGGTCAAGGAAAAGCGCCTGGAAGGCATCAGCGAGCTGCGCGACGAGTCCGACAAGGACGGCATGCGCATCTTCATCGAGGTCAAGCGCGGCGAATCGGCCGAGGTGGTGCTCAACAACCTCTACCAGCAGACCCAGATGGAGTCGGTGTTCGGCATCAACATGGTGGCGCTGGTCGACGGCCGTCCGCAGTTGCTGAACCTCAAGCAGATCCTCGAAGCCTTCATCCGTCACCGCCGCGAAGTGGTGACCCGCCGCACCATCTTCGAACTGCGCAAGGCGCGCCAGCGCGCGCATATCTTGGAAGGTCTGACGGTCGCGCTCGCCAACATCGACGAGATGATCGAGCTGATCAAGACCTCGGCCAATCCGAACGAAGCGCGCGAGCGCATGTTGGAGAAGACCTGGGAACCGGGCCTGGTCGGCGCGCTGCTGGCCGCGGCCGGTTCCGAGGCCTCGCGTCCGGAAGACCTCGCGGCCGAGTTCGGCCTGCACGACGGCCGTTACCAGCTGACCGAGACGCAGGCGACCCAGATCCTGGAAATGCGCCTGCATCGCCTGACCGGCTTGGAGCAGGAAAAGCTCACCGACGAATACAAGGTGCTGCTGGAAGCCATCCGCGGCCTGATCGAGATCCTCGAGAATCCCGACGTGCTGCTCGAGGTGATCCGCACCGAGCTGCTTAATCTGAAGGAAGAATTCGGCGACGCGCGCCGCAGCGAAATCCGCGCGAGCGAAGAAGATCTCGACATCCTCGACCTGATCGCGCCGGAAGACGTGGTGGTGACCCTGTCGCATTCGGGTTACGCCAAGCGTCAGCCGGTCAGCGCCTACCGCGCGCAGAAACGCGGCGGCAAGGGCCGCAACGCGGCGATGACCAAGGACGAGGATTTCATCGACAAGCTGTGGCTGGTCAACACCCACGACACGCTGCTGACCTTCACCAGCACCGGCCGGGTGTTCTGGCTGCCGGTGCATCAGCTGCCCGACGCCGGCCCGAACGCGCGCGGCCGTCCGATCATCAACTGGCTGGCGCTGGAAGCCGGCGAGCAGGTGCAGGCGGTGCTGCCGGTGCGTGCGTACGACGACAGCCACTTCGTGTTCTTCGCCACCCGCAACGGCATGGTCAAGAAGACCCCGCTGACCGAGTTCGCCTATCGTCTGGCGCGTGGCAAGATCGCGATCAATCTCGACGACGGCGATGCCCTGGTCGACGTGGCGCTGACCAACGGCCAGCGTGAAGTGATGCTGTTCGCGAGCAACGGCAAGGCCGTGCGCTTCGCCGAGAGCGGCCGCGAGGACGATGCCGACGCGGTCGACGATGCGATCGACGGCGACGGCGCCGATGAGGGCGTCGAGGTCGAAGTCATCGGCGAGAGCATTGGCGAAAGCGTGGGCGAGGGCGCCGACAGGTCGCGTCGCGGCAAGGGCGGCGTGCGTTCCACCGGCCGCAACAGCCGTGGCGTGCGCGGCATCAAGCTGGCGAAGGGCGAGATCGTCGTGAGCATGATCGTGATCGACGGCGACGGCGACATCCTCACCGCCAGTCAGCGCGGTTACGGCAAGCGCACCCCGGTCGACGAGTACCCGTGCAAGGGCCGCGGCACCCAGGGCGTGATCGCGCTGAAGACCACCGAGCGCAACGGCGCGCTGGTCGGCGCGATCCAGCTCAGCGATCACCACGAAGTGCTGATGATTTCCGACGGCGGCACCCTGGTGCGGACGCGTGCGGCGGAAATCTCCCAGGTCGGCCGCAACACCCAGGGCGTGACCCTGATGCGTCTGGCCGAGGACGAGACCTTGCAGACCATCGAGCGCGTGGATGCCTCGCTGGACGAGGTCGAGGACGGCGTCGAAGGCGAAGTGTCGGTCGCTCCGGTGGCCGATGCCGGCGATGCGGTGGAGACGCCGGCGCCGGATGCCTGATCGTCGTGTGGATGTGCCTTGAGAAAACGCCGCCTTCGGGCGGCGTTTTCTTTTGGTGATGAGAGTGGATGGGTATGCGATACCGACTGTAGGAGCGGCGCGAGCCGCGACCGCGAAACTTCGTTCGTGACGAAGGCCGCGGTTGTGCGTCGATCTGTGCTTGCTCGACTGCGGCCTTCGAACAGCGTTTGGGCACGAACTGCAACTGCGACCTCATGCTTGCGACGCGATCTCTTGCATGGCGGTCGCGGCTTGCGCCGCTCCTACAGGTAGGCCATGTGGGCGGCGCGGGGGTCTTCGATTTGTTGTAGGAGCGGCGCGAGCCGCGACTGGGA
Source organism: Lysobacter capsici (assembly GCF_018732085.1). Lineage (NCBI taxonomy): Bacteria > Pseudomonadati > Pseudomonadota > Gammaproteobacteria > Lysobacterales > Lysobacteraceae > Lysobacter > Lysobacter capsici. The sequence continues at coordinate 3,337,280 of NZ_CP076103.1, read as the reverse complement.
GACCTCGCTTGCGACGAAGGCCACGGTGTGCGTCGATCTGTGCCTGCGTGGCTGCGGCTTTCGAACGGTGTCTGGTCGCGAACTGCAGCCGCGACCTCATGCTTGCGACGCGATCTGTTGCATGGCGGTCGCGGCTTGCGCCGCTCCTACAGGTAGGCCGTGTGGGCGGCGCGGGGGTCTTCGGCTTGTTGTAGGAGCGGCGCGAGCCGCGACCGCGAGACCTCGCTTGCGATGCGAGCTACGGCATCCGCAAGACCCCCAAGGCGCGGCCGCGGGGTCGACATGAAGACGCTGCGGTCGTGGGCTTGGTGGCCATCGGGCCACGACTGGTGATCGCCGGTGATCGCCGCATTTGCTGCACCGCAACATAAATTGCACTGGCGCCGGGCGTGGAACGGTCCTGCGCGCCGCTGCGATTGCGGGCCGCGAACCGGCGGTGGTAGCGTGCCTCGACTTTCGCCACCGGGATTGCACCATGAACAAGCGTTCGCTCTGCGCCTTGATCTCGCTCGTCGTATTCGCCGGCGCCGCCGTCGCCGCGCCGGTCACCTACAAGATCGACCCGTCCCACACCTATCCCAGCTTCGAGGCCGACCACATGGGCGGCCTGTCGACCTGGCGCGGCAAGTTCAACAAGTCCGAAGGCACGGTCACCCTCGACAAGAAGGCCGGCGCCGGTACGGTCGAGGTCACCGTCGACACCACCAGCATCGACTTCGGCCTGGACGCGATGAACGAGCACGCCAACAAGGCCGAGCTGTTCGATACCGCCAAGTTCCCGACCGCGACCTACAAGGGCAAGCTGGCCGGTTTCAAGGACGGCGCGCCGAGCAAGGTCGAGGGCGAACTGACCCTGCACGGGGTGACCAAGCCGCTGGAGCTGAAGATCAACAAGTTCAAGTGCATGCCGCATCCGATGCTCAAGCGCGAGGTCTGCGGCGCCGACGCCAGCGCGACCTTCCAGCGCGACCAGTTCGGCATCAGCGCCGGCAAGGATTGGGGCTTCAGCATGGACGTGAACCTGCGCATCCAGATCGAGGCGGTCGCGGCCGAATAAGCCTCGACGCGCGCATTGCGAGGTGGGACGACACGCCGCCTTCTCAGGCGGCGTGTCGCGTTTCGGGGCGTTGTTCGCGCTCGTGCCTGCGCGCAGGCGCGGCGTATGGCGAAGCGGTTCGATGACGCGATCGAAGCGCCCGGCGCGCCAGCAAGCATGCGCAATGCGCCGTGCTCACATGACAAATCACACTGGGGCGGCATGGCCCCGGCGCAGATAGTGCGTCGATGCGCGTTCCGACGCGCGGCGCGATGGCCTCGTCGCGCGGGCGCGCGATCCGGCGGATCGATGTCGCGACGCCAGCGCCGGCAAGCTCCATCAAATGCAGTGCGCGAGGTCGCTCGCATCATGCGCTCCTACGACTCGCGCCGTTTCGTTCCGCCACAGGACCCGCGATGACCTCCACGCCTGCTGCCGCCGATTCGCCACATCCTGCCCACGACCACCGCTGGGCCGCGCTGGCGGTGCTGTGCATGGGCGCGTTGATGATCGTGCTCGACTCGACCATCGTGAATGTCGCGCTGCCGTCGATCCGCACCGACCTGGGTTTCAGCGAAAGCTCGCTGGCCTGGGTGGTCAACGCCTATCTGCTGACCTTCGGCGGCTTCCTGCTGCTCGGCGGGCGGTTGGGCGATCTGTTCGGCCATCGCCGCGTGTTCCTGATCGGCATCGCGGTGTTCACCCTGGCCTCGCTGGCTTGCGGACTGGCCGGTAGCCAGACCTTCCTGGTGGCCGCGCGCGGCGTGCAGGGGCTCGGCGGCGCGGTCGTCACCGCGGTGGCGCTGTCGTTGATCATGAATCTGTTTACCGAGCCGGCCGATCGGGCCAAGGCGATGGGCGTGTACAGCTTCGTCTGCGCCGGCGGCGGCAGCGTCGGCGTGCTGCTCGGCGGACTGCTCACCGGCGGGCTGAGCTGGCACTGGATTTTCCTGGTCAATATTCCGATCGGCCTGATCGTGATCGCGGCGACGATGAAGCTGTTGCCGGCGTCGCGCGGACCCGGCGAGGGCCAACTGGACATCGCCGGTTCGATCACCGTGACCGCCTCGCTGATGCTCGCGGTGTACGCGATCGTCAACGGCAACGAGGCCGGCTGGACCTCGTTGCCCACGCTCGGCCTGCTCGGTGTCGCGGTTGTGTTGTTGCTCGCGTTCTTGTGGATCGAATCGCGGGTCGGCGCGCCGCTGATGCCGCTGAGTCTGTTTCGCCTGCGCAATGTCGCGGTGGCGAACGTGGTCGGCGTGCTGTGGGCGGCGGCGATGTTCGCCTGGTTCTTCCTGTCGGCGCTGTACATGCAGTTGGTGCTGAAGTATTCGCCGATGCAGGTCGGGCTGGCGTTCTTGCCGTCCAATCTGATCATGGCCGCGTTCTCGCTGGGCCTGTCGGCCAAGCTCGTGATGCGCTTCGGCATCCGCTGGCCGCTCGCGATCGGCCTGGGCCTGGCGACGATCGGCCTGCTGCTGTTCGCGCGCGCGCCGGTCGGCGGCGAGTTCGTCGCCGATGTATTGCCCGGCATGCTGCTGCTCGGGCTCGGCGCCGGCATCGCCTTCAATCCCTTGCTGCTGGCGGCGATGAGCGATGTCTCGCCGGCCGAATCGGGCCTGGCCTCGGGCGTGGTCAATACCGCTTTCATGATGGGCGGCGCGTTGGGGCTGGCGATCCTGGCCAGCCTGGCCGCGTCGCGCACTTCGTCGCAGATCGCCGCCGGCACCGATGTGATTGCGGCGCAGGCCGAGGGGTATCACCTCGCGTTTGCGGTCGGCGCGGTATTCGGTTTGACCGCGGCCTTGCTCGGCGGCCTGCTGCTGCGCACGCCGGCGACCCAGGCCAGCGAGGGCGCGCAGCCGGCGCTGCATTGAGCGCTGCGCGCGAAGACGTTCGAACCGCTTCACTTCCCAGCACCGGGCCCGGCCCGCAGGAGGACGCATGAGCTACGTGGATGGATTCGTACTGGCGGTACCGAAGCAGAACCTCGCGGCCTATCGCCGCCTGGCCCGCAAGGCCGGCAAGATCTGGATGGAGCACGGCGCGCTGGCCCTGGTCGAAACGGTCGAGGACGACGTCAAGCCGGGCAAGAGCACCTCGTTTCCGCAGGCGGTGAAACTCAAGCCCGGCGAAGTCGTGGTGTTCTCGTGGATCGTGTACAAGTCGCGCGCGGCGCGCGACCGGATCAACAAGAAGGTGATGAACGATCCGCGCATGAAGATGGACGGCGAGATCGTGCCGTTCGACGCCAAGCGCATGATCTTCGGCGGTTTCAAGCCGATCGTGACGCTCTGAGCCGCGGCCACGCGACAGCGGCGGCGAGGTTGCCTCGCCGCTCGATACGATCATCGGGCGACAAAAGAAAACCCCGGCCTGGGCCGGGGTTTTCAGGGCGATCATGCGCATCGCCTTGCTTGTTGCATACCGATTAGAACGTGATGCTCCAGGTATCGATGCGGCCGGTGTCGGCATTGGCGTTATCGTTCACGCGCAGCTTCCAGGTGCCGTTGAGCGGTTCGCTCGACAGGTTGAAAGTGAACGTGCCGGTGACGTTGTCGGCGCTGCCGCCCGAGCGGTTGCTGATGTTGTACAGCGAGCCATCCGGCGCCACCAGGTCGACCTTCAGGTCGCCGCGGTAGGTGTGGATGATGTTGACCGACACCGAGGCGTTGGTCGGGGCATTGCCGGTACGGCCGGACACGGTGATCGGGCTGTCGACGGTGGCGTTGTCGTTGATCGCGTAGTCGGTGCCGTTGGTGTACGTCGTGCCCGGACCCGGGCCCGGGCCGCCGGGGCAGGTGACGCCCACGACCGCGAACGCCGCGGTCACGTCGGCCTTGACGAAGCCCAGGTCGGTCGCCGCCGTCTCGACGCCGCAGGCGCCGTTGTTGAAGTCGGTGCTCGGGGTCCAGTAGTCCTTGTTCGCCTTGGCGAAGACCTTGAACGCCTTGACCGTGTCCCAACCGGCGGTCTTGGCCAGGGTGTAGAAGGCCTTGTTGTACACGCCGGACGAGTAGTGCACGTCCATGCCGTTGGTGTAGTTGCTGGCATGACCGATCGAACGGCCGTCCTGCGGCGGGTTGGCCATGTAACGCAGCGCGCCGCTGGCCTTGAAGATCTGCGCACCGACGAGGAAGTCGTTGGTGTTGTTCATGTAGTACTCGGCCGCTTCGCCGGCGATGTCCGAATAGGCTTCGTTGATGCCGCCGGACTGACCCGAATAGACCAGGCCCGACTGCTGCTCGGTGAAGCCGTGCGAGACTTCGTGCGCCGACACGTCGAGGCTGACCAGCGGATAGAACGTGGTCGCGCCGTCGCCGAAGGTCATCGCCGCGCCGTCCCAGAACGCGTTTTCGTAGCTGCTGCTGTAGTGGACCTTCATCGCCAACTGGAAGGTCAGCGGCGGGGTGCCGACGTAGCTGTTGTACATGTCGAACACGACGTGGCCGAAGTAGTGCGCGTCGTTCAGCGGCGAATACGCGCCGTTGATGGTCTTGACCGTGTTGCGCGGGCAGGTGTACGAGAACGCCGTCGAGCCGCTGGTGCCTCCGTTGAGGTTCACCGTCTTGACGTTGGTGTTGTTCATCGTGCAGGTGCTGCCACTCTGGGTGACATCGTTGAAGCCGAAGTTGGTGCCGTATTCGTACTGGCCGGTCTTGGCGTTGCCGCCCGGGCCGGTGCCGACCAGGGCATGGTTCAGGCCTTCCCACTGCTTGAGCACCTTGCCGCTGTTCGCATCGACGATGACGAACGGACGGGTCGGCTCGCCGCCCTTGGCCGAATCGGCGAAGTAGTTGACGACATAGGTCATGTGCGCGCGACCGGCGTCGTCGATGTAGATCATCTGCTTGCTGCTTTCGTTGCGCACCAGCAGCGCGCCGGCGCGCTTGCCGAGCGCCGCGCTCTTGGCCAGATCCAGCGCCTGTGCGCTGCTCAGCTTGGGCGCGGTGGCCGGCAGTTCGGCGGCCAGGCCGGCGACCGAGCGGCCGAACAAGGTCTTGACGTTGCCCTTGGCGTCTTCGCTGACCACCACGTGCTCGCCGAACACCGGCACGCCGCGGAAGGTCTGCTGATAACGATAGTTGCGGGTGCCGTTGGCGTCCTGGCTGCTCTTGAGCTGGGTCAGCGCCGAGTCGGCGTCGAGCGAGATCAGTTCGGCATGACGTACGTTGGCCTTGGCGGCGACGCCGGACTTGGCGACGGCGGACTGGTACTGCTGGTTGAGCTTGGCGACGTCCTGACCGTGCAGGTCGACGCGCTGCGCGGCGCCGGCGGCGCCGGAGACGAGGGCGAGCGACAGGGCGAAGGTCAGAGCGTGCAGGGACGGCGATGCGTTGCGATTCACTGGTATTACCCCCAAACGAGTGTGGATGGTGGCCGCGTTCGCGGCCGGCTCTCATTGCTCGTACATCCGCTCCCCCGTCGTTCGCGCGTTCGGCCCGGGGCATTCCGTGCCCAAGGGCGTTCGCGTGGTCGAACTCCGTGCGGATACCGTGCTGACGCGTAGCACGGCGGAGGCACGCTGGCCGCGCCCCAAAGTTGAGTCAACGCGACTGACGCCGGTCACACGTCGAATGCGACATGCGCGGATGGCGGGGACAAATGATTTCGTCTGAGATCGTTCTACGATCAGGCTTGAAACGTTTTCATGTTTGCGCGTCACGAAATTTCGGAGCGTAATAATGTTTCAGGATTATTGCTGCAATGCAGCAGATTCCTGCGTCATGAGGGTGGGGTAATCGGTCACATATTGCGTTACATATAACCGCGGACGGCGTCCGAAACGGCTCCGCCGGCACTTTTGCCGCTTGCCAGATGTCTGCTCGATTCGCGCATGAACCGCGGCGTTTCCGGTTTTTTAGCGCTTTATGGAAATGCCAGTCCTGCCTGTGACCCATGCACGCACGGTTCTGCGAGCGCACTCCCAAATGCGTATTTATTATGTTTTTGCATAAGCCATTCGGGCTGGCGAGGCGGTGTTCCGACCCCGAAAAGAAAACCCCGGCCTGGGCCGGGGTTTTCATGCTGCATACGCGCCGGCCGAACCTGCCGGCGATCGTGAGCGATCGATCGCCGGGCCGGCGCTGACGATATCCGTCGGCCATGCGGACTTATTGCGCGGTCACGCCCACCTGGGAGAACGCGTTGACCACGTCGGCGGTGCTGTAGCCCAGATCGGCCGCGGCCTGGCGCACGCCCGAGCCGCCTTGGTTGAAGTTGGTGCTCGGCGTCCAGTAGTCCTTGTTGGCCTTGGCGAAGGCCTTGAACGCCTTGACCGTGCCCCAGCCGGGCTTGTTGGCCAACAGGTAGAAGGCCTTGTTGAACACGCCCGAGGAGTAATGCACGTCCAGGCCGTTGGTGTAGTTGCTGGCGTGGCCGATCGAGCGTCCGTCCTGCGGCGGGTTGGCGAAGTAGCGCAACGCGCCGCTGCTGGCCTTGAAGATGTCGGCGCCGACCAGGAAGTCGTTGCGCCCGCGCGCGTAGAACTCGGCCGCTTCGCCGGCGATGTCGGAGAACGATTCGTTGATGCCGCCGGACTGGCCGGAGTAGATCAGGCCCGATTGCTGTTCGGTGAAGCCGTGCGAGGCTTCGTGCGCGACCACGTCGAGCGAGACCAGCGGATAGAAGGTGGTGCGGCCGTCGCCGAAGGTCAGCACGCGGCCGTCCCAGAACGCGTTCTCGTAGTTGTTGCTGTAATGCACGCGCAAGGTCAGCTGGAAAGTCAGCGGCGAGATGCCCAGATAGGCCTGGTAGGTGTCGAACACCACCTTGCCGAAGTAATGCGCATCGTTGAGCGGCGAGTAGGCGCCGTTGATGGTGCGGACGGTATTGCGCGGACCGGCGTACGAGTACGCGGTGCTGCCGCTGGTGCCGTTGTTGAGGTTGACGGTCTTCACGTTCGCGGTGTTGAAGGTGTAGGTGCTGCCGCTGCGGGTGACGTCGAGAAACGCGCGGCCGCCGCTGCCGTATTCGTACTGGCCGATCTTCTGGTTGCCGCCGGGGCCGGTGCCGACCTGCTCGTGGTTGAGGCCTTCCCACTGCTTGAGCACCTTGCCGGTGTTGGCATCGACGATCGCGAACGGCCGGCTCGGCTCGCCGCCGCCGGGCGCATCGGCGAAATAATCGACCGCGTAGGCCAGGTGGGCGCGGTCGGCGTCGTCGAGGTAGATCACCTTGCGGCTGTTCTCGTTGCGGACCTGCAGCGTGGCCGCGCGCTTGCCGAGCGTGGCGCCCTTGGCCAGGCTCAAGGCCTGGGTGGCGCTGAGCTTGGCGTCGAGCTTGGGCAGGTCGGCGGCGAGGCCGGCGACCGAGCGGCCGAACAGCGCGCGCACGTTGCCCTTGGCGTCTTCGCGCACGACCACGTGCTCGCCGAACACCGGCACGCCGCGGAAACTTTGCTGGTAGCGGTAGTTGAGCGAGCCGTCGGCATCCTGGCTGCTCTTGAGCTGGGCCAGGGTCGAGTCGGCGTCGAGCGCGATCAATTCGGCGTGGCGCACATTGGCCTTGGCGGCGACCCCGGACTTGGCGGTGGCGGCCTGGAACTGCTGGTTGAGTTTGGCGACGTCCACGCCGTGCAGATCCACGCGTTGGGCGGCGCCGGCGGCGCCGGCGGCGAGGGCGATCGAAACAGCGAAGGACAGTACCGATACGTTGCGCTTCATTTGTAACCCCAAAAGTGAGTGAGTAAATGAGGGCCGGTCGTGCGACCGGTTTGCGGCGTTTCGCATCCGCATCCGACGGGGGGAGGGATATAGGCGGATGCCGCGCGGATGGACCGTGCGGCGGAATCGACGCTAGGGATCGCCGGCGAGAACGGTCAAACCCGCGCACCGCGATCACACCCGGGATGAGACCGCTATTTCCGGGCGGTAACGGGGATTGGAGCGGGAAACCTTGCGCTGCCTGGATCGAGCTATTTCCCGGTTTTTCGCGGCTAAAACAGCGGTCGGTAATAATGTTTCAGTGCGCATGTTGCAGTGCAGCATGATTTGAGCGGGCGAGCCGAGCGCATCTGGGTGTGTGGCGGCCCGATACTGTGACGAAGACGACTTTGCGCCGCCGTCGCAAGCGCCGGCCGTGGTGCGTGCGATGGCGCTTGTCGAGCGAAACTCACCATCGCCGGGATTCGTCAATAGCGCTGCGTGACAATTATTGCGCAGGTTATGTGATGAGTCTTGGCAGTATCGAATCATTATGTCGAGGCATAACGTTTCGTCATGGCAGGGGTTATATGGCCGAAATCGGCGCGCCGGCACAAATCGGCGTTCGCGTGCCGCCCGTGGCGAAGGAGTCGCCGCTGGCGAGATGTTTCGCACGGCGCGGGCACATTGCGGCATCGTCGTCGGGCTAAAAGGAAAACCCCGGCCCAGGCCGGGGTTTCCAGGGCGATCATGCGCATCGCCTTGCTTGTTGCGTACCAATCAGAAGGTGATGCTCCAGGTGTCGATGCGGCCGACGTCGCCGCCGGCGTTGTCGTTGACCCGCAGCTTCCACGCGCCGTTGAGCGTTTCGCTGGACAGATTGAAGGTGAAGGTGCCGGTGACGTTGTCGGCGCTGCCGCCGGTGCGGTTGTGGATGTTGTAGAGCGAGCCGTCCGGCGCGACCAGGTCGACCTTGATGTCCTGCTTGTAGGTATGCAGGATGTTGACCGACACCGAGGCGTTGCTCGGCGCGTTGCCGGTGCGACCCGACACGTTGATCGTGCTTTCGACCGTGGCGTTGTCGGTGATCGCGACATCGGTGCCGTTGGTGTAGGTCTGGGTGCCCGGACCCGGGCCCGGGCCGGGGCCGCCGGGGCAATCCACGCCGACCGCGAGGAACGCGGCGGACACGTCGGCCACGGTGTAGCCCAGATCGGTGGCGGCCTGTTCGACGCCGCATGCGCCGCTGTTGAAGTCGGTGTTGGGGGTCCAGTAGTCGATGTTGGCCTTGGCGAAGGCCTTGAACGCCTTGACCGTATCCCAGCCGTTGGTCTTGGCCAGCAGCGAGAAGGCCTTGTTGTAGACGCCCGAGGAATGATGCACGTTCATGCCGCTGCGGTAGTTGCTGGCATGCCCGATCGAGACGCCGTCGCGGGTGGGGTCGTCCATATAGCGCAACGCGCCTGCCGCCTTGAAGATCTGCGCGCCGACCTGGAAGTCGTTGCTGCCGCGCATGAAGTATTCGGACGCTTCGCCGGCCATGTCGGAATAGGCTTCGTTGATGCCGCCGGACTGGCCGGAGTAGATCAGGCCCGATTGCTCCTGGGTGAAGCCGTGCGACACCTCGTGGCCGAGCACGTCGAGGCTGACCAGCGGGTGGAAGCGCGATGCGCCGTCGCCGAAGATCATGGTCTTGGTGGTGCCGTTCCAGCCCGCGTTCTCGTAGTTGGTCGAGTAATGCACGCCGAGGGTCAGCTGGACCGTCAGCGCCGGCATGTTGAGGTAGGCGGCGTACATGTCATAGACCACGCCGCCGAAGAAATGCGCGTCGTTGAGCGGCGAGAACGCGCCGTTGATCTGCTTGACGGTGTTGCGCGGGCAGGTGTACGCGTGCGCCGCCTGACCGCTCGGGTTGGTGCCGCCGTTGAGATTGATGGTCTTGACGTTGGCATTCTGCATGACGCAGTTGCTGCCGTTCTGGGTCACGTCCATGAAGCCGAAGTCGGTGCCGAATTCGTACTGGCCGGTCTTCTGGTTGCCGCCGGGGCCGGTACCGATCTTGACGTGCTGCAGATTGTCCAGGTTGCGCAGGACCTTGCCGTTGTCGGCGTCGATCACGAGCTGCGGCGCGGTGATGTCGCCGCCCTTGACGCTGTCGGCCGACAGCGTCACCAGATAGGCCAGGCGAGCGCGGTCGTTGCCGTCGATGTAAATCGTCGGTTCCACCTTCTGCGAATCGATCTTCATCTGCCCCAGGCGCTTGCCGAACGCGGCGCGCTTGGCGAGGTCCAGCGCCTTGGCCGAACTGAGCTTGGCAGTGGTGCTCGGTACCTCGGCGTCGAGCCCCTGGATCAGGTCGCCGAACATCGTGCGCAGATTGCCGTTCGCGTCTTCGCTGATCACCACGTGCTGATCCAGCACCGGCAATCCGCGATAGGTGAGCTGGTAGCGATGCTGGCGATGGCCGGACTCGTCGCTGCGGACCTTGAGCGGGGCGAGCGCCGACTTCGCGTCGAGCGCGATCATCTCGGCATGGCGCACCTGGGCGGCGGCCGTCGTCGCGATGCCGGCGACGGCGCGGTACTGCCGATTGAGCTGGGTCATGTCTTGCCGATGCAGATCGACGCGTTGCACCGCGCCGGCGGCGCCGGCGGCCGAAGCGAGCGAGATGGCGATCGCCAGGATGGACAGATTGCGATTCATTGGTGGGTTCCCCGAAGCATTGATAAGGCCGGGCAGACACGCAGCACGGGGCCAGGCGGCGTCGGGGGAGACGAAGCGTGGACGCATGCGGCCGGTGTCCGGCGCGAAAGCCGCGGCACGGGTTGCGGCGCGGCGCAGGGACCGTGGAAGCGCGATCGCTGAAGCGTCAACGCCGTCGATGCGTTTCACAAAGAAAATGCAAACTGGGTCGTTTTCGCCTGCCGGTCGCGGCGACGCCGAACCCTCTGGAAAAACGCGCTGCGGCATCGAAGCAATCGATGTCATTCGCTGCCGCCGTTTTGTAATACAGTTTCATCGAATTTGCTGCGCTGCGGAAATAATGCCGCAAGTCGTTGTGTTTAAAGGATATATTGAGCGTGCCATGGGGGTGTTTTATTTGCGCGCTTGGCCGCTGGCCGGGCCGCCGGCCGATCGATTTCGATTATTTACTGGTATTGATTCACGATTTTCCGATGCGCAAGCATATTTGCCCGCGGCCGGCCCGCCGCGATGTGATTGAGTTCTTTGTGGATATGCGATTGCGGTCGGGTGAACGGCATCGCGCTGCGCAAAAGATCGAATGAAGGTGCGCGGCCGCGATCGCGTCGCCTGACATTCGCCGATGGCTGCGGCGATAACGCAAAGCTGCGGCAGACTTCGGTATGCCGGACCTGCGAAACGGGCAGGCGCGAGCGCGAACGTGGGCGCACCACCGCGGCGGTGTCGTTCGCCGCGGCTATGGCGGTGGCGTCGAGCCAGCGCGGATCGGGGTGAGCATTCGGCCGCGGCGCTCAAGGATTGCGTTCGGCGATCGGGCCGATACGCCCGCTGCGCGCTCGTGCATTGCGCCCGGACGGGCAAGCTCGAAGCAAGCAAAAGTCGGTCGTGGATCACACAAGCTCGTTCTATACTCGTCGCAGTTTTCGGAGAGATACGCATGAAGCGCGCGCACCCCCTGGATGGAACTGCGATCTTGGATACCCCTGACTCGAGCCGGCCCGCCTTGGGCCAGGCGGCTGCGAACTCGCCTGTCGCGAAGCGGGCCGCTTCTACGCCGCGGTGGCTGGCGCGTGCGCTGGTAGCCGTGATGGTGGCGACCACCCTCGTGGTCGCCGGCTGCAAGCGCGACACCACCGGGCAGTTGCCCGAAGTCAGCGGCGAAGCGATCGTGGCCAAGCGCGAGGCGGTCAAGGGTTTCGCCCTGGTCGCGGCCTATCCCGACAGCAAGCGCGGCGACGAACTCGCCATCGCCCTGGAATTCAGCCAGCCGCTGGTCGGCACCCAGAGCTTCGACGAACTGCTCGCGGTGACCGACAAGAACGGCGCGGCGGTGCAGGGCAGCTGGGTGCTCGACGACGGCGGCAAGATCCTGCGTTTCCCGCATGTGGAAGCGAGCAAGGACTACACGGTCACGATCAAGCCCGGCCTGACCGCCGCGGCCGGCGACCGCATCGCACAGGCGATCACCAAGCAGGTCTATACCGGCCCGCTCGATCCGGTGGTCGGCTTCGCCTCGCAGGGCAGCGTGCTGCCGGCGCGCGACAGCCGCGGCCTACCGGTGGTGTCGATCAACGTGGCCGAGGTGGACGTCGAATTCCTGCGGGTCAAGGAAAAGGAACTGCCGAAGTTCTTCGCCGAGTACCAGCGCGGCGGACGCAAGGGCAGCTGGGACCTGGAACGCGACTGGGACGACAAGAAGCCGCTGTCGAAGCTGGCCGAACCGGTCTACGTCAACCGCTTCGTGCTCGGCGGCAAGCCCAACGAGCGCGTGCTGACCTATCTGCCGCTGCAGGACATCAAGGAACTGCAGGAGCCGGGCCTGTACTTCGCGGTGATGAAGCGCGCCGGCCAGTTCAAGGACGAGTTCGAGACCGCGTTCTTCACCGTCAGCGACCTGGGCCTGCATGCGCGCGCCTACAAGGACAAGCTGTTCGTGCATGTCGCCTCGCTGGAAAAGGGCGGCGCGGTCAGCGGGGTCGAGCTCAAGGTGCTCAACGCGCAAGGCGAACCGGTGCTCAAGGGCGAGACCGACGGCAACGGCAACGCGATGCTGCCGTACAAGCTCGACGCGGCGCAGGTACTGATCGCCAAGAAGGGCAGCGACGTCACCATGCTGCCGTTCAACCAGCCGGCGCTGGATCTGTCGGAGTTCGCCGTGGCCGGCCGCGAGCAGGCCTGGTTCGACGTGTTCGCCTGGTCGGGCCGCGACCTGTATCGCCCCGGCGAGACGGTGCGGCTGTCGGCGCTGCTGCGCGATCAGGACGGCAAGCCGATCGACACCAAGGGCAAGGCCTTGCAGCCGGTGTTCCTGCGTTATGTCCAGCCCGACGGCAAGACCTTCCTGGAAACCCGCCTGCAACCCGATGCGCAAGGCTATGTGCGCCATGCGCAGGTGATTCCGGCCGATGCCGCGACCGGCCGCTGGCGGGTCGAGTTCCGCACCGATCCGAGCAGCAAGGAAGCGGTGCAGGGCATGACCCTGCGGATCGAGGAATTCCTGCCCGAACGCCTGAAGCTGGAGTTGACCGCGCAACCGGTGCTCAAGCCCGGCCAGCCGTTCAAGCTCGGCGTCGACGCGGCCTATCTGTACGGCGCGCCCGCCGCGGGCAACCGTTTCACCGCCAAGCTCGCGGTGCTGGTCGAGCAGCATCCGCTGGAGCAGTTGCCGGGCTATTTCTTCGGCGACCCGACCCTGACCTTGCCGAAGGAAGCCAAGGACGTGGTCGACACCACCCTGGGCGAGGACGGCAAGCTGACCCAGGACATCGCGCTGCCCGACGAAGCCAAGCCGGTCAGCCCGATCGCCGCGATCGTCACCGGCAGCGTGTTCGAAACCGGCGGGCGCAGCGTCAACCGCAGCGTCAAGCGGGTGCTGTGGCCGGCCGATGCCTTGGTCGGCGTGCGTCCGTTGTTCGACGACAAGGACGGCAGCGACGCCGACAGCAATGCCGGCTTCGAGATCACCCGGGTCGGCAGCGACGGCAAGCCGCGCGCCGCGACCGGCCTGCGCGTGACCCTGGTGCGCGAACACCGCGACTACCACTGGAACTACGCCGACGACGGCGGCTGGGATTACGACTTCACCCGCCGCTTCGAAGACGTCGAAGTGCGCAACGTCGATGTCGGCGCATCCCCGGCCAAGATCAATTTCGCGGTCAAGTGGGGCGAGTACCGGGTCGACGTGTACGACCCGGCGACCAAGCTCACCAGCCGCTATCCGTTCCGCGCCGGCTGGAGCTGGGACGATCAGAACCGCGGCCTCGACGCGCGTCCCGACAAGGTCAAGCTCGCGCTCGACAAGACCGCGTACAAGGCCGGCGATACGCTGGAAGTGACGCTGACCCCGCCCCACGAAGGCTCCGGCCTGCTGATGGTCGAAGCCGACCGCATGCTGTACGTGCAGGCGATCGAGGTGAAGGCCGGCAGCAAGTTCAAGATTCCGGTCACCGCCGACTGGGAACGCCACGACGTCTACGTGACCGCGCTGGTGTTCCGCGGCGGCAGCGCGCCGAGCAAGATCACCCCGGCGCGCGCGGTCGGCGTGGCGCATGTGCCGATGGACCGGCGCGAACGCAAGATCGCGGTCGGCATCAACGTGCCCAAGCTGATGAAGCCCGAGCAGGATCTGCCGGTGACGGTCAGCGCGCCGCAACTGGCGGGCAAGGATGCGTACGTGACCGTGTCCGCGGTCGACGTCGGCATTCTCAACATCACCCGTTTCCCGGTGCCGGACGCGGCCGCGCATTTCTTCGCCCAGCGCCGGCTCGGGGTCGACGCCTTTGATGTGTACGGGCGGGTGATCGAAAGCTACGAAGGCGAGATCGCCAAGATCCGCTTCGGCGGCGACATGGCCTTGCAGGCGCTGCCGCAGGCGCGGCGTCCGACCGCGCGGGTGCAGACGGTGGATCTGTTCGCAGGTCCGGTGAAGCTCGACGCGCAGGGCATCGCCCGGATCAAGCTGGCGGTGCCGGATTTCAACGGCACCTTGCGAGTGTCGGCGCTGGTGTACGCCGGCGGCAGCTACGGCAACAAGGACGCCGAAACCATCGTGCGCGCGCCGGTGCTCGCCGAGGCCAGCACGCCGCGCGTGCTCGCGCCCGGCGACAAGAGCAACGTGACCCTGGACGTGCAGAACTTCACCGGCAAGCCCGGCGAGTTCGCGGTCAAGGTCGAGGGCATCGGGCCGCTGTCGCTGAGCGAGGGCGAGCACACGCTCACACTCGGGGTGGAAGCCAAGAAGACCCTGACCTTCCCGATCGTGGCGCGCGAGGGCTACACCACCGCGCAGGTGCGGGTGCGGGTCGACGGCAACGGCTACAAGGTCGATCGCCGCTACGACGTGCCGGTGCGGCCGGCCTGGCCGTCGGTGCTGCGTTCGCGCACGCGGGTGCTCGACGAACTCGGCGCGATCCAGCTCGGCACCGATTTCGCCGACGGCCTGATGCCCGATTCGGTCAACGCGCGCATGGTGGTCAGCGCCTTGCCGCCGATCCCGTTCGCCAGCGCGCTGCAAGGCGCGTTGGAATACCCGTACGGCTGCGCCGAGCAGACCACGAGCAAAGGCTATGCCGCGCTCGAACTCGACGAAGCCACGGCGAAGATGCTCGGCGTCAAGGGCATCGACGCCAAGCAGCGGCGCACCCGCATGGAAGGCGCGTTCGGGCGGCTGGCGGCGATGCAGATCGCCTCGGGCCACTTCTCGATGTGGGGCGGCGACAGCGACGGCGACTCGGTCAATCCGGCGCTGACGCCGTACGTGGTCGAGTTCCTGCTCGATGCGCGCGACGCCGGCTTCGCGGTGCCCGACGGCATGCTGCAGAAAGCGCTCAAGGTGCTCAACGAGGACCTGCTCTCGGGCAATGCCTCGTTCTACGGCTACGATCGCCGCGAACACCTCAAGTTCGCCTATCAGGCGCATGCCGGCTACGTGCTGGCACGGGTCAACCGCGCGCCGCTGGGTACCTTGCGCGCGCTGTACGACAACGACCGCAAGCAGAGCCTGACCGGCCTGCCGCTGGTGCATCTGGGCCTAGCGCTGTCGCTGCAGGGCGACAAGTCGCGCGGCGGCAAGGCGATCAAGGAAGGCTTCGCCCGCGACGCTTCGCAGCGTCCGCCGTACCTCGGCGATTACGGCAGCCGTCTGCGCGACGACGCGCTGATGATCGCGCTGGTGCACGAGCACAAGCTGTCGCAGCCCGAGTACGACGCGCGCGCCGTGTCGATGGGCCGCGACCTCGACGCGCGCCGCAACAGCGGCTGGCTGTACCTGAGCACCCAGGAGCAGGTCGCGCTGGCGCGTCTGGGCAAGGCGCTGATGGCCGACCAGGGCAAGCAGATCTCCGGCCGCTGGACCATCGCCGGCGCCTCGACCGATGCCGATCCGGCCAAGCTCATCGGCCGCGTGTTCGACTTCGCCGCGCTGTCGAGCGGGGTGAGCTTCACCCCGAACGGCCAGCCGCCGCTGTACGCGAGCCTGGAAGTCGCCGGCGTGCCGCGCACCGCGCCGGCCGCGGACGCTTCGCAGATCGAAGTGGGGCGCAAGTTCTACACGACCGAGGGCAAGGACTGGTCGGGCGGCAGCCTGGTCGAGGGCGAGGCGCTGATCGTGCAGGTCACGATCAAGGCGCACAGCGCGATGCCCGATGCCTTGTTGACCGACCTGTTGCCGGCCGGGCTGGAAATCGAGAACTTCAATCTCGGCGACGCCAAGCAGTGGGCCGGCGTGGTGGTCGACGGGATCGAACTGTCCGAGCGCTCCAGTGCCGCCGAGGTCAAGCACGAGGAGTTCCGCGACGACCGTTACGTGGCCGCGCTCAAGCTCGGGCAGAACCAGACCGCGCGCGTGTTCTACCTGGTCCGCGCGGTGACGCCCGGTACCTACACCGTGCCGCCGTCGCTGGTCGAGGACATGTACCGTCCGGAGATGCGCGGCGTCGGCAAGGCTTCGCCGGCGACCTTGTCGGTTCGCCAGCCGTGAGTTCGACGGGCAGGGCGGGAAGCTTCGTGCTTCCCGCCGCGCGCATTGGGTTGCTCGTGGCCGCGCTGCTGTCGGCGGCGGGCTGTGTCGACAAAGGCAAAAGCGGTGAAGGCGAGGGCGCCGGCAAGCAGCCTGCAACGGCCGCGACCGCGACCGGCAATGCCACCGATCCGGCCCTGAACTGGGGCGGCACCACGCCGCACGACACCCCGCCGATCGCCAACCCGTTGCTGGCGCAGGCCGAGGCGGTGATGCGCAAGGCCGATCCCGGTTTCGACCGTTTCGACGTCAATTACACCACCGGCGATCTCGACCGAGACGGCCGCGA
This sequence comes from Lysobacter capsici, assembly GCF_018732085.1. Lineage (NCBI taxonomy): Bacteria > Pseudomonadati > Pseudomonadota > Gammaproteobacteria > Lysobacterales > Lysobacteraceae > Lysobacter > Lysobacter capsici. Next base: position 3,320,589 of record NZ_CP076103.1, on the reverse strand, counting down.
CGATGTCGTGATCGAGTACGGCGTCGGCGACGAAGGCGCGATGCGCCATGTCGCCAAGAGCATCTACGTGCTGCTCGCGCGCGACGGCGGATTGCAGTTGCAGCCCGAAGTCACCGACGCGTTCTCGGGCTGTCCGGTGGTGCGCGAGATCGTCGGCGGCCAGTTGCTGGCCGATGCGCTGGAGGCGTGCATCGTGCCGTTCCCGAAGACCATCGGCTATTACGCATTCGAATGGGACGCTCAGCGCAAGCGCCTGCGTCAGGTGTACGAGCAGGACACCGAGCAGCGCGTGGTCATGCGCCTGCAGCAACTGCGCGAAGCGCTGCTGGCCCAGCGCAAGGACGAGATCGATCTACATCTGCGCGCCGGTCCGCTCCCCGTCGCGCCGGCCGAGCGCGACAAACCCCGCGCCGCGCCCGAGCAGGTCTTCGCCGACGCCGCGCTGCGACGCGGCTTCAGCGACACCGTCGGCATGCTCAGCCATGTCGAATTCAAGGACGACGGTGAACACCAGCGCAAGGCGAGCCTGCCGGCACCGGCCAATGCCCAATCGGCCGAGCGCGCCTTGTACATCGACCTGCAGCCGCGCGCCGATGATTCCCTGTTCGAGTCCGACGGCTACACTTATGTCCTCGATGCGAGTGTGCTGGTGCGCTGGCCGGACCCGGGCAAGACCGGCGGCCACCAAGTCAGGTTCAATCTGATCGACGGCGACCTGTACCTGTCCGAACACGGCGCCTTCGACATGGACGAGGAAGGTTGAGGCCGCGCTTGCGCCCAATACCGCGCCACTGACGAATCCCGAATCTCCAATCTCGAATCACCGCATTAACCAGGGTCGCCCCCGCACCCGAACCCTTCAAGGAGTGAACATGCGCAAGACCCTGATGCCGTCCCTGCTGATGCTGGCCCTGGCGGCCTGCCAATCCGGCGACAAGGCCGCCGCCGCGGCGCAGACCGGCGCGACCGCCACGCCGCCGCCCGCCGCGGCCGCGCCGTCGGATCCGAAGCAGACCGCCGAGCGCGCCTTCGCCGCGCTGCGCAAGATCGACCCGCAATTCGAACGCCTGGGCTACAGCGAACTGGTCGGCGACATCGATCAAGACGGCCAGGACGACGTGGCCGTGCTGTACGGCACCGGCACCCCGGACGCGACCATGGCCGCGATGCAGAAACTGGTCGTGCTGATGACCCGTCCCGGCGGCCCGCAGGCGTTGCCGCAGTCCGACATGCCCGATTTCTGCCCGCAGCTCGACAAGATCGAAGCCGGCAAGCTGTACCTGCACCAGATCGACATCTGCTCGGCGGCGCGGCCCAAGGCCACCGACTATTACGTCTACCAGTGGAACGGCAAGACCATCGTCCAGGCCGAACACCAGACCATGCCGCAGCGCGTGCTCGCCGATCTCAAGCCGCTCGGCGTCGCGTTCCGCGCGCGCGACAAGAAGGTCGTGCTCGATGCGATGAGCTTCCCGTTGGAAGCGTCCAACTGGCCGGTCTACGACACCGAGCTGGAAAAGGCGGCCAAGGCCGCCGGCGGCAAGATCGACCGCGCGATGGCCGAGAAGTACTACACCGACCTGTTCCCGAACGACCGCGCCGATCTGTACGCCGATGCGATCGAGGACCTGCAGGGGCGGCCGCTCAAGACCGATTCCAGCGGTTCGACCTCGTCGAGCTCGCCGGGCAAGGGGGGCATCACCTACGGCCTGGTCGTGCAGCCCGATCCGGACGAAGACCGCGAGGAAAGCAACGACAACCGCATCATCGATGCGCGCGTCGATCTCGGCATGGCCGAGGGCGACGGCGGCCAGAACCTGGTGCTGCTGCTCAGCGAGGGCAAGTTGAAGATCGCCGCGATGAACACCGCCGGCTGATCGATGTCGGTTTGGATCGCCGTGGATGGACGCCTCACGCGGGCGGACATTCGCGATCGATCCGCTGACCTGTCATGCGATCGCATTCGCGCCCAGGCCCGCGAGGGCCTGAGGCGCGCGCATCGCGAAACCCAGCGAACGCCGCATGCCGTCCTCCTCATCGCCTGACGCCGCCACGGCCGCGCGCCATGCCGCGCCCGCGGCGGTGGCCGGACATCGTTGGCGCCGCCGCGGCCTGAAAGCGCTGCTCGCGCTGTTGCTGCTGGCAACCGCGGCGATGCTGCTCGATCTGGCATTCCCGTTGCCGTTGCCGAAACCGCGCGATGCCGGCGCGGTGGTGGTCGCGCGCGACGGCACGCCGCTGCGCGCGTTCGCCGATCGCGACGGCGTGTGGCGGTATCCGGTCGATGCGGCCAAGGTCTCGCCGCTGTATCTGCAAGCGCTGCTGAACTACGAAGACCGCTGGTTCTGGAAGCATCCGGGCATCAACCCGGTGGCGATGCTGCGCGCGGCCGGGCAGTGGCTGCGCAGCGGGCGGGTGGTGTCGGGCGGCTCGACCCTTACCATGCAGGTCGCGCGCATCCTCGACGCGGAGCCCGGGCAGAACCGGCGCAGCCTGTGGTCGAAATCGCGGCAGATGCTGCGCGCGCTGCAACTCGAAGTGCATCTGTCCAAGCCGCAGATCCTCGCTCTTTACCTCAACCGCGCGCCGTTCGGCGGCACCGTCGAAGGCGTCGAAGCGGCGAGCTGGGCCTACCTGGGCAAGCCGTCCTCGCGTCTGTCGCATGCCGAAGCGGCGTTGCTGACGGTGCTGCCGCAGTCGCCGAGCCGGTTGCGCCCGGACCGCGAACCCGAACGCGCGCGCGTCGCCCGCGACAAGGTGCTCGCGCGCATGGCCGCGCTGGGCGTGTGGTCGCGCGCGCAGGTCGAGGACGCGCGGGTCGAACCGGTGGTCGCGCGCTCGCTGCAACCGCCGCGCTACGCGCCCTTGCTCGCGCAGCGGCTGCGCTTCGCCAATCCCAAGGCGGCGCGGGTGCTGTCGACCATCGACCTGCCGTTGCAGCGCACCTTGGAAGACCGGGTCGCGGCGTATTTTTCCAGCTTGCCCGAACGCACCTCCGCGGCGCTGCTGGTGGTCGACAACGCCAGCCTGGAAGCGCGCGCCTATGTGGGTTCGGTGACCTTCGGCGACGCCGCGCGCCTGGGCCATGTCGACATGGTCCAGGCCTGGCGTTCGCCGGGTTCGACGCTCAAGCCGTTCTTGTACGGGCTCGCGCTCGACGACGGTTTGATCCATTCGGAAAGCCTGTTCGTCGATGCGCCGCAATCCTTCCACGGCTACCGGCCGGGCAATTTCGACGCCGCGTTCAACGGCCCGGTCGGCGCGGCGACCGCGTTGCGCCTGTCGCTCAACGTGCCCGCGGTGGATCTGCTCGACCGGGTCGGCCCGGTGCGGTTCTCGGCGCGGCTCGCGCATGCCGGCATCGACCTGCAATGGCCGCGCGGCGCGCAGCCGAACCTGGCGATGATCCTCGGCGGCACCGGCGCGCGGCTCGAAGACCTGGTCGGCGCGTATGCGGCGTTCAACCGCGACGGCGTCGCCGGACGCGTGCGCTATCAACCCGACGCGCCGGTGCTGGAGCGTCGGCTGTTGTCGCCGGGCGCGGCCTGGATCGTGCGCGAAATCCTCGAAGCCAATCCGCGCCCGGGCAGCGTCGAGCAGACGCTCGATGCGAGCGGTCGTCCGCGCGTGGCCTGGAAGACCGGCACCAGTTACGGTTTTCGCGATGCCTGGGCGTTGGGCAGCACGCGGCGTTACACGGTCGGGGTGTGGGTCGGCCGGCCCGACGGCACGCCGCTGCCGGGCCAGTACGGCGCGGTGACCGCGCTGCCGCTGTTGTTCGAAGTGATCGATAGCCTGCCGCGCCAGCGCGGCGATGCGACGCCGCGGCTGCAGCCGGCCAACGTCGAACAGATCGACGTGTGCTGGCCGCTGGGCCTGCCGCCGGACCCGAACGCGCCGCAGCTGTGCCATCGGCGCATGCAGGCCTGGACCCTGGACGGCTCGGTGCCGCCGACCCTGGCCGAGCGCGATGCGCGGCTGTGGAATGCGGGGATCGAGCGTTACGAGGTCGATGCGCGCAGCGGCTTGCGCGTGTCGGCCGATTGCGCCAAGCCGCATGAGCGCAAGGCCCTGGAACTGGCGCGCTGGCCGGCGTTGGCGTCTCCCTGGCTCGCCGCCGATACGCGCAAGGCCGCGCGCCTGCCGGCCTTGTCGCCCGACTGCATCGACGACGGCCGCGACGCGATCGAAGAACTGCGCATAGAAGGCATCGACGATCTGGCCACATTGGCGCGCGCGCCGGGCAATGCGACGCCGCTGCGGTTGTCGCTGCGCGCGCTCGGCAGCGACGCGCGGGTGCGCTGGCTGCTCGACGGCCGGCTGATCGGCGAATCGCAGGGACGCGCGCGCTTTGATCACGATTTCGGCGAAGTCGGCGATCACACCTTGACCGCGTTGGCCGATACCGGCGCGTGGTCGCGGATCAGGTTCCGGGTATTGCGGTGAGCGGCGATCGCCGTGGCGACTGCGCGCTATACGGCTCGACTCAGCGTTGTTTGCGTCGTTCGTCCAGCGACACGACTTTATCGCCGGAACCGCTGCTCGACGTTGGCTTGTTCGACGACGCATTTTTTGACGACGCGTTTGTCGATGGCGCGGGTTTCACCGAGGTCGCCGGCCGCTTGTGATCCGCGCGTTTGCGGCGCAACCGCTGCAAGGCCCACGGCACCACGCCCCAGGCGGTGCGACCATCCAGCGGCGCGATCGGCAACAGGTTGAGGATCGCGTTCAACAGATTCATCGGCCCCCACACCAGCACGATCGCGGCCAGCGGCGAGCGCAGCGGTTCGGGCAAGTTCGGGCTCAGCACCGACAAGGCGATCGCCAGCGCGAACAGCAGCATCTGCGCGCCGACGCCGCCCCAGGCGACCGCGATCTCCTGCCCGGGCGTGCGCGCGGTTTCGTAGTTGCACACGCCGTGCAGCGGAAAAATCCGCAGCGCATGCACCCGCAGGCGGTTGCGCCGCGCGACCCAGGCGTGGCCGGCCTCGTGGGCGACGATCAACGACAGGTAGGCCGCGATGCCGCTCATCACCGTGGCCGGATCGCGACTGAACAACAGCGCCAGCAGCACGATCAGCAACACCGACCAGTGAAAGCTCACCGGCGCGCCGAACAGGCGGAACAAGGTCGGTTCGCTACGGTCGGTCGGCATCGGCGTTCACAAACGAGGGGGACGGGTTCGACGCAGCATGGTAGCGCGCGCTTGCGGCCGGCGTCGCAGGCGCCACGGCGCTGCGCGCGGCGCCGACGATGCGTCGTTGCGGCGCGGACCGCACCGGGGATCGTGCGCGATGCCCTGCATCGCCGGCAAAAGAGCGCCGGGCCTGCGACAATAGGGCCGCAAACGGCCGCCGTGCCGGAACCGGGGTTTTTTCGTCCGATTCGCATGACATCAAGCGCCGACAGGGAGAATCCAGTGGCCACCAGCACCACCCACGACTTCGGCCGCATCGACGCACAGCGTCTGCCCGAGCTGCTGCGCCGCATGCCCAAGGCCGAGCTGCACATCCATATCGAAGGTTCGCTGGAGCCCGAGCTGATCTTCGCCCTGGCCCAGCGCAACGGCGTCAGCGTGCCGTACGCCGATGTCGAAGCGCTGCGCAAGGCCTACGCCTTCAGCAATCTGCAAAGTTTCCTCGACATCTACTACGCCGGCGCCAGCGTGCTGCTCACCGAGCAGGATTTCTACGACATGGCCTGGGCCTATCTGCAGCGCGCCGCCGCCGACAACGTCGTCCATACCGAGATGTTCTTCGATCCGCAGACCCATACTGCGCGCGGGGTTTCGATCGAGACGGTCATCAACGGCCTGCATCGCGCCTGCGTCGACGCACAGGCGCAGTTGGGCGTGAGCGCGCTGCTGATCCTGTGTTTCCTGCGCCACCTCAGCGAACGCGAGGCCTTCGAAACGCTGGAACAGGCGCTGCCGTTGCGCGACAAGTTCATCGGCGTGGGCCTGGATTCGAGCGAGCTGGGCCATCCGCCGGAGAAATTCGCGCGGGTGTTCGCGCGCTGCCGCGAACTGGGCCTGCGCCTGGTCGCGCACGCCGGCGAGGAAGGGCCGCCGGCCTATGTGTGGAGCGCGCTGGACGTGCTCAAGGTCGAGCGCATCGATCACGGCGTGCAGAGCGTCAAGGACCCGGCGCTGATGCAGCGGCTCGCGCAGGACCGCATTCCGCTGACGGTATGCCCGCTGTCGAACCTGAAACTGTGCGTGTTCCCGGACCTGCGCCAGCACAACCTGGGTGCGCTGCTAGACGCCGGGCTGGTCGCCACGGTCAACTCCGACGATCCGGCCTACTTCGGCGGTTACGTCAATCAGAACTTCACCGAGACCTTCGCCGCCACCGGACTGGGCGCGCGGCAGGCGTGGCAGCTCGCGGCCAACAGCTTCGAGGGCAGCTTCATCGATGCTTCGGCCAAGCGCGCTTACATGGACCGGCTCGATCAGGTGTTCGCCACGTTCTGATCCGCAAGCGCGTCTCGGACCGAGCGAGCCATTCGCGCAAACAAACAACCCCGCGTTCGGCGGGGTTGTCTTTGCCGGGCCCGGATGCGTTCCGGGCCCGCGGCGGCGGCGATCAGACCTGTTCGAGCATGTACTCGGCCGAAGACACGCGGTACTCGCCGGGTTCTTCGACGTGCAGTTGCTTGACCACGCCGTCGTCGAGGTACAGCGCGAAACGCTTGGCGCGGGTGCCCATGCCGTAGGCGCTGGCGTCGAGTTCCAGGCCGAGCGCGCGGGTCAGGTCGCCGTTGCCGTCGGACAGCATGATCATGCCGTCGGGCACGTGCTGGCTCTGCGCCCAGGCCTGCATCACGAACGGGTCGTTGACCGCCAGGCAGGCCACTTCGATGCCCTTGGCGCGGAAGTCCTCGAAATGCTGGACGAAACCGGGCAGGTGCTTTTCCGAACAGGTCGGGGTGAACGCGCCGGGCACCGCGAACAGCACGGCCTTGCGGCCGTCGAACAGGGCGCGGGTGTCGACCGCTTCGATGCCCTGGCTGATGCGCTTGAGTACGACTTCGGGCAGGCGGTCGCCGACCTGGATGCTCATGGGGTTCTCCTGATAGTGGGTGCGAGTCTAGGCAGGCGGGTCTAAACACCGCGTCAACGACTTGAAATCGCGGTCATAGTCGCCATGCTGTCGGGTTAATGATGCGTCAAGGCGGGCTGGGCGGACAGCGCCGCGGCCGCGCGACGCCGCCGGAGCGATCGATGCAGTTCAAGGATTACTACGAAACTTTGGGCCTGGAGCCCAGCGCGGGCGAAGCCGAGATCAAGACGGCGTATCGCCGGCTTGCGCGCAAGTACCATCCCGACGTCAGCAAGGAAGCCGGCGCGGAGGAAAAATTCAAGGCGGTCAACGAAGCCTATGAGGCCTTGCGCGATCCGCACAAGCGCACCGCCTACGATCAACTGCGTGCGCGCGGTTATCGCCCGGGCGATGAAGTGCAGGCGCCGCCGGGCGGCTTCGGCGGCGGCCAGGGCGGCGGCAATCCGGATTTCGAGGAAATCTTCGCCGGCGGCGGCGCGGGCGGCGGTTTCAGCGATTTCTTCGAGAATCTGTTCGGCCGCGGGCGCTCGGCCGGTGGCGGCTTCGGCGGTAACGCCGGCGCGCGTCCGGCGCCGCCGCGCGGCGACACCCGCGCCAAGCTGGCGATCTCGCTGGAGTTGGTCCACGAAGGCGGCAGCGTGCGCATTTCGGTCAACAACAAGACCCTGGACGTGCGCGTGCCCAAGGGCATCCGTCCGGGCCAGCTGATCCGGCTCGCGGGGCAGGGCACGCACGGCGATCTGTTGCTGGAAATCGAATACGCCGCGCATCCGCAGTTCGAAGTCGACGGCCGCAACGTGATCCACGTGCTGCCGCTGGCGCCGTGGGAAGCGGCGCTGGGCGCGACGATCAGCGTGCCGACCCTGGGCGGGCCGGTCGACCTGAAGATTCCCGCCAATTCCGAAGCCGGCCGCAAACTGCGGCTGCGCGGACGCGGCTTGCCGGGCACGCCGGCGGGCGACCAGATCGTCGAACTCGAAGTGCTGGCGCCGCGGCCGCAGACCGATGCGCAGCATGAGGCGTACGAGACGATGCGGGTGGCGTTTGGGGACGATTGGCGGCGGGAGTGAGGGGCGGGCTTCAGCGCGCGGATCAGCCAGTTGAGCGCGCAGGGCGGATACGCGGGTGAGGTGATGGTGCGCGGTGGCGTGGTGGCGCGGTGCGTGTGCGCGGTCGAGTCGGATTGATTGCTGTGGCTTCGCCGCAGGGCCGCGATGCTTCTGACCCGCGTGTCTGATTCCTGCGCGGTTTATTTCGTCAGTTAGTGTCGCAACTTCCGAACCGTCATTCGCGCGAACGCGGGAATCCAGCGACTTTGCCGCGGGCGCAGCTGAGATGTATCCGCGATTCGTCGCGATTCGCGTTGCATCGCGACGGGAGCGCAAGTCACTGGATTCCCGCGTTCGCGGGAATGACGGCTGGCAGGTGCGCTGCTTCACGGCTGGGAGATGTGCCGCTTCGATGAAGCCGAAAACTCCGCGGCCCGTGTTTGTCCGCGGCCCCGTTTTTGATCGTCATCCCCGCGAAGGCGGGGATCGAGGGCTTCACCGCGACAGGGCTCTGAAGTCTCTGGATCCCCGCCTTCGCGGGGATGACGGTAGGTGGGCGCGTCCTGGGCGTGGTAGCCGCGCGGAGGCTGCAGGCGCGTGCGACGCGAGCCGGACGATCTCGTGATGATGGCAAGGTAGGCGCTGCGGGCCGGACGGTCTCGTGATGATGGCAAGGTCGGCGCCGCGGGCCAGAAAGTCGCAGGTCGCGCAGGTGCATCGCGTCCCCGCACGCGCGCCCAGCGCCGCACGCAACCGGCCGACGCCAGCCAAATACTCTGGCTGAGCGCATGAGCGCGCAAAAATAATCCCGGCCGAAGCCGGGATCGTGTCTACCCGAAACCGCGCGGATCGCCCGCGCCGCCCGTTCAGCCCGCCGAAGGCAGCAGCTGGCCGATGATCTCGGACAGGTCGGTCTCGCTGAACGGCTTGGTGATGTAGGCCTTGGCGCCCTGGCGCATGCCCCAGACGCGGTCGGTGTCCTGGTCCTTGGTCGTGACCAGCACGATCGGGATGTGCTTGGTCGTCGCCTCGCGGCAGATCGAGCGGGTGGCCTGGAAGCCGTTGAGGTTCGGCATGACCACGTCCATCAGGATCATGTCGGGCAGCTCGCGCTTGGCCGCCTCGACGCCGGCGGCGCCGTCTTCCGCGGTCAGTGCTTCGTGCCCCAATTTCTCGACGATGCGACGGATGCCCATCAACTGGGACGGCGAATCGTCGACGATCAAAATACGCGCCATGTGTTTCCCCCAAGGATCTGCGGCCGATTGTAGCGACGCGGCGCGCGGCTGCAATGCCAACTAGATCACGACCAGGGTTCGGCCGACCGAACCGCCCACCAGCATGCCACCAAACACCTGCGGCAACTGTGCCAAACCGACCTCGCGGGTGCAGATCCGGTCCAAGTGCGCGGGTTTCCAGTCGCTGCCCAGGCGCTGCCAGACGCTGTCGCGGATGTCGCGCGCGGTGCCGGCCGAGGCGATCCCGAGCAGGGACACGCCGCGGATGATGAACGGCATGACCGTACTGTCCAGCGCGGCGCTCGCGGCCAGTCCGGCGGTGGCGACGTTGCCGTAGGGCGCGGTCTGCGCGAGCAGGCTGGCCAGCATCGGCCCGCCGACGTTGTCCAGGCCGCCGCCGAAGCGCACCGATTCCATCGGCCGCGCGGTGCTCAGCGCGTCGCGGTCGAGCACCTGGCTGGCGCCGATCGAGCGCAGGTAATCGGCCTGATCGGCCTTGCCGCTGATCGCATGCACGTCGAAACCGGCGCGGCTGAAGATGTCCAGCGCCAGCGAGCCCACGCCGCCGGTGGCGCCGGTGACCGCGAGCGGGCCGTGCTCGGGCGTCTGCCGGTTGTCGAGCAGGCGATGCAGCGCGAGCGCGGCGGTGAAGCCGGCGGTGCCCAGGATCATGCTTTCGCGCAGGCTCAGGCCGGACGGCAGCGGGATCACCCACTGCGCCTGTAGGCGCGCGTACTCGCTGTAGCCGCCGTCGCGGGTCTCGCTGAGGCCGCAACCGGTGACCAGGACCGGATCGCCCTCCTTGAAGCCCGCATCGCGCGAGGCGACTACATGCCCGGCGACGTCGATGCCGCCGACCAGCGGAAATTTGCGCAAGATCTTGCCTTCGCCGGTGCCGGCGAGCGCGTCCTTGAAGTTGACCGAGGAGAACGCGGTCTTGATCACCACCTCGCCCGGCGCGAGATCGTCCAGCGTCACCTGTTCGATGCCGCTGCGGTAGCCGCTGGCGTCGTTGTGGATGCGGAAGGCGTTGAAGCTGCTGGGAATGGTCATCGGCGCGGGCTCGTGGTGTACGGCGCGATGATAGCTGAGGGTTTGGGGCCGGGAATGGGGAATGGGGAATGGGGAATGGGGAATCGTAAAGAGCAAAGCATGCATCAAGGCTTTTACGATTCCCGACTCCCCATTCCCGATTCCCGCCGCCTCAACCGATATCGCTGGAAGTAGGCACCACCTCGCGCTCGGACTTGATCTTTTTCGACCATTTCCGGGCGCGCTTGTAATCCTTGTCGTCGCTGTCGAGCAACTGGATGCGGCCCAGTTCGACCTTCCACAGCAGCTGGTTCTGGGTGGTGAACACGATCAGCGGCTTGCGGTACTGCAGGCTCATGAACACGTGGAACATGGTCGGCGCGGCCGAGGTCAGGTGGCTGACGTAGAACGCTTCGGCCTTTTCCAGTTGCTTGCCGTCGTAGTTGAGGCAGCTGTGGGTCTGTTCGTAGCGATCGAGGATGCGCTCGCCGCTTTCGTCCATGCGGAACATGGTGTAGCCGCCCATCGGCACGTCGTCGTCCTGCCACGGCGGCATCATGAACACGAAGATCTGCGGCTTGTGGTCTTCTTCGACGTCGAACACGACGATGTTGGGCGGGGTGTCGCTGCAGTACAGCGGCTTCTGCGTGCGCGCCAGGGTCTGCGCGGCCATCAGTTTTTGTTCGCGCGGGTTGGCCGGGCGCGGCGGGTCCAGACGTTTGGTGTCGCGCACGCCGAACGGCTGCATGTGCAGGCTGGACTGGGCGAACGAAATCAGCTTGTCGTCGTCCTGGCTGAAGTAGTTGACGTCGACGCGGTCGCCGCGGTCGTCGGTCAGCCAACCCTTCGGCAAGCCGGGGAAATCCTTCAACGCGCCGATCTTGAGCAGTTCGTCGCTGGTCAGCCACGCGGCCATGTCGTGGCGGCGGATCAGGCTGCCGACGTTCTCGGCGATCAGCACGTCGCTCTGGTACTTGACCGGGATGTCGCAGGCGATGCGGCGGCTGCGCGCGTCGGCGTCGGCGGGCAGTTCCTTGGCCAGGTCGCAATCGCCGCTGCGCGCGGCCGATTGGGGCGCTTTGGCCGCGAGCGAAACGGTCGGCAACAACGCCAGGGCGAGGCAGGCGGCCAGCAATCCGCGGCGGGTGGTGAGGGCCATCCTCGAATCCTTTCTGGGGTTGGGCCGACTATACGGGGTCGCCCGGCGGCCTGCCGAGGCCGCTCATCGCAGATGCGCGGGTGTGCGCGCCGATGGATCGATCACTGCGGATCGAGCGCTTGCGCATCGGACGCGGCCGCCGATGCGCGCGTGCGTCAACGCAAGGCCTTGCGGCGCTTCTCGTCCAGCCACTTCGAGGCCGCGGCCGGGGTGTAGCCCTGCATCCAGCCGAGCATCGCGTCGATGTCGTCGCCGTGCCACAGGTCGTTGCGTTGATCGGCATGCACGAAGCGCTCGGCGACCATGCGATCGAGCATCGCCATCAACGGCGCATAGAAGCCGTCGATGTCGAGAAACGCGCACGGCTTGTTGCCGATGCCGAGCTGGCGCCAGGTCAGCATCTCGAACATTTCGTCGAGCGTGCCGAAGCCGCCGGGCAGGGCGACGAAGCCGTCGGCGAGGTCGAACATGCGCGCCTTGCGCTCGTGCATCGAGCCGACGATCTCGAGCTTGCTCAGGCCGCGATGGGCGACTTCCCAGTTGACCAGTTGCTCGGGAATCACCCCGATCACCTCGCCGCCGCCCTCGAGCACGGCGTCGGCGACCACGCCCATCAGGCCGACGTTGCCGCCGCCGTAGACCAGGGCGATGCCGTCCTGGGCCAGGCGATGGCCGAGCGCCATCGCGCGCTCGGTATAGATCGGCTTGGCGCCGGCGTTGGAGCCGCAGTAGATGCAGATGCTTTTCATGGGGGCGGGAATCGGGAATCGGGAATCGGGAATGGGGAATGGGGAATTGGGACGGCAAGAGCGAAAGCGGCGGCGTGGGTTTCGGGAAGCCCAAAAGCGAATCGGGAACCGGACGGGCGCGTTGCGCTCCTTCCGATTCCCGATTCTCCATTCCCGATTCCCGGCTTAATTCGCCTTGTGAATGGCGCGCTTGTCGACC